>CAYPON010000055.1:0-14172 GCA_964412315.1 uncultured Anaerolineae bacterium | reverse complement strand
ATAGTTATCGCTTTCGCCGGAGTCATCGCAGACCATCCGCTTGTCTATTCACAAGGCTACTTCAGTGTATCTTACTCATGGATAAATTGATGCTATAGCGCACTTTCATCTCATCACCGCGAACAGGGAAGACGGGGAACAGGAGCCGCTTTCAGAATCTGCCAAACGGGATCATCGCGCATATAGTCATGGATGCCGCAATAGTGCGAGATCTCCTTGCCCACCATAATTGAGCCGTGGCCGTATTGCCAGAGTAGGTAGCCATCTACACCTGTGGCCCAGGCACGCGCCATGTCCGCAGCGATGATCGCGGCGCGTTTTTCCTCCCCGCGGTCGTAAAGCCGTTGGCATCCCTTGTCATATGCCTCGCTATACACCTCGCCGATCAGCACCGGCTTGTTCAGCTTGCGTGCGATCTCGATCTCCTCACTCGGCCAGACATCGGCCCCTTTGTGGATGCTGACCACGTCAATAGAGGGCAGCGCGTGCAAGCGCTCGTAGTGCTCTGCCGTCGGGTCTATGCGGATCACGCCAACTGAGATGAGGTGGCACGGGTCCAGAGCCTTGATCTCTTCCGAGACAGCTTTGGCCCAACGCACCATGTTATCCGGGCAGTTGCCTATCGTATCCCCGGAGCAGTTCGGCTCGTTCATCAGCTCCCAGATCATAATCTCTGGCCGGTCTCGAAAGTGGGCCACCGTCCTGCGCACATGGGGCAGGTACACGGTGCGATAAGGGGTGCTGTTGTCAAACCACCAGGAGCCCTTGTCAAAGTAGTAATTCTCCAAAGTCACAACGAAGCGGAGGCCATACTTGCGCCCCAGGTCGAATAGCCGCGCCGCCCGATCCAGGTTATGCTGCGGATAAAGCCAGACACGGAGCGCCGTCGCTCCGGCAGCGGCCAAGTAAGCGATAGCCTTCTCCGCCTCGGCTTCAGGGAAATAATCCTCCATCAGGTAAGAGACGTTGGTGCCTACGAAGGGAAAGGGCTTTCCCTCCAGGAAGAACTGATCTCCCTGGCGCGTGACCAGATGGGCACAGGGATCAACAGGTGTTGGGATCGTGGTTTTCTCCTGGGTGGGCGTAGGGGTCTGCCTTCCGGCCATGAGCGGCAGGTAGACGACGGGCCGCTGGATAGAGTTCGCAGGGCAGGGATCGCTGTCCGGGGTAGGACTGAAGAACGTTGGCGAGGGATCGCTTTCCGGGGTAGGGTTAAAGGGCGTTGGCGAGGGATCGGGCCGCTTTCCCAACACAGGAGGCGGAACAGGAGTATTCGATCTCGTAACAGATGTCCCGAGCAGGATCAGGATAGAGGTGATAACCAGAATCAACTCTGCTAACCCTGTCCGTCTAGGCCCGAGCAGGCGCTTGAACATTCTGATATTGCTCCTACGTAGCCCCGATCAGGCGCACGCCTTGCGGTGAACCCACGATCACCAGGTCGGCGCGATTCAGGAAAAGCCCATTTTCGACGACGCCGGGGATGTTGTTGATCTCTTTCTCCAGCCAGGCCAGTTCAGCTTCGG
The DNA here is from genome assembly GCA_964412315.1 of uncultured Anaerolineae bacterium. Classification (GTDB taxonomy): domain Bacteria; phylum Chloroflexota; class Anaerolineae; order JAAYEA01; family JAAYEA01; genus CAYPON01. The sequence continues at coordinate 12,646 of CAYPON010000055.1, read as the reverse complement.
GAGGTATGGTGCAATCCAGGATATAGTTCCGCTCGTCTGTGATATAAGGGCCGTCTTGCGCCTTGCGCAGCTTGCTCCGGCAGCCGAGTTTCTCCAATTCGCGGGCGCAGATGTTCCAGCCGAAGGGGATCACCTCCACAGGTAAAAGGAAATGGTGCCCCAATCGGGGAACCAACTTGGAGTGATCCACGACGATGATCTCCCGCCGGCTAGCGCGGGCGACGATCTTTTCGCGGAGCAGCGCGCCGCCGCCCCCTTTAATGAGATTCCGTTGCGGGTCTACCTCATCGGCGCCGTCTATGGTCAAGTGGATTTGCGGATGCTCCTGCAAGGTCGTCAGCGGGATGCCCCATTCTCGCGCCAGCTTTTCCGTGGCGAGGGAGGTAGGGATGCCCACGATATCGCGCAAGGCTCCCTCGCGAAACAACTGGCCGATCCTCACCACGGCGTAGTAGGCGGTGGAGCCGCTCCCCAGCCCGATGACCAACCCGTTCTGAACGAAATCGGCCGCCCGTTCGCCAGCCATTTGTTTGAGGTTCATGGTAGATAACTCACCCTTACATTTGTTTTTATTCTATCACTATCCTTCTGCCAGGCCAAGCGGCGTACCCCCGACAGCGCGGGCGATGAGGTTCAGCCATACTTCCGCGCGGCCCGCGGCGTCGGCCTCCGTCTGCGCTTCGAGTATCTCAAACCGTGCCTCCAGGCAGAGATCGTGCAACTCCGGCATCTGGTAGTAGGCGAAGTAGCGGCAACGCCCGTCGCTCCCCATAACCCGCTCCTCCCCGTCCCCCTTCTTGAGCGCCAGGAAAAGCACACCCCCTTTTAGCACTCGTCGCAGTTCGGCCAGGGCGCGTGGCATATCCGCCTTTGGGAGATGCAACAGCGAGGCGCAGGCCCATGCGCCATCGAAGGAGCCATCGGCGAAGGGGAGGGCGCGAAGGTCGCCGCAGACCCAGGGAGCGTGGACACGCCGCTGCGCCTCCGATAGCATCCCCCACGAGCGATCCAGGCCGATGGCGCGGTAGCCGAGTTCGCGCAGGTAGCCCACGTCGCGCCCTGGGCCGCAGCCGGCGTCGAGGACGAGCGCGCCGGGAGTAAGGTAACTGGTGAAGCGGCGCATCTGCTTTTCCAGGCGGAAGGTGAACCAGCGGTCGGTGTAGGCTTGGGCTGTGGCGTCGTAAGTGGAGATGGTGGTTTCGTTGTCATTTTGACATAAGGTCATGTTTTGGTTGCCAATCCTTCTTGACATCCGGTGGCAAGCACGATATACTATCCACAGAAGCTTACTAGCAAATGAGGAGAAGGCAAATGGCAGAGGTAGCTGAACTTACCTCGCAAAACACCTTGAAGCTGCCGGATGAGATCGCGGCGCGTTTTCGCCCTTCAGACCGTTTCATCGTCTGGGTCGAAGGAGATGTCTTGCATTTGAAGCGCCTTACCTCTCCAGTCACGAAAGTGGTGGAACAGGCCCCAGAGGGAGAGCCGCTATCTTTGCAGGAAATCAGCGAGATTGTCCATGAGGTTCGACGCCAGCGACGAACAGGGTAACCCGTGCGTATTGTGATAGACACCAATATCTGGGTTTCGGGCCTGTTATGGCAGGGATTGCCTTGGAGATTGCTGCGCCTGGCAGAAGAAGGCGCAGTTGAGATATGCATGTCTCTCTCTATGCTCACCGAACTGGCTGAGGTGTTGTCCCATGAACGGCTGCAACCTCGCCTGGAGCAACTGAAACTCACCCCTTCGGAGGTGGTGGCGTATGCTATGGGCCTGGCTTCCATATTCGAGGTGCCAGGTGGAGATCCCATTGTGGCTGCTGATACGGATGACGATGTTTTTCTGCGCTGTGCGCTTGTAGCCGGCGCTGCCTACGTTGTATCGGGCGATCATCATCTCCTAGATTTGAGGGAGTATGCGGGCATTTCTATCCTCACGATTCGCCATTTCCTCACCGAAGAATTCCCCGATCAAATTATGTAGCTCTCATCCCCTTGAGATTTATTTGCTCACGCTGATCGCTGTGGCCATCTTTTTTCGATCTCACCCCACATAAACGCCAATGCATCGTAAGCTTGTTGTTCTGTCTTCTTATCCAGGTGAAGGATGTTAGTGTATTGGCCCGATGGCTTAAAGGGTGCTATTTCACTAAGCTGTCTTCGGAATTCGGTCTGCCCTCCAATATCAAGCGGCCAGTTGCTTGTATACACCTGGAATTCGTCAGGAGGATAACCATACATAACTGTTATGGGCTGCTCAAGTGGCATTCGCACCGAAAAACCTTTGGAGCCCCAGTAGATGCTCATATCCCGCTCCTCGGCTTCATCTAGCATACGTTCGAAGAACCTCGCCGCCAGAGATGTACAAGCAGCCAAGAAAGTGGGGCGGTCAGTGCGACCAACTGTTGGTTTCTTCTTGTGTATCTGGGCCGTGTAACGCACACCTCTGGGCACAATCAACTGGCGGGCCGCTGTCTCAAAGACATCTATCTCCACTCCATAAAGTGGGAGGTTCAGGCAGATGTTGGTGTATTGGAGCAAATCGCGGGACAGTCCATCCATCAACCCGCCAGCAACAACCAGGAGCACATGCTGGCCGTTTGCCAGGTTATCCGCTAATGAGGCCTCAAATGCGTCATAATCCCACTCCTCCCCACTCAGATCCTTAAAGATCGGCTCCAATCCCTCCCGTAGCGAGTTGGCATTCTTAACACGTTCGTCTTCACAAGCATCAGAATGCCAATATCGGAGCACCATCGCCTCGAACTCCTTGAGAGTGGACGCGTTCCGCCACAGACTGGCTCCATAATCGAGCAGTTGAGCGATCACTTGACGCCGAAGCTCAGGATTCTGCGAAAGCTTGGTCTCGAGGATGATAATTCGCCCGTCAGCATCCACCAGGAGCAGGTCAATTGCCCCGACAGGGAGGGTTGTTTCTCGTCCCACTACGATGACCTCGTTCAACTCGAGATCGGCGACAGGAATGACTTCGGAGTTTCGCTTAAGGGCCTCTTGCAATGCTGTCTCGGCCCTAAAATCGCTTTCCTCCAACATCACGAACTTGTCGCCATCTTTTAGCAGTGCTTTGCGTTTCATTGTCTTCCCCTCTGCTTAGGCTAATATGTGGGCGCTATTCTGTCTCTGGGGCTCTCCAGGGACCCAAGAGATGCTTGGCCAGTTCCAGAAACTTAGCTGCCCGGGCAATCTGCTCAACGGCCTCATCTTTGGACAGGCCTGGATGAATACCATAATCGCCGACGTTTCGACTGCTTTCACCCTCAACCAGATAGCGATGAAACTCGATAGCCACACGCCCCGTCTTGGCGAATTGTTGACCAAAGGCGGCAATGACCGCCGAGTGTTTGGAGAAAGTGAGGCCCTCCCCTAGTAAAAGCGCCTCTGCCACATAGAACATGGTATAGTAAGCACGTGAAACAGCAAAGTCGTAGAACCCCTGATCTGCCAATAGTTGGGCTGCTTGCAGACTGTCTTGAGCCTTATGAAGCAAGGCGGCCTGTTCAGATATCATACGACCACCCCTTCGCGGCGGACGTTGAGCAACAGAGGGCTTTGCTCTGTCAGATAACGATCAGCAGAGACAAAGGTGCAGGAAATCACCGTGTCGTATTCCAGCGACAACTCGGCTGCCACTGCACCGGTGCGGGCGATTTCCTCACCAGGAGTCACTGCACCGTGCAGCACCACCAGGATATCAATATCCGATCTCGGCTCGGCGTCGCCACGCGCCTGAGAGCCGAAAAGCACCAGCCGCGCCAGCCGTGGGCCATAGAGAGCCTGCAAGCGACGACGCAATTCGGTCAAAATGGTTTGCAATTTCTCATCCATTGTTTTTCCCTCGTCTCTTGTGGGTGCACCACTGACTCAGATAGGGCATTCTTCCCACCGCACCCGCCTATATTATACCATCGCTTGCCCCGCAACGCGATTGACGATTCCCCGATCGCGTGTATGATACGAGCAATCCTCGACACGAACAAGGTCACAGCCCGATGAGAAGAGACCACATCCTCGAAGCACTATCGCTGGCAACCCTGGTTCTCCTGGTTCTCGCCTTCTTCTGGCCCCTCTTCGTCGGTGGATACTGGATTCCCTGGGGGGGAGGGGACCTGGTTTCCTTCCTCTGGCCGGCCTGGCGCTTTGCCGCGCGTTCACTCCGCCAGGGGGTGCTGCCGCTGTGGAACCCAACGCTTTACGCGGGCGCTCCCTTCGCCGCCGACCAGCAATCCTGCCTCTTTTACCCGATCAATCTCCTCGTCTTCCTGCTCGGCGGGGAGCCTAGCTACGCCACCATGGAGGGGTTGGTCGTCCTGCATGTGATGCTGGCCGCTGCGCTGATGTACCTGCTGCTGCGCAGCCAAAGGTTGGGGCGAAGCGCCGCGCTCTTTGGCGGGTTAGCGTTCGCCTTGTCGGACCTGTTCGTCACCCATATTGGCAACCTCAACCTCAATGCCACAGCCGCTTATCTCCCAGCCTTGATCCTGCTGGCCGACCGCGCCTTCACCCGTCGCTCGGCAGGCTGGGCGGCAGGTGCAGGGGTGGTGCTGGCCGTCGCTGCTCTGGCCGGGCATGGGCAGATGCTCCTTTTCCTGGGGTTGGCTTTGCTTATACTCACTCTCTACCGCCTCGTTGGCGGACTGCACCTCGGCGGGCGGGCGGTGATCCACACGATTGCGCTGGCCTTATTTATTGGGCTAGTAGGCGTTGGCGGAGCGGCTGTGGCCCTCCTGCCCGGCTACGAATTGATGGGCCATACCGCGCGCACTAGCCTATCGTGGGAGGAAGCGAGCCGTTTCTCGTTGCCCTGGCAGGCGCTGGTCGGGCTGGTGGCGCCGGGCTTTTACGGGCGCGGGACGGTGGCCTTCTGGGGCGGCTGGGAGCGCGTCGAGGTGGGTTACCTGGGGGTGCTGCCTCTGGCCCTGGCCGTCGCGGGTTTACTGAGCGCGCGCAAACGAGAGGCTGACCGTTTCCCGCTGACCTTCTTTGTCCTCATCGCCGTCCTCGGTTTCGCCATTGCCCTGGGGAGCAACACGCCTTTCTACCGTTTATTTCACGTCTTGCCTGGCTTTCGCGGCCTGCGCGCCCCTGCGCGGGCGATCATCCTGGCCGATTTCGGCCTGGCTGCCCTGGCCGCCTATGGATTGGAACAGATTCGGCACTCGCGGCGCGCCCAGTGGGTCGTTTTGCTGATGTTGGCGCTGGCGTTTGGCCTGACCCTGGGCCTGGGCAGGGCAGTGTCTATTCCTCCTGAGCGTCTAGCCAGCGCTCACTATGGCATCCGCCTCGCCGCATTCCTTTGCCTCGGTGGGCTGCTTTGGGTCGGTGCGGTGGCGCGTGGCCTCGGAGTGCGTTGGCTAGACAAAGTTGCTGTGCTCATCCTGGCCTTGGACCTGATCGCCAGCGGATCGTTGGTGGAGGTCGAGCGGAAAGACCACACCCTGGGCTTTCGCCATGATGATGTCGTGGCTCGGCTACGCAGCGATCCCAACCTGTACCGCATTGATTCGAGCGCAGCGCGTGCCTGGCAGCCCGACACCGCCGCCATCTACGGCCTCTACGACATGGGCGGCATCGCCAATCCACTGAACCTGGGAGCCTATGAAACCTACCGCTGGAGCATCGGCACGCGCGGCGACAGGCTCTACAGCCTGCTGGGGGTCAAATACGTCCTGGCGGACAAGGGGAGCGCCCCCGGAGATGCGACGCTTGTGCCCATTTACACGGGCGGGCCTGCGGTGGATATCTACCTGAATACCAGGGCTTACCCGATGGCGCAGCTTATCTACGAGGCGATCCAGGTGGAAAGCCACGGAGCCGCCTTTGCTGCTATCCACGACCCTGCACTAGACCTGGCGCGCACCATAGTGCTGGAGGAAAAGCCCCAGCCCGTACACCCTCCGGCCGGTCAACCGCCCGCTCTTGGTTTTACCGGCTACGCAGCCAACTGGCTATCGCTGCGCGTCAGCACGCCGGCGCCAGCCTATCTCCTGCTGAGCGAGGTCTACTACCCGGGTTGGCGGGCGAGCATTGATAGCCAGCGCACGAAAGTGCTGCGAGCGGATTATCTCTTCCGCGCGGTCTATATCCCTGCGGGCACACACGATGTGCGCCTATGGTTCTCGCCGCCAAGCTTTTGGATCGGCTTGGGGCTGAGCGTCGCTACCTGGCTGGGGTTGGGGGTGTGGGCTATCGCTGCCCGGTTACGCCGATGAACCCGTCAGGTCTGACACCCGTTCTCGACCTATCAATGGACTTTTCCACCCTCTTGAAGTATAATCCCGTGCACGATCACTGCGAAGGAAAGCGAGGCAAAGCCAATGCGTTTCGGCGTAACGACTTGGGCTGTTAAAGACGCGCCAATGGCTCGCAAGCTGTCGGCTTTTCGGGAACTGGGATTCGATACAGTCTCGTTCCTGTATCGTGTATATCCGTCAGATGCACAAGGGGAAGAAGCGCAACTGGCATCTCTGGTCGTCAAGCATGATCTGTTTGTGACAGTGCACGGAGCTATCGGCGATTGCAGCCAGACCACGGAGCGGGTGCGCGTTCTGGCCGATATCCATTCCGTCGCTGAATGGCAGCAAGAGAGCCAACGGGTGCTGGCCATGACCTTTGATCCAGGCTTCACGAAGGATAATAATGGGGTGATGCATTTCGCGCTGGAGGGCACAATAGATCTGCTACGACAGGCATTGGAGACTTTGGCGCCGCTGGGTATCCGGGTAGGCCTTGAGAATTGGCAGATTAACACCGATCTGGCTTGCTTTGACGCCGTCGCAGAACAACTGGCTCATCCTGGGCTGGGTATCCTATTAGACCTGGGCCATCTCAATATCTCCTGGCGCAGCGGACAACTAGGCGATTTGAGCATCGCAGAGTACATCCAACGCCTGCCATTGCCTATCTGGGAATTGCATGTGCATGACAACAACGGGCGAGAAGACCAACACCTGCCTCTGGGACAAGGTAATCTGGATGCAAATGTCATGGCGACGGCCCTCATGACACGCGATTTCGATGGGATCGTGACCGTAGAGGTAGGAGCTTCCTTCAATGAAGCTGGGAAAATAGCATCCATTCGTGCGACAAGGGGGCAGATAGCCGATGCCCTGCAAGCGGCCAAGGCGTCTGAACACGCTGGGCGTTGACCAGTGATACATCCTTTCCATTTTGACCCACCTGGTACAAATTTGAGAAAATTTGGAGAAAAATATGAGCGTAACAGAGGTTTTGTTCGACGCGCGCGTCCTAGTGACCTTTATCATCTGCGCCTTCTTGGGCTTACTGGCTCTCTGGATAGCCCTGGCCTTAAGCAGGCGGAGGCAAGAGGAGGCACTGGCGGATCAGCGGAAAGGGCAGGAAGAGACGGTTTCGCGCATCTTGGATTCCGTGGCCAAGAGCAAAGAGGAAATCGCGGCTGATTATGAAGCCAGGCTGCGAGAGCAGCAGCAGCGCATCGCCACTTTGGAGAAGGAGAACGCTCGCCTGAAGGAACGGCTTTCTCAAGGAGGGTTGTTAGGCATATTCACAGGCCATCAACGCGATGCCATCAGTGCCTTGCTCCTGGAGAATGAGCAGTTACATGAACTCCTGTCGCAACGACAAGAGCAACTGCGCGAACTTTTGGGCGACCTCACCAGCAAGTTGCTCGACCGGCTGGATGAACAAATCGAGGAGAGCGCCCGCGCCATTCGCTACAAGCAGGTGCTCCTCTCGGCATTCTTGCAGCAGGAGGAGACGCGCAAGCTCTTGAATCGCTTTATCGCTGAAGGTCGTCTCCTGCCACCGGAGGGAACGCAACCCAGGGCTGCCACAAGCCTGGAAGAGAAAGAAACGGGGACAAGTTCGTTCTAACAACACTGGGAAAGGAAGGACAGAAAAGACACATGAAGGCTACTCTACACGATTCCGCATCGGGAGAACTCATCGCGGAGATCAACTGTATCATCCAGCACTACCAGGATCCGGAAGGGGGTCTCTCGGGAGAAGAAGGCATCTTTGATCTCGTGCGCGAGCACCGCAAGATTGCTCCAGGCCCGGCGACTTTGAAGCTGGGGGATGGTCGCACCGTGCCAGTGGTCGTGGAAAAGCTCAAACGGCAGGCAAGCACGGGGACCACGGCCGGAATACTATGGCTTTTGGGAAAGCCGAAGAAATAGACCCGCGGGAAAATGAGGGGAGGAGGAAAAGTGCTCGATCGCGCTCTGGAAATCCGGGAACAAGTCGTGCGCCTTCGCCGAGACATCCACCAGCATCCTGAACTGAGCTTCCAGGAGACCCGTACAGCAGCCCTGGTCGCCGATACCCTGCGGTCTTTAGGGCTGCGCGTGAAAACCGGCGTGGGCAAAACCGGCGTGGTTGGCTACCTGGGAGAGGGATCGCCGGTGGTGGCCCTGCGTGCAGACATGGATGCCTTGCCCATCCAGGAGGCGAACGATGTCCCCTACGCCTCTTGCACGCCCGGCGTGATGCACGCCTGCGGGCATGATGCCCACGCAGCGATCCTTTTGGGTGTCGCCATGCTGTTACATGACCCGAACCTGCCTGGCCAGGTGCGCTTCCTCTTTCAGCCGGCGGAAGAGTCCGCCGACGAGGAGCGCAAAGGGGGTGCGGAGCGGATGATCGCTGATGGGGCGATGGAGGGGGTGGATGTAGTGATGTCCCTGCACGTAGCCTCTGACGTGCCAACAGGCTATGTGGAGATTTCGGTGGGGCCTGATTCGGCAGCCGTGGACACTTTTTTCGCGACGATCATCGGGCAAGGGTGTCACGGTGCATATCCCCACCAGGGGCTAGACCCGATTTTTATCGCGGCCCAGGTGCTCAACGCCATCTATGGCATCATACCCCGGCGTATTGATCCTTTCCAGCCAGCGGTCATTTCCGTCTGCCGCATCCACGCTGGCACCGCGGAGAACATCATTCCCCAACAGGTGGAACTGGCGGGCACCATCCGCAGCATGGATGCGGCGGTGCGGAAGCAATTGGCCGAGGAACTGGCGAAGGTTTTCACTATCCCCAATGCACTGGGTGGCCGGTCTGAATTCGAGATCATCAAGGGCGTCCCTCCTGTGTGCAACGACGAGCGGGTCGTGTCCTTGTTGCGTCAGGTCGCTACAGATTTGTTGGGACCGGACAAGCTCCGCCCCAAAACGCCTGGCATGGGAGGAGAAGATTTCGCCCTGATGACCGAGGTCGCGCCTGGTGCTATGTTCCATCTGGGCGTGGCTTTGGGTGGCGAGATACGGCGGGGGCATAGCGATACTTTCGACATCAACGAGGATGCTCTGCCGATTGGAGTGGCCATCCTGGCGGAGGCAACGCGCCGCTACCTGATAGGGGAGTTCAAGCTCGGCTAACGGGTGCCGAATTTCCAACAATTCCGACCTCGATTCCACCAACTGGCAGTATCTTTTTGTCAGTTGGCAACGTCTTTATTGGCGTAAGATTGGGTTGCCCCGCTATCTTCAGGAAAAGAGGTCGAAACCATGGAAGTGGTGTTAATTGTTGTCCTGCTCCTGGCTCTGGTCGGGACAAAGCTGCTGGAAGAAAGCTCATCTCCCGTTATCCTGGATGATGGCGAGAGCCTGCCGCGCGAAAACTGACCGGCGTCCCCCTCTGATGAGCGACCGAGAATCCCCGCTACTCTTTAACCAACGATATGCGCCCTTCGGCAGGTAAAGCCATCTGTGCTGCCGCTGCGACTTTGACAACATCGAGAGAATATGTTATAATTGGTTTGCACACGTGTGCACTATTGGTCCGGGCTGTTTCTAGCTGGGAGGGGCGAATGCCTGTATCTATTAAGGACATCGCCAGGGCCGCCGGCGTGTCACACTCTACTGTCTCTCGCGCGCTTGCTCATAGCCCGCTTGTCCGCGAGGAAACCAGGAAACGCATCCAACAACTCGCGGTCGAGATGGGGTATTCCCCCAACATCGCTGCGCGAAGCCTGGTCACTAAACGCACCTGGACGCTGGGGCTGGTAGTGACCACTATCGCCGATCCTTTCGTAGCGGAGGTCGTGCGCGGCATTGAGGAGACGGCCCTTGACCAGGGGTACGGCGTCATCCTTTGCCAATCCAATGCTGAGCCGGTGCGAGAGATCGCTGCGGTGCGCGCGCTGCGCGAGAAGCGAGTGGATGCCGTCATTGTCTCCGCCTCCCGCGTGGGGGACCTGTATCTCCCCTTGCTGGAAGAAATCCAGGTTCCCATTGTTTTAGTGGACAACGAGCAGAGCAGCAGCAGCGTACACTATGTGCTCAGTGACGACCTACAGGGGGGACGTGCGGCGACAGAATACCTGCTCTCTCTGGGGCACCGGCGCATTGGCTATATCACCGGGCCTATGGAGAACAAATCCAGCGAGAACCGCCTGCGAGGCTACCAGGAGGCGCTACGGGCAGCAGGCGTTGATCCGGATGCCTCATGGGTCGGGCCAGGAAATGGCCGCCTGCATGGGGGGGAGAAGGGCCTGCTAACCCTGTTGACTCTTTCCCCTCCTTTGACGGCTGTATTCTGCTACAACGATGTGACGGCGCTCGGCGCCCTTCGCTATGCCCGGCAGAGGGGGCTGCGCGTGCCGGAGGATCTCTCCCTGATCGGCTTTGATGACATCGCTTTTGCCGCTTATATGGAGCCGCCACTGACCACCATAGCGCAACAGAAATATGAAATGGGCCGCCTGGTGGCGACGATGGCTCTGGAATTGATCGCCGGCCACGATGTCCAAGATATCATCTTGCCAACCCGGCTGGTGATTCGGGAATCGTGTCGGAAATATGAGCAAGGAGCAAGCCATAACTGAAGAAAGGAGCTATGACCCGATGAAAGGACTGGTACTTACAGCGGAGTGGATGCCCAAAGAAGGATACGTGGTCTCGGACTTTGAACGCAAGAGCGGCAAGGCCATCACCGGCAGTGCCATCTGGCGGAATCCGAAACTGGCCGTGCGAACTTTGGACGTCCCCAAGATCGGCCCTGGGGATGTCCTGATCAAAGTCAAGGCGTGCGGCGTCTGCGGGTCGGACATGCATTTCTATGAGACAGATCCCCAGAATTATATCCTCTACCCCGGCTTAACCAAGTTTCCCTGCGTCCTCGGCCACGAGTTCTCCGGCCAGATCGTGGAAGTGGGTTCTGCCGTGACCGATCTCAAGGTTGGGGATATGGTAACGGCCGAGGAAATGATCTGGTGCGGGTATTGCACCCCCTGCCGGAACGGCTTCCCCAACCATTGCCTCAACCTGGAGGAGCTTGGTTTCACCATCAATGGTGCCTTCGCCGAGTATGTTGCCGTCGGCGCCAAATACTGCTGGAAACTCAACGCCCTGCTGGATCGCTATCACGACGAGGACAAAGTCTACGAAGCGGGCGCCCTGGTAGAGCCAACTAGCGTGTCGTACAACGCCATCTTCTCGCGGGCGGGGGGCTTCAAGCCGGGTGGATACATCACGGTCTTCGGGGCTGGCCCCATCGGCCTGGCAGCCATAGCCCTTTGCAAGGCAGCCGGCGCGGCCAAGGTGATCGCTTTCGAGCTATCTGAGACACGTCGCAACCTGGCGACCAAAGTCGGCGCCGATTACGTTTTCGACCCCAGGGCAGTGAAGTCCCATGAGACAATCATGGAACTCACCGAGGGCGAAGGGGCGGATTGCCAGATCGAGGCCGCTGGCGCTCCTCAAGTGACCGTTCTGGAGATGGAGCAGGCCATGGCCATCAACTGCAAGATCGTGCAGATCGGTCGTGCTGCCCAGCGTGTGCCGCTCTACCTGGAGAATTTCCAGGTTCGTGGCTCGCAGCTCTATGGGGCGCAGGGGCATTCGGGCGATGCCAACTTCCCCAGCGTGATCCGCCTGATGGCTTCCGGCCTGGTGGACATGACGCAGATCATCACCTCCCGTTACGATCTGGAAGGCGTGGTGGAGGCCATCAAACGATCCACCGAACGCCGCGATGGCAAAATCATGGTCAGGATGAAGGGCTAGGAGGGAAAGCCATGGCAGAGCCGAAGACAATGCTGGCGGCGGTCTTTGAGGGGGAAGGGAGGTTGGCTCTGAAACAGGTTCCTGTGCCGCGTCTCCAGAAAGCGGATGATATCCTCCTGCAAGTGGAGGGGGCTGGCATCTGTGGCACGGATGTGCACATCCTGGAGGTCCCTCCTGGACATCCGGCCACGCCAGGCACGATTTTGGGGCATGAATACGTGGCGCGCGTCCTGGAAACGGGGAGCGCGGTCTCTCACTTCAGGCCGGGCGACCGGGTGGTTGTGGCGCCCAACCTCTACTGCGGCCTTTGTCCAGCCTGTCAGGAGGGGCGGCCCAATCAGTGCACGGATTTCACGACCCTGGGCATCTACTTGAACGGGGGGTTCGCCAAATACAACCTGGCGCCGCAAAGCGCGCTCTTTCACATCTCGGACGCTGTTCCCCTGGAAGATGCCGTGTTCACCGAGTTGCTCTCTTGCGTTGTGGGTGGCACCAGTAAAGTCAGAGCGCAGCCGGGCGAGAAGGTAGCCATCCTGGGTGCGGGGCCGGTGGGGCTGATGTTCGCCGTCTTTTTCCGGGCGGCTGGTGCAGGCAAGATCATCCTCTCCGACATCGCTCCTTATCGCCTGCGGTTGGCGGGCA
>CAYPON010000054.1:0-14182 GCA_964412315.1 uncultured Anaerolineae bacterium | reverse complement strand
CCATCAGGCTGACCAGCGGCGCGACATTGACAGCTCCCCGCAGGTCAATGTATAGCCGGCCATTACGCATCTCCACCGAGGCCACCGCCGGCTGACCTCGGAGCAGTGCCACCATCTGCTCATTCAGCCCACGCCCGACAATCTCGGCCTGCGGCGTGCCGCGCCTGGCCCGCAACTCGTCGGGATGGCCCACGGCCAGAAGCTTCCCCTGACGGATGACGCCCACCTGCCCGCACAGCTTTTCGGCTTCAGCCAGATTGTGCGTGGTCAAAAACACGGTTACCCCCTCTCTCGCCGCCAGGGCCGCCAGATCATCCCGCAACGCCGTCGCCGCTACCGGGTCGAGGCTGGCCGTCGGTTCGTCCAGGAAGATCAGTGTGGGACGATGCAGAAGTGCCCGCGCCACGGCCAGCTTTTGCCTCATCCCCCGGCTCCACGTGGCCACTGTTTCCCTCCGTCGCTCCCACAAGCCGAGATGGGTGAGCAACTCTTTGATGCGCGCCTGCCGCCCCCCTGGCGACAGCCGCCCGATGCGCCCATAGAATTCCAGGTTATCTTCCGCGCTCAGCCGCTCATAGAGGCCAGAATGCTCCAACAAAGCCCCAGTTCGGGAGCGGATTTCGTCCGCCTGTCGCAGGGTGTCGAAACCGAGCACCTCGGCCCGGCCCTTGGTCGGCTCCAACAGGCCCAACAGCAGGCGGATGGTCGTTGTCTTGCCCGCGCTGTTCGGCCCTAGGAAGCCAAAGACAAGGCCTGCTGGCACCTCTATCGTGAGCTGATCCACCGCCCGTACCGCGCCAAAATCGCGCGTCAGGCCCTCGGTGCGGATAGCGATCTCCGGCATCTCAATGCTCCTATCAGGGACAAAACATGTGACACGAAAAGATATGTTATCCAGTAAAGGAACAAAAGCAAATTGCTGATCGCCTTTGTGTTCTTCGTGGTGGCCTATTTTCTTAGCAGCAAAGGGAGAAAGCTTCGTCGCTGGATTCGCCGCTGGAAAACCTGGATACGGTGGTTCCATGTATCGGCAACGTAGGCTTTCCCATCCGCCCCTATCGCTACACCAGCGGGCCGGTCAAATTGCCCCGGGCCGGAACCCTGGCTGCCCCACTTTTCCAGGAAAGCGCCCTCCGGGGAAAAGACCTGGATGCGGTTGTTGCCCTGATCGGCCACATATATCTGACCGCCCGGCCCCACTGCGAGGTGTGAAGGGAGATCGAATTGCCCATCGGCGGAGCCATACCCACCCCACTGTCGCAGGAAGCCCCCCTCTGGCGTGAGCATCTGGATACGGTGGTTATAAGTGTCGGCAACGTAGACATTGCTATCTAGCCCCACTGCCCCATCAGAAGGCCCAAAGAACTCGCCCTCGCCGTGCCCTCGTCTCCTGCCCCAACTCCTTAGAAAAGTCCCCATGTGGGAGAACACCTGGATGCGATGATTATTCATGTCGGCCACGTAGGCCCGGCCATTAGCTTCCACCGCCAGGCCCCAGGGCTGGTCGAACTGCCCTTCATTCGCCCCCCAGCCTCCCCAGGACCGACGGAAAACCCCATCCGCCGAAAAGACCTGGATGCGGTGATTCCAGGTGTCCGCCACATACACATCTCCGCCAGCGTCCGTGGCCACGTCAGCGGGCTGGTTCAGTTCCCCCTCCCCTGTTCCCGTGCCGGTATTGCCCCACTGCCGCAGGAAAACTCCCATCAGGGTAAACACCTGGATGCGGTTGTTAAGGGTGTCGGCGACATAGACGTTCCCATCAACGCCAACGGTGATGCCAGAAGGCCAGAGAAACTGCCCCTCGCCGCTGCCATAGCTTCCCCAAGAGGTGACGAAGACGTACTCCCCGGCATCCTGAGCTGCCGGCCTCTCGCCGTGCCCGGAGATCAATACAGCTCCTAAGATGCTTGCTAGGACGACCAAAACAAGCCTGCGAGTCATCGTTATCACCTCCCTCCAATAGGCTCGCAACAGTGCCGCCTAGAAAGTATATCTCCGTTTTCCCTCCCTAGCAAAAGATAAAAGGACACGATCCAGCCGCGCCCTTCTGTGTCCTCAGGTTGGACGTGGTATCAGAATACCTCCTGATTCTATTGAAACCACCGGAGACAACTCCAGGTCATGTTCGTGGCTCCCGCACCGCCCAACGCAAGAGTGCCAATGCTACCAGGGTGAGCAACAGGGATATAGCGAAGAGAACAGGATAGCCGACCATGCTGGCGATCCATCCACCCAGCAAGGGGGCCATCGCGCTAAAGATGCCGGTAGTCGTGTTGCCCAGGCCGACGTAAGTGGGACGGTCATCAGGCCCGCCGAATTCCAGCAGAATCATCAATCCCCCGACCAACTCGGCGGCGGTCGCTGCTCCTGTGGCCGCAAAGATGAGATAAAACCAGGCTGGCGTTGGCGCGAGCAACGCTATCATCATGGACATGCACCAGGCCAACAGTCCCACCTCCAGGGAAACCTTGTGGCCCCTCCGGTCGCCCACATAGCCGAAGATCAGGTTAAAGACGGTCTGCGTGATGAGAAGGATCATGGTGAAAATCCCCGCTTGCTGGTCGGGCAACTGCCACCGTTCCACAGCATAGACCGTCGCCAGGCCGATGGACGCCATCCGCCCCAGCCCCATGAAAGCCCGGCTGAGCAGGTATCTGCTAAAGTTGCGGTCGCTGCGCAACAGCCTGGGCAGGCGTCGCCAGTATTCGCCATGCGAGATTCGCTCCTTGCCCGGGGGGCGCGCCGGCTCTCGTGTCAAAGCGAGAAAGATCCAAGAGATGAACATGACAACGAAGGCCAAAGCCATGCATAGGGCAAAGTTGTTGGGAAAAGTATAGCGGGCCAAGATGAGCGTAGTCACCTGCGCCCCCAGGATACCCAGCGCCGCGCCGCCAAAGTTAGCGAGGCCGAAGAATCGCCCGCGCCGATCCAGCGGGATGATCTTGGCGATCATGTCCTCCCAGGCCGTCGCCAGCAGCCCCGATCCAAAACAGTGCCAGGCGTAGAAGAGCAACAAAAGCGCCAAAGCGACTTTGGGCTGCGATATGGCAAAGAGAAAAGTGGAGATGGCCAGTGGCAAAAAGGGGAACCGCTCAGCGAAAAGCCCGGCGGCAACGATGTACGGCTTCTTGCGCGGCAGGCGCTCCACACTGTTCGCCGTGAACAGTTGGGGCAGAAACCAGCCGGAACTAGCCATGGCTGTGATCAGGCCGATCAGGACGGGGCTGTCGGTCAAGCGGGAGGCATAGACTGGAATCACCGTGCTGCCGGTGACAAAGCTCATACCAAACCAGAAGAACGTGCCATCCAAGACGTTGACGACGAAATTCCAGCGATAGTTGCGCTCTATCTCCTGTTGGTAGGCGGCCTCGTCAAAGGCAGTTTCAGTCACGCGCAGTGTCCTATCCTCTCACGATGAGTCATCCGATGCAGATATAATAGCGCAATCGCCCGCCAGGGACAAGTCGCACAAACCTCCCCGCTTTGACATATCTTCAAATAACTGGTATAATAATTCAAGAGACGACATATCGCAGAGGATGTGCGGAGGGTTGGCGCCATGCGAAGATGGTGGTGGGGGTCCACCTCTGGGGGCAAAACCGCGTGTTTGTCTGCGCGTGCGGAGGGCGAGGAGATGGGTTCGCCCCTCCGAATCGTTGCGTCTCTTCTGCTTCTCCTCTCTGTGTCCTGCCATTCCGGCAGGCGACAGGCCGCTATCTATGCGCTCAGTTGCCTCTCTCCTGAAGGATACACCAGCCGCGAGACAGGCCAGATTCCCCCCAGCGATAGGCCAGTGTCCCAAGATGCCGCTGCTCTGGCGCAAAGGCTCGTCGAGCTTGTCAACGAGGCGCGCGTTGCTGAAGGGTTGCTCCCTCTGAGACGAAACGAGGCACTCATGACGGCGGCACAGGCATTCAGCCAGGACATGGCCGCCCATGGCTTTTTCGGCCACGTAAGCTCGGAGGGACTTGCCCTCCCTGACCGCCTGTGGAGGGCAGGTTACGCATCGCCGGAACAGATCGCTGAAAACATCGCCGCTGGTTGGGGCAGCGCGGAGAGCGTCTTCAGGAGCTGGATGAACAGCCCGCCGCATCGTCGCAATCTCCTCCACTCCAACCTGCGTGAGATAGGTGTCGGCTATCTCTACCAACCCCGCGATACTTTCGGCCCCTACTATCACTATTGGACCGTAGATTTGGGCGCGCGCCGCGGCGTATACCCGGTGGTTATCGCTAGGGAGGCCCTTTCCACGGCTTCCAGAGCGGTGGAATTGCACATCCACGGCTCCGGTTGGGCCAGAGAGATGGCTATCGCCAACGACGCCCCGCCCCAGGGCACGGCCTGGGAGACTTATCGCTCCGTCAGGAGCTGGCTGCTTAACCCACGTCTGGGCCAGGCCACCGTCTATGTGTCCCTCCGCGGAAACGATGGTCAGAGCAGCATAGTCAGCGACACCATTCACCTGACCGGCCAGAGCATCTCCTTCCGGCAGGGCCAGGGGGGATATAGCGGTGTGTCGGACGCCTACATCACCTCCTGGGCTCCCGACGCCAACTATGCGACCGCCAAAGGTCTCCCGGTACGCGCCGATGGCGCGAAGGTGATCCTGATCCGCTTCGATCTCTCCACCCTGTCACCGCGATCGGTGGTGGGACAGGCGATGCTGCGCTTCTATATCGTACACGGCGGCCCCCAGCCTCTCGCGGTCAGAGCCTATAGGCTCCTCCGCCCCTGGCAGGCGAGCGCCGTCACCTGGCGACAGGCCGCGCCAGGGGTGCTGTGGGCCTTACCGGGCGCCAGCCAGCCGGAGAGCGACCGCGCGGCCACGCCCGCCGCCACGTGCACCCTGAATCAACCACGAAGTTGGGCTTCTTGGGACATCACCTCCCTGGTACAGGAGTGGATCGCTGATCCGGGAAGCAACCTGGGGCTGGTGCTGGTCGGCACAGGGGCGGATAATGCCGAATATCTCCTGGCCTCGTCGGAGCAATGGCGCGGCAACCTGCGGCCCATCCTGGAATTGTCCTTCTGGGCGGATGAACCGCCCACACCTACACCAACCCCTAGCATGGCGGCGACGAACACCCCTTCATCTACGCATTCCCCCACCTTGGCGGCGACCAGTACTCTCTCGCCAAGGCCCTCGGTGACCTGGACGGCTGCCCCGCCTCCCACAGCCTCGCCGACCTTATCGCCATCAGCGACCGCGACGTTGACGCCACCTCCGACACCTGCGCAGACGCCAGGCCCTTCCCCTACGCCGATCACGGTGATCTTCCAGTACGGCGTGGGCGGCTATTACGGCGCACTGGACACCTTCATCAGCCGTTGGGCGCCGGACGACAACTGGAGCGGCTCTGGATCGTTGGAGGTTCGTTCGGACGGAGCTAAGGCCGCCCTGCTCCGTTTCGATGTCTCACGAATCCCGCCAGACGGGCAAGTAGAGCGGGCTATCCTGAGCCTGTACGTGACCGCCGGCGGCCCTCATCCTATGGAGGTCAGTGCCTACGGGATCATCAGGCTCTGGGACGTCCAACAGGTGACCTGGCGTTCGCCGCTGGTGGGCAGCCTGTGGGCGGTGCCTGGCTGCAATGGGCCAGGCTCCGATCGCATCCCCTACGCCGCTGACACGGCGAGCCTGGTGGGCAACAGGCGGTGGATGAACCTCGATGTGACCTACTTAGTGGCCTCCTGGACGAGCAACCCTGAGCTTAACGATGGCCTCGTCCTACACGGAAGCGGCAACGTGGCCACGCAGTATAGCTTTGCCAGCGCCGAGCACTGGAAGCCTTCGGAACGCCCCTGCCTGCGGGTCGTCTATCGCATCCGCTCACACTCCTAAGCTCCAAACCTTCCCGAAAGCTCAGAAAGCCTTGCAATAGTTTCTCCGTGCTTTCTCCGAGCTTTCGGGAGGTAAATTGACCCCTAGCGAATTTGTGCTATCATAAAAGTTAGTTTCCTTCGTGCTCTTCGTGATGGTTTTCTAGATTGGGAGGGGTCATGAAAGCGGTTTTTGTCACACGCGGTTGCCTGATGCGGGGATCGAATGTGGAAGCCACAATGTCCGCTATGCGGTCGCTGGCACAAAGCGGCCTCTATACGATCCTGCTGGGAACAGGGCCTGATGATGGTCAACCGACGGATGGAGCCTTGAATCAGCAATTGGTGGAGCGGATCACTGCCGGCGGTGGGCGCATTGATGCCACGACGCATTGCCCGCATGGCGCGGGCCAAAACTGCTATTGCTGGGGGGCGCACCCGGGATTCCTCTGGCAAGCCTCCCGCGACCTGGACCTCCGCCTGGACGAGAGCTATACCCTTTGCGATTCGCCAACCGATGTCTCGCTCGCTTACATGGCGGGATGCCGCCCGATCCTGGTTTTGCACGGGCGCAGCATCGAGTCCCTCTACGAAGGACATCAACCTGATCCCACTGACTTTCCCATCGCTCGGGACTTGACGCGAGCCATAGATTACATATTATGTGAAGAAAGCACCGCCGCCGAGTTAGGCTATCCCCGCCCGCCATCGGCGTATGCGGCTCTGGAGGAGGGAGAGAGCACCATAGCTTTCCCAGACAATGTGCCGCCGCAGGCATTGCCCATTTTAACGGCTTTCACCTCCCCGATCTTAGCAAAGGGGACAAGGCCGGCGCAGATCATCCGCTACGGCGGACGCTGGCTGGTCCTGTTCATCATCGGAGGGGTTTGGTTGAGCCTCGGCATCGCCTATCTCTTGACGCATCTCTATCGCGTGCGGCCCTTCCCTGAATTCGTCTGGTACCTCACGTTACAGTTCATCCCTCGCCCGGTGCGGGGAGGCTTGTTCATTTTGACCGGCGTGTTGGTGCTGCTCGTCGCGCTTCGCAGCGTGCGCGAGATGTTCCCGACAGCCATACGTTGGGGTAAGGATCAAAACAGATAATTTATCTCTAACCTGGCCTTTAGACAATTGCCCCGAGAGGTAGCAAAACAACCTTAAGGAGTTGGTTCTGGTGAGCAGGAACAGAACAGCATTTTGTTTCATCCTCTGTTTCGCACTTTGTGCGATGAGTCTGGCCGTCAACGAAGGCAAAGTGGCGAGTGCGTTGCAACCAACGCCCACGCCCGACTCTACGCCAAACGAGACATCGCTCTACCTGCCCCTTCTGCTGAATGGCCCTTCCACGGAATGCCCGGATGCCTACGAACCCAACGAGGCCTTCGATCAGGCTATGCAGTTCTGCGAGGAGCCTATTCAGAGCTACGTCTGCAACCCCGAAGACCTGGATTTCTTTGTGATCTGCGGCGGATATGGTCGCTCCTTGCTCGATTTCAGCATAGACCTCTACGACCTTCCCGCCAACTATGACCTTTATGTCTACGAGGGCCAGACGGAGATCGGCCGTTCGACGAATCCGGGCACGCGGGCTGAACAGGTTCATGTCTACACGACGGGCTGTGACGACTGCGCATATTATGTAAAGGTCATGGGTGCGCAGGGCGCTCACGACCGCCGCCGTTCTTATTCCTTGCGATTCACCCCTAATCCCGGCCTTCCCACGGAGACGCCTACAGGGACTCCTACACAGACCCCGCTCCCGGCAACCCGCACGGCGACAGCCACGCCTTCGCCCACAGGCACTCCAGCCACCCCCACCCCTACGCGCACACCGCTGCGAGGCCCCTCGCTATCGGTTAATCCTGTCACCTCCCCCACCACTTTCCTGGTGCAAACGATCACGGGGCAGAGCGATGTGGGTGCCCAAATCCACATCGAGTGCGAAACGGGCACGTATCGAGGGCTGGCCGCCGACGGCTATTTTGCCCTTGAGATAGACTTGCTTCCGCAGGCCACGACCCATCTCACCGTCACCGCTGTTAGTGCGGTGGACCCATCGGCCATGACGCACACCACCGTGGACAAAAATGGGAACCCTCTGGCCATCAGACATGCGTACCCCTCACCTTCTCCTACCTTGACGGCCACGGCCACACCCACGCCCTCGGCCACATGGACGATGACCCCCCGGCCTTCATCTACCTTCACCGCATCGCCGACGTGGACGTCCAGTCCGGAACCCTCCCCTACGGCCACGTCCACTCCCACTACTCTAGTCACCGCCACGCAGACAGCAACGCGGACGGCGACACCGAGGCCCGGCTTCCGAATCTTGGTGCCCAGAGAAGTGACGCGGGGTATCCCCTTTGATGTGGATGTAGCTCTATTGGATGGGGAAGGCCGCCCGATGAGAGGATATCGCGGCACGATCCAGATACGCATCCTGCCGCCAGGCGTACCTGTGGAAATGCCCTCCTTATATACCTTTACGGCAGAAGATGAAGGGCAGCATGTCTTTACTGCACAGGTGACCGCCGTGGAGAATGTGAGCGCGCGGATAACCGTGGAGGATCGTGAGAACGCTTATTACGGGGTGAGCAATGCTTTCTACGTCCATCCCGCTCTGCCTACAGCGACGCCCACGAGCACCGCGACGCCCTCGCCAACGGCTACGGCTACCCCTTCGCCCACGACAACGGAGACGGCCACCATCACGCCAACGGCTACCTGGACGCGCACGCCCAAGCCGACGGCTACCCTGACAACAACGCCGACGGCTACGGAGACGGCCAGCCCGACGGCCACCTGGACGCTGACGCCAACTGCTACGGAAACGGCCAGCCCAACAGCAACCTGGACACCGACGCCGACACCGACCGCCACAGCGACGGCCACACCCAGCCCAACAGCCACCTGGACGCCCACAATGACCGCCACGGCTACTGCGACCATGACTCCGACGGCCACCTGGACACTGACACCCACTTCTACGGCCACAGCGACCGCCAGCCCAACGGCCACCCGCACGGCGACATGGACTCTTACGGCGACAGCGACCAGAACAGCGACGGCAACGAGGACGCCGACAGCAACGCCGACCTTTATCCCCATACCCCTTGTCTTGCAGCAGGGCGTGATGGGCTATACAGGCACTACCGACGCTAGCATCTCCGCTTGGAATCCCGATGGCAACAGCGGGAACGCGGGGGAGATGGCCGTCCGCAGCAGCAACCTGAAGTCGGCTTTGATCCGCTTTGATGTCTCCGTGGTTCCGGCAGGAGCGGTCATCCTCGACGCTAAGCTGCAACTTTATGTCCCGGATGGCTCAGGCGTGGTGAAGTTCCAGGCGTATCAGGTGTTGCGTCCCTGGGATGAAGGTCAGGTGACCTGGACGGTGGCGCGCAGCGGAGATCCCTGGGGCTTGCCAGGGTGCGACAGAGTGGGGATAGACCGGGCTGCGAACCCGGTGGCAGAGGATACGGTCAGTGGCTCAGGCATGTGGGTCGAGTTTCCAGTGACCGAGTTGGTGGCGGCCTGGGTGGGCGATGCCCGCACCAATCACGGACTGCTCGTCAAGATGGTGGCCGATGCGAGCACCGAGTATCAGTTGGCCTCCTCCGAGCACTGGAAGACCGACCGGCGGCCCAAGCTGAGCATCGTATATGGGGCGCCTTGAAAAAGAGTACCACCTCGTGCCTATTGAAAGACGTCGTGCATCTGACGAACCAAAGGCGGGACTAGCTCACAGCTTATCGTAATCCACGCGCCTTCTTATGACTTCCTCGGACACTTGAAACTTGGGGGCTAACGGCTGAGATAAGTGATAGGCAGAGTGATGGGCAAGCTAGTTTCCTCGAATAAGCTCTATCAGTTCGTCTATCTGCTCCGGTGTAACGGGTTGGCCCTGCAACGTGCGAAATACGAGCGGGAGTCGCCTCAGTATCTCACGATCGTTCAGCAACGCCCGAGGGATCTGCCCGCGGGCGATGGCTGCCAGATCAAGGAACTCGTACCAATCGTCGCTCCCTTCTTCGAGTCCGAGTGCTCTAGCATACTCCTCCAACTTTGCTCTTGATTGCGGAGGAGGCAGTAAGCCACGTTCGAGTTTGCTTATGTTGCCCGGATCGAAGCCGTACTTCTCGCAGAATAGCCGTAGGGTTTCCCCCCTCTTTATGCGCAGCGCTTTGAAAAAGGCCCCAAAACTCGCTTCCCCGGCCATATTTACTTCCCCTTTCTGCACCCTCTGTTGTAAATTCTTTACAACAATTATACACCGGCAGAGGCATTTTGTCAAAATAGGGATTTCGAGGTCTAGCAGCCTTTCACATCAATATTGACCCAACCCCAGTCCGCGCGGATCAGCCATCGTATGCTGCCGCTCTGCCTCCTACAGCGCTTTGACTTGTGGCCTGGAACGCGCTGAAGCGCGCACTACGAGCCTTTGCTTGGCATTCCGCCCTGTTGGTGGTATTATGGAGCCATCAGCCGCTCATTTACACGAAAGGAGGCCCTGAATGCGTTTCATTTCTTTGCTCTTGATACCATTTCTCCTCATGTCGCTCTCGCCAGCCGCCACCCCGTCCGCTCCGACACGCACCCTCGACCGCGAGCTTGACCCGCTAGTCGTCAGCGGTGCCAGGATGCCGGACTTTGCGGGAGTAAACCTGGCGCGCCTCTTCGTCTATGTCTATCGAAACAGCGATTGGAGCCAGATCCCCTGGCAGTTCGATGAGGTGAGCAACGGCAAGATCGTCGCCAACGAGGATGGCCTGCTTGACGGCGACGATGAACTCGTCTTCATGGCCGCCGACACCGGCGACCGCGCACCAGCCGGAAGCTGGATCAACAACGTCAACTCGCAGCAATACCCGCGCTACGAGATCACTGTCACAGACCCGCTCGATAGGACCAAGAAGGGCTGGGCCTATGTCTATCGCTCCGCCACCCTTCACGACACTGTAACTGATGATTATGTAAACTTTGATGCTGCTCAACTGGTGATTGCCGGCGAGCGATATCGCCTGGGGTTGGTTCGCAACAGAATGATCGCCGATCGGCTGGAAATGAATAACAGCGGGGTAGATGTCCTGGATCGCACCAAGATTCGCGTCCAGGTGCCAATGGTCGGCCTCATCACCGAGGATCGGTTGGAAATCCCCCTGCCGACCCTGCGGCGCGATGGGCGCATCAGAGCGGTCGTCGTCATCGCCGACGACCAGGTGGAGATACTCTCCTTTGTGGGATATCGCTCCCTCTTTCGCTATGCCATAGACATAGACCTGAGCGAGATACCCTTGCCGCTCTCCTTGGTTCGTCTCTCAGCCGACCTGAACGAGGCCGCGGTGGGGAGCATCTACTATGGCGCGAATACTAGCGCAGGAGTGACGATAGATGGTGTGCCGGACAATGTACCCACGACGCCGGTCAGCGATTGGGTGCAGGCCAGCGGCAGCAGCGGGACTTTTATCCAAGTCGCCGACTGGACGGGCACGGGCGGCACCGCCAGCACCTACTACAAGGACGACGCTACCATAGACCCGGCTGACACAGGGGATAAGAAATCCTACGGGGACGCGGGCATCCGCCTGGATAACCCCAGCAAACACCTGCAGGTAGCCATCTCGACTTACGTCCTGCCGCCCAACCAGCCAAATGTGGGGGCCAGATACTGCTCCTACATCAAGCAGCCGCTCGAAACGCGGGCCACGGCACAGCACTATACCCCGCCCAGGTTCGTCTACCTGCCGGCTGCGCTGAAGAATCATTAGATTTGACAAAAGGTCGAACGTTATGGTATAATAGCACAACAGGGAGGGCTGACCGTCGTTCATCCTCGGCCGTTGCTACAGCTATTTTGTCCTCCACGATCTCATGACACTGCTGGCAATTAACATAAGGGACAACTGCCAACGGATTCCATCGCCCATAATCCGTTGACAGCACCCTCCGCCCGGTTTATGACCGGCGAAAGGAGGTGCAGCAGGCGGAAAACGAGCTTCGTTTGGTGCTGTGCGTTTATCGGAATGGACGGATTCAGAGAGTTCCAAAGGAGGAGTAAAAAATGGCTGAGAAGAGATTGACCCGACGTGATTTTCTCAAGATTTCCGCGATGGCGGTAGTGGCAGCAGCGCTTGAGGCATGTGCCCCCACGCCGACACCCACCAAGCCCGCCGTAGCGCCGACAGCCACGCCCAAGCCGATAGAGCCAACTAAGCCCGCAGTGGTAGCGCCCACAGCGACACCTAAACCGGCGGAGCCAACCAAGCCCCCCGCGCCCAAGTACAGCGAAGCGCCCATGCTCGCGGAATTGGTGAAGGCAGGCAAGCTGCCGCCGGTGGAGGAGCGGCTGCCGAAAGAGCCATTGGTCGTGCCAGTGGTGGAGGAGATCGGGCAGTACGGCGGCACCTGGCGCCGCGCCTTCCTGTCGGCGAGCGATACCGGTGGAATGGCCCGTCTCTGGCCGGAGGCCATGATCCAATTCAGCACCGACGGCACCAAGTTCGAGCCGGGCGTGTTCACCAAGTGGGAGATTGCCGACGCCGGCAAAACCTTCATCTTCAAGATCAGGGAGGGCATCAAGTGGTCGGATGGCAAGCCGATCACCGCCGATGATTTCATGTTCTGGTATGAGGATATCTTGATGAACAAGGAGCTTACTGCCTCTGTGCCGAGCTGGTTCAAGGCCGGCGGTGAGCCGGGCGCCATGGAAAAGGTGGACAACTTTACCGTGCGCGTCAAATTCGCCAAAGCGCACCCCTTGTTCGTCATGATTCTGGCCGAGCCTCAGGGTCTGCCGCCCAAACATTACATGCAGCAATTCCATGTCAAGTACGCGGACAAGGCCCAGTTGGATGCGCTCATCAAGGAGAACAAATTCGAGAGATGGGATCAACTTTTCGGCCTCAAGTACAACCTGTACGATAACCCAGACGCGCCCACCTTTAGTGTCTGGGTAACCAAGACCCGCCTCGCGGAGCAGCGTCATATCGTGGAGCGCAATCCCTACTACTGGAAAGTGGACCCCAAAGGCAACCAACTACCCTACATTGACCGTATCGTCCACGACCTGGTGGGGTCGGCCGATCTGGTGGTGACCAAGGCTATCGCCGGGGAAATAGACATGCAGGGCCGCCACATCGCCACGGACAAGTACCCCCTCATCAAGGAGAACGAGAAGAAGGGCGACTATCGGCTCATCATGTGGACGGCGACCCTGGGCAGCGATCTCACTGTGATGTTCAACACCAGCTTTGACGCCGATCCGGTGGTGGCCAAATATATCACTGACAAAAAGTTCCGCCAGGCGCTCTCCATCGCCATTGACCGCGAGGACATCAACCGCGTCCTCTATCTTGGCCTCGCCAAGCCGCGTCAGGCTACGGTGATTGATAGCTCCCCCGACTTTAAGCCGGATTACGCCACGCGCTGGACCAAGCTCGATCTCGCCCAGGCGAACAAGATGCTGGATGAGCTGGGGCTGAGCAAGAAGGATGCCGAAGGCTATCGCATCGCCCCGGAGAACAACCAGACGTTGACGATCATCATCTACATCGCCACGCTAGTGCCCTATACCGATGCCGCGCCGCTGATCGTTGAGTACTGGAAGAAGGTGGGCATCAAGGCGGTGATCAAGGCCGAGGAGCGCTCCATCCACTACAACCGTATGGCCGCCAACGAGCTGCAGGTCTCGATGTGGGGCATGGATGGCGCGCTCTATCCGATCTGGCTCAACTATGCCTACTGGATCGTGCCCTGGGTGCAAAGCTCCAACCGCATCGGCGGAGCCTTCGGTCTCTACCGCGACTCCGGCGGCAAGAGCGGCAAGAAACCGGAAGGTGAGGTGGCCAAGGCGCTCGATATCTTCGATCAGTGCTGGGTTGAGGTGGACGACAAGAAGCGCGTTGAGCTGGCCTCGCAGGTGTTGGACATCGCCTCCGACAACTGTTGGACGATCGGCACGATTCAGTTGGCCCAAAGTGGTATGGTGGTCAAGAACAACTTCCGCAACGTGCCGGAGAAGGCAGTGTCTGACTGGGTGCTGCGCACGGAGAAGAACACCCATCCGGAGCAGTACTTCATCAAGCAGAAGTAGCCTTTGCGAAACCTGACAGGTCTCCGAGACCTGTCAGGTTTCGCAGCAGATCTACCTTCCCGAAAGCTCCCCGCTTCGCAGAAGCGGCGGCTTTCGGAAAGGTGGATCCACTGTGTCATTGCGAGAATGGCCAAGCCGCCAGGCGTCATGCGTAAGGACAGGAACTTGTCCACTGTCACTGCGAGCGCAGTTTGCGAAGCAGTCTCAAGACAGGACTGAGATCGCTTCGCAAAGGACGCTCGCGATGACAGACCGCCAAGTTCCTGA
>CAYPON010000053.1:0-14288 GCA_964412315.1 uncultured Anaerolineae bacterium | reverse complement strand
TCATCTCCGGATTGGCATAGGCTTGAAGGAGGGTGTTGCTCAGGGGGATGAAGAAGCCGTAGCCGATGCCCGCAGCGGCAAGAAGCAGCAGGGATAGGCCCAAGACACGGCTTTGTGAGAAAAAGATCAGGCCGACGCTGTCCAAAAGAGCCGCTCCCAGGAGGAATAGCCCGCGCGGCCTCACCTCTCCCAGCGAGGAGAGGATGATCGTGCCCAATAAGGCCCCACTGCTGGCCGCCGCTGAGAGAAAGCCCAGTCCCGTCGCGCCCACATGCAGGACATCGGCAGCCACCGCGGGCAGCATGTCTCGATAAGGCATCACGAGCAGCACGTAAGCGAGAAGGAAAGCCTCTACGGCAAGCAGAGCCTGTTCGGCGCGGACGTGCTGCAATCCGTCCAGCACCCCGCGCCAGACTGTCCCCCGCCGCGCTGTGGCACTGGGAGCACAGGGAGCGCTGGGGATCGGCAGGCTGGAAAAGGAACTGAACAGCACGATAGTGCCTGTGACCAGGATGGCCGCATCCACACCGACATGATCTATGATTGGGCCAACCAGCGCCGGCCCGATGATGGAGGCCAGGTTCTGCGCTGTGTAGGAGAGGCCGAACCCGCTGGTCAACTCCGTCGGGGGGATGATCTTGGGGACGATGGCCGTGCGCGCCGGATACTCGAAGGAGACGACCATCCCATTAGCAAAGCTAAAGAGCAGCAACTGCCAGAAGGTCAACCGATTGCCCAGCACCAGGAGGTAGAGCGCAAAGAGCGCAGCGGCGGCGACCGCACGGGAAGCGATGAGCACACTGCGCAGGTTGAGCCTGTCGCTCAGGGTGCCGCCCACGAAGGAGAGCAGGAAAGCGGCCAGTCCCCATGTGCCGATATACCATCCCAGGGAGAGCGCGGAGCCGGTCAGCTTGTAGATCAGCCAACCGCCGATGACCACTCGCGATTGCATCCCAAAGGAATAGAAGAACATACCCAACCAGTACCAGCGGAAATCGGCCCTCGCAGCAGAAGGGAAACGCCGTGCTAAACTCGCCAGTGTTGTCATACGTTGCTCACTCGTCCTCCTGAGGTGGATGCCAGCCGACAGCGACCCAGAGCAGGCGCACGGCCACAATGTCAGCGTTATTCATCTGCAGCGCAGCGACCGTTGCACGTCCGCAAGGAGTTAGACCAATGATCAATGTGCCGTCCTTGGACCAGGCGAAGTGTTCCTTCCACACTTGTTGTCGGGGGTTGAAGAGAGGGAAAATCAAGCCGGTCTCAGGATCAATGCCGTCGGTTTTGGTGCCTTTATATTCGTTGCAGCGACGACATGAGAGCCACAGGTTGCTTTCCTCGAATGAGCCACCACATGCGCGGGGAATGATGTGCTCAACAGTCAGAGGTTGGCCGATAAGTTGGGATGGGGTGTGACAATAGCCACATCGCGAGCCGGTCTGGTTGCGCAGCCGCTGGTAAAGTGCTTTGGGGGCCAGCGCCGTCATAGTTCCGTCTCAAGCTCAGCCAATGCAGGAACCCGCTCGCCACGCCATTTCAGTAGCAAGGCTGCGTACGCTTTGCAGAACATGAGCCGGTCGGCTCCTGTGCGCAGGGCAGCCAACTCTTGCTGTCCTGCAGCATCCAGTTGATCGGCGGCTTTGGCGGCCAGCAGTTCGTCATACCGTGCCAGGCGTTCGGGATCTAACTTGGAATACAGCCGCTTTCGGAGCTCGGATGTAGACAATTCCTCCAGGACAGCGAGATCCTCTCGAAAAGCAGGCGGTACATCCTCCAACAGGGGTGGTAAACTCGCCCGCAAAGTTTCTGCCACTACGTCGTCCACTGGACGCCCAGAGATCTCCGCCACCCGGCGTAAACGGCGGGCTGCAGCCGATGGCAGTCGAATAGTCAATGTTTCCGTTGTCATAGCTGTTACACTCCTTACTTGTTCTCATGCACATCCGTTGAGAATTCTACTCTTCTGTTTGGGAAAAGACAAATCGGAAACCCGAACGATTTCTCCTTTACGCCTCAGTCTGGCTATACAAGTTTCGCTTGACAAGAAAGGCTGTGCGGCCTAATATAGAAGCCAATACAACTCGGAGTAATAAACCTTGTTGACGCAACTGATACATAATGGGGTGATCGTACCTGAGCCGCCCCCATACCGCGGCCTGAGGCTCAAGATTCGGGGAGGGGAGGTAACCCTTAACCCGAAACAGGAGGAAATGGCCCTTGCCTGGGCCAAGAAGGGGGGCACACCCTATGTGGAGGATCCAGTATTCATGGCCAACTTCCTGGCCGATTTCGGCGCGGTGCTGGAGATCGAGCCATCCCTCTCCCTGGCCGAGGTGGACTTTGGCCCCGCGTGGAAGGTCGTCTCGGCAGAACGGAGAGCCAAGGCGGCCATGACAGCGGAAGAACGCAAAGCGTTGGCAGCGCAGCGAAAGGCACGGCGGGAGGAGTTGCGCGAGCGATACGGCTATGCCGTCGTCAATGGAGAGCGCGTGGAGGTCGCCAATTACGTGGTAGAGCCAAGCGGTATCTTCATGGGGCGAGGCAAGCACCCCCTGCGTGGTCGCTGGAAGGAAGGGGCGAAGCAGAGCGATATCACCCTGAACCTCAGCCCCGATGCGCCGATCCCGCCGGGCCATTGGGCAGAGGTCGTCTGGCAGCCGGAGTCTCTCTGGCTGGCCCGCTGGGAGGACAGGCTTTCCGGCAAGCTCAAATACGTCTGGTTGAGCGATACAGCGATGGTGAAGCAGGAGCGGGAAGCTCGCAAGTTCGATGGAGCCGCCCGGCTGGCTGCTGAGCTAGAGCGGGTGCGCACACACATCGAGGCAGCGATGAGTGCGCCGGAACCGAAGCGTCGGCAGATCGCCACCGCCTGCTATCTGATAGACAAGCTCTGTCTCCGTGTGGGGGATGAAAAAGACCCCGACGAGGCGGATACCATCGGTGCGACCACCCTCCGGCCTGAGCATGTCAGGCTGCATCCTGATGGCAGGGCCGAGTTCCGCTTTCTGGGCAAAGATTCAGTGCTCTGGCACAAGACGCTGCAACTGGGCGAGTTGGCGCACCGCAACCTGGAAGAGTTGATGCGCAACGCGCGGCCCTCGAATAGCAGCAAAAATGGCAAGAGGCACCCTACGCACGACAAGCCGCAACTGTTTCCCGATGTGACCAGCCGCGACATCAATTCTTTTCTTTCTGAGGCTGTGCCCGATCTGTCGGCTAAAGTGTTCCGCACCCATCATGCCACGGAGGTTGTGTCTAGCAGCCTGGAAACAGCGAAGGTGGGAACCGATGACCCCGAATACTTAAAATGGAAAGCGGCCAGCCTGGCTAACCTGGAGGCGGCTGTGCTTTGTAACCATACCAAGAAGGGATCCGCCTCCTGGCCAAGGCGCAAGGCGCGAATGCGGGAGCGCGTGGACCAAAGGGAAAAGCTGCTGGAGAAACACCGCCAGGAGGTGAAGGCATCCCGCGAGGCGTTGACCGCCTTGCGCGAAGAAGCAAGGGAGAAACTGGCTGCGACGGATTCGCCCAAAGTGAAGGAGAGGGCTAAGGCTTCCTACGACAAGAAGATTGCCCGCGCCGAGGCCAGGTTGCAGGCCGCCAGGCAGCGGGAGGAGCGGGCCGCGGACGCGCTTGGCAAGCTCAAGGCGCAAATGCTCGTCGCTAGCAAGAACCGCTCCTGGAACCTGGGTACTAGCCTCAAGTCCTACATTGATCCTCGCATTTACCACCGCTGGGGGAAACGGGTCGGCTACGACGTGCTGGAATCCTACTATCCCTCGACGCTGCGGCGCAAATTCGCCTGGGTGAAACGGGAGGAGGAACAGGGATAGACAGG
Organism: uncultured Anaerolineae bacterium; assembly: GCA_964412315.1. GTDB lineage: Bacteria > Chloroflexota > Anaerolineae > JAAYEA01 > JAAYEA01 > CAYPON01. The sequence goes on along the minus strand of CAYPON010000053.1, from coordinate 10,450 downwards.
ATGAGTCAGCAGATTAAACGGATTGAGCAGATTGTGGACAGTTACGGAGAGCTTGCGAAAGCTTTCTATGCCCTATCGCACCCGGTGCGCCTGCGCATTCTGCAAATCTTGGCGCGGGAGGAGCATTGCGTCTGCCACCTGACCGCCGTCCTACGCAAGCGGCAGCCTTACATGTCGCAGCAGTTGGCGGTTCTGCGGGGTAGCGGGCTGGTCGCGGATCGGCGCGATGGGCTGATGGTCTACTATCGCGTGGAATCGCCGCGCGTCGTGGAGTTGATCGCGGCGATGGCCGAGATCATGCGTGCCCAGGGGCAGGAAATCGAATTGCCGCCGATTGCGGAGGGGCCGCTGCCGGGATGTCCCTGTCCCAAGTGCTGTGCAACGCGGGAGAGAGCCAACTGAGCTGAAATGCACCGCCTCGGCCAATGTAGACCGAGGCGGTGCGTCTTGCCTGGTCTACACACCTTCCCGAAAGCTGGGAGCTTTCGGGAAGGTTGCTTTTTTACCCCCCGCCCGGGGTATAGCTACAGCCAACGGTTGGCAGCTCGCCGCTGGTCACGCTACACCTGCCGTCGCCGTCGGTGGTACATGAAGCAGGGCCATTGTAGCTGCCACTCCAGGTGCCGCTCATCACCGCGTTAGCGACCGGATTGTGATTGGCGTCATGGATGGTAATGGTGACGATAGCTGCCCAGGTGGTCGCGCTCTGATTGATGCTCACCCCCTGCAAGTCGCCTACGTGCATGGACGTGGGCGGAGGCGTTGTGCTCAGCGGCTTGGAGACCGTGATTCGACTGCCGTTGTCGTCCACGTTCGGGTGATCGTTGAAGACTGCGTTGTACGACAGAGAACTGTGGCTCACATTGTCCACCTTAAAGGTGACACTGCCCCCACCGACAGCTTTGCAGGCGTTGATGCGCCCGTAAGTCCAATAGGTCCCGGTGTCGGGGATGGCATCGCAGTTGTCCTCGATCCGGGCGCGTACATCCCTATTGGCCAGGGTGGGGTACTTGGCCCAGATGAGCGCCGCCAGGCCAGCGACATGCGGCGTGGCCATGGATGTGCCACTGGCGAAGTCATAATTGTTCACTTTGCCATGGCTATCCTGGAGAGCGAAGGGGTGATTGGGGAAAGTGGAAAAGATGTCCACTCCGGGCGCGGCCACTTCCACCCAACTGCCATAGTTGGAGAAGGATGCCTTTTGGTCGTTCGCATCGGTAGCTGCCACGGCAATCGCGTTCTGGCAATTGGCCGGATAGAAGGGGGTGGAGCTGCCGTCATTGCCCGCCGCCGCAACGATAACGATGCCCTTGTCCCAGGCATAGTTGATGGCATTCTCCATAGTAGGGGACTGCCGAGTGCCACCCAGGCTCAGGTTGATCACCTTGGCGCCATGGTCAGCGGCCCAGGTGACGCCGTTGGCGATCCAGGTGTAGTAGCCTGAGCCTTGATCGTTGAGCACCTTGACATTCAACAGCGAGGAATTGCGGCCCACTCCAGCCACGCCCACGCCGTTATTGGTCATGGCGGCAGCGATGCCCGCTACATGGGTCCCATGACCGTAGCGGTCCTCCACGCCATAGCCGGAGTAGTCCTTGTTGCCCACGATCTTGCCGGCCAACTCGGGATGATCCTGGTCAATGCCCGTATCCAGGATGGCGATCACCACTGCGGGGCTGCCTGTTGTGACGGCCCAGGCCTCCGGGGCATCAATGTCGGCATCTATCGTGCCCGACTGGCCGGGTTTGTAGGCTTGTCCAGTGTTGTCTAGCCCCCACTGGTTGGCGAAGGATGGGTCGTTCGGGGTATCCAGCGCGTATGCGATATAGTCTGGCTCGGCGTAGGCTACGAATGGGCTGCGTGCGTAGGCAGCCGCCTTCGCCTCCTCTGCCCCCGCCTGTACTCTCACTACTTCAGCGCCAAGGCCGGGTATCTCTTGAAGACGTTGGCCTCCGTGGGCCCGGTGGAGGGCCGCCCGATCTGCCGCGCTTGCCCCTGGCTTGAACTGGACAACAATGCGGCCACGGGCATAGAGCGGCTGCACCTGGGCGGAACCGCTTGCAGGAACAGTCCCAATCAGCAAAAGCAAAGCCGCCAACGCTGCCAGAGTCAGCAGCAAACGGATATTCTTTAGAGTTCTTGCCACTTTCATCTCAACACCTCCTATGACTCTGGTGGGGCAACCGCCAGCGCCAGTCTAATGCGGACTATGATAAGCGTCCCCCAGACTCGGTAGGTTGAGTCCCGCTCAAGTAGAACACTCATTATCAGTCTACCTGTAATCTGAGCAAAAGTCAATCACTTTAGCTTACAATTTCCTTACATTTTTTCTGGTAGTTTGCATTGATCGGGCCTGTAGGGCCTACTTGAGGATCAGAGGAAGGTGGAAAGCATAGGATGTCGCTGTCGCGGTGACAGTGGCTGATACCGTTGACGATGGGGTGGGGCTGCATGTCGCGGTGGGCGAGAAGGTATTCGTCGCGGTGGGGCTGGATGTGGCTGTGGCCGATGGGGTGGGCGAAGGCGTATCTGTGGCGGTGGCGCTTGGTGTATGAGTGAGCGATGGCGTGGATGAGGGCGTAGCTGTCATCGTGGGGCTGGGCGTGGCTGTGGCTGATGGTGTGGGCGAGAGTGTGTTCGTCGCCGTGGGAGTGGGCGTTGGCGAGGGCGTAGCAGAAGGGGTCGCTGTCACCCGAGGAGGCGGGGCGATCTGGACTCGGATGCTCTGTTCGGTGACCTGGCCTGCCGTATCATAGGCGCGCACGGTGATGGGAACCGTGGAATCGTAAGAGTAGGCCCAATAGCGGTATTCGTTCCAATCTCTGATTGTCCTGGCAGTATCTATGGTGATGACGATTGCCTCCTTGCCCGCCGTCAGGGAAGGAGGAATTTCGAAAGTCTCGTCGCTCCAGGCTTTGATCGGGTTCTGATAGGGGGTATACCAGGGGCCAGCCAGAGTGCCGTCCACATAGACCAGCGCGCCCTGCCGGCCGATCGTTTGATCCCGTCGCCGTCGCAACTGCACCCCTCGGTTAAGGGGGCTGATCGCCAACGTAAAGAGGCTCCGCTGGTGAATGATCCGCCCCCAATCTCCCAGGGGGATGTCATCCCAATCCCCCTCGTAGAAGTTGCTCTTCCAGACGGACGTTGCTTCCCCTTCCGTTGTGTAAACATGGGCCGCCTCCGACACAGTATCTCCGACCTCCAGATCGTCCGTCAAGTGGGCCTCCGGCACGTCTACCTGGTAGTAATAGGCTAGGCTACTGTAGTACGCCCCCTCCTGGTTGCTGCTGCCGTGCTCGATGCCGAAGCGAATGGCGGAGGAGAAAGGGATGCAGTCACCGATGTGTAGCCGGTAGCAACTGAGGTGCTCCATGGCGTCCTGGCGTCGCACTGGAAGGCCGTGCATGGGCAAGGAAAATGTCCCATAGCGAAACCACCATCCCCCCAGAAAGTAATCTTCGGTGCCCGAGCCGTAAAGAGCGGGGGAGTAGCTGCAATCCAGATAGATGCGCTCATCCCCCTCCAAAAAGGTGGGCCTATTGATGGTGCCGCCAGTCATAGTCAGCACAGTGCCCACGTAATGCCCCTTGCCCCTGCTTTGTAGGATGACGTAATCCTGCCCATCGGCGCCGAGTTGCCGGTTGTTGTATTGGGCATGGAAATAAGCGGCCCGCCCTCGCTCGTAGGGAATCTGTTTATACTGTATCTCGTAGCGGAGGGCAGCGATGCTGGTCGAAGCCCCGTTATGCAACTCAATGCGGGCCGATTCCCAGTAGGGCATGGGGAAGTAGCAGTAATAGCCGCCTGGCTGCATGCCGATGAGCAGGGAGCGCACTATCCTTTCACCCAAGCCTGAACCGAAGAAGGAGCCAATGGGCGCATCCACGCTGGGCACGGCCTCCCCGTCCCAATATATCCTCAGACGGGCGTTGTTTAGGATATCCTCCGTGGCTGGGTCAGGCCGCAGCTTGAGGCTGGCGATAGAGCCTGCGCCAGCAATATCGGCCAGGGTCGCTGTAGCCCCAGGGGACAGGCTCACCGTGCCGGAGATGACTAGGTTTCCCGCCGTGTCTTTGGGGTCCTGTCCAGCACGCTCCCAGAGGGCGCGCACCGCGCTGCTATCCTCGCTGCCGGTGAAGGTCTGGATCCCCTCGGCGGAGGCATAAGTGTGGTAGATGATGTGGTAGTACCAGGGCTGCCCGTTGCAGGCCACGATGCAGGAGCGGGCGAAGGGGATGGGTAGGAAAGAGTAATAGCCGCCGCTGGAGGCCAACTCGCTGCCCACCAGAGGAGCCAAGAAGGGGGGCTGATCGCCTCGGAACAAGGCGCGCACATCCATGTCCACACGGGGCACGGGTTCCCCGTCAAGATAGAAACGGAGGCGCGAAAAGTCGGCCAGGCCGGTGAACCAGATATTGTAAATGCACCCCGGCCCTTCCACGTCCAAGATCACGTATTCATCGCCGCGGCGGTAGAGATAGTTGCGCAGATCACTGTTCCTGCCGTGAGGATCGTGGCTGGAGACCTGGTGTACCTGCACGCCATCCTTGCTGTACGGGAGTTGGTCAATGCGGGCCAGGGCCTCCAGGCCGACCGGGCTTGGGGTGGACTGCCGATGGCTTTGTCGCGCCAGGGAGGTGGTATCCCAGGCGATTTGGTAAGGAGGTCTCGTCGTTGTGCCAAGGAGCGACCTCTCCTCGCCGATGTAGAACTCGACGCGGGCTATGCCTTGATCGTCGCTTGACTCGGCTTGGATTTCTGTAACTCCCTGGACAGTGGCCCACCGGCGAGGCGCGGTGATGGCGAGGCGGGGCGGGCGATCCGGCTCCTGCACCTGGTAGGTGACAGTCAGCTTGGGGCGGTTGGCGGCAGGCCCTTCCGACGAGGTGTGACGGATGACCTCGGCGGCCTCGGTAGCCACGAGGAGAAGCCCCCGATTGGTATCGGGATGCGTCACCCATTCCCGGACGATGCTAGTGACCGGCCATTGTACCCAGCCGGGGGCCTTGGCAACTTGGTAGGTGCTGACGATGGGGCCGCGATCAGCGGCTCCCTGACAGCCCGGGGCTTGCCAGCGGGAGACCAGCCACGGTTCGTAGTGGCGGACCTGCCAACTGACAATCTGACCATCCCAGGAGGGCAGAACCGGACGGAGATCGCACCGTTGCACGTTCACCGTCCAGAAGGGCTTGTATAGGGAGAGCATGGCCGAGATTATCGTGGCATTGACGGGGATGATGGGAAGATCGAAGCGCAGGAGGACATGTTGGCGTCCGGAGCTGCCCTGTCTTCCACAATATAGAAGCGGGTCGCTCCCATAGTTCTCTAAGGGGGACCACTCGTTTAGCCAGGTATCGGTGACGCCGGTATAATCAGGAGAGGGGGAGACCCCCTGCTGGAAAGTGATGGTGTGCACCTGAAGAAGACTCGGCTTCACCGTAGCTCCAGGGGCACTGCTGCTGCCCACGATGAATGCAGTTAAGGCAGGGAGAAGGATAGCGAGCCGTCGAATCAATGGAAGCATCCCTATTTCCATGCCCTTGTCCTATGGACACCACGGGTCGCACACTGAGCAGGGGGTGTAGCTATTTGCTTGTGCCCAGGAGCAGGACACGGGCGTGGCCCCTCCCCGCACATATCGGCAGTCCAACCGATGGTACTTGATGCCGGTCTCAGTGATATACACGATCGTGTGGTCACTATCCGACGTAGGTGTGGGCGTGGGCCAGCAAGGGCAGATGGGAGTGGCCGTCCCAGTTACAGTGGGTGCGCAGGTCGCTGTGAGCGTGGCAGTGAGACTGCTTGTCGCCGTGGGCGTAGCGGTGGGAGCAGGTGGAGGGACTTTGAGCAGTAGCGGCAAGTCTACAAAGAACGGTACCATGGCCCGCGGCCCCTCGTTGCCGGAGCTATCGTAGGCGCTCAAAGCGGCATAGTTCACGCCCCTTCGGAGCGGCACGCGGTAGCACGTTACATTGGTTGCATCCAGCGTCATGGTGTAATGGTCTCGTGCGGGGCCTAGATACACTCTGTATCCCACCACATCCCGTTCCGGATTGCGATCCCAGCAGACATCCAGATAGGTTCGACCATCACCGGAGGTCCTTATCCTTGCGGGCGCCGAGGGCAACGTCTGGTCGCGCACCGTGATGCTTCCTTGACTGTAGACCCTTAGCGGGGCGTTCTTGCCGTCATCAACGCGCACGTAGATGTAATAGGTGCCCGCTCCCACTTGTGACGTATTCCAGACGTAGGAGGTCATTCCTTCGGGAAGACATTCGGCGATCAGGGTGCCATCATAGCCGCTTCTATCGGTGTCATAGTAGAGCGAGGCCCGCGCATCACTGTCTGGATCCGAGACTCTCCATCGGATCGTGTAGCTATCCGTCGCTACCTCGCTACTGCTGGGCGAAGTGATATAGATCGTGGGTGCCGTGTTAAGAGTACACGGGCACCAGAGCACGTAAAATTCGTCACCCTTCAGGTTGGCGACTTCCAACTGCCAGGTGCCGCTCGTAGCCCCTTGCAGGCAAAAGATGGCTGAGTTCGTCATGGCAGTATAGCTAACGCCGGGATAAGAACCCTGTGGGCTGACAACTACACCCGTCGGGTCAATCAAACGTAGTTGAGGCACGCCCCGCTGCCACTCCACAAGCCAAAGGGCGGATCCACCATCGAAATACAAGGGGAGGGTATGAACCTCGCCAGCTTCGGCCCTTTCGATCTTGGCGAAGGTGTTTGCCTCAGTCTGCGAGAACCCGCATCTCTCTATGTTGGTCCAGACACCTCGCGAACCGTCACTAGCCGCGGTGAAGCAAACCGTCGGCGTGATGGTGCACTTCCCTATGATGGGAATGGTGAGAGAGATGGGCACAGAAACACAGCATTCGACGCCGTACTTCCTGCCTGGATCAGGGCACTGTCCCTCCCCACATTCTGCACAGAACTCCCCAAGGCTACACTCAGTAGCCTGGCGGATGGTGAACGGAGGCAAACACGGACTAGGGCACAACCATTTCAACCAATGCGGTATATAACCGTCGAATTCGCCCGCCTCGATCTCGCAGGTTGCACTGGCATTGCCTGTAAAGTGGATGGTCTCCCCCTCCCGCCAGACGTGGAGATATGCTTCGCCACTGCAATAGGGGATGGTTATCCACCCTGTCCCTTCTACGCCACTCCCTTGTGTGATCGTCACCGCCGCACGCGCCGCTTCCCACGTCAACACGGTGATGGCGCCACGAAGATAGAGCGGATAGGGTGGTTCCAGGCTCACTATAATCGTCCCCGTGGCTGAAATGATATCGGGGATTTGGCACGGTTCGATGGTGCCGTTCACCTGAATGGTAGATGGAACGGCGTCTTCGCCGAAGGAGACGCATCCCTCCAGATGCGTCAGGCAGAACCCGCTCTGGCCGATGGGAAGCGCGAAATCGCCTCCAAGACAAGCGCATTTGGGGTTGATAGTCTCGAAACGGAGACTATTAGTGCATATCTTGAACCTGACATAGATGCCCAAGCCTTCCGTTATCCCCGGTGTGGCATTGAGGTTGGGGAGGAAAAAGCCGCCCTGGCCCTCAAGGCGAATAGGGCAGCCGGTCATGGAGGGAGAGATACAAAGGCAAGCCGTGGTAGGGTAGATCCAGAGGGTATCTGTGACCATGATGGGCGGCAATGTAATGGGGGTGCATTCCTGATCCTGGCAGATGGAGCTGCAATCTGTTATAGAGCCTGTCGGTTCGGGGAGTTGCGTATCAAGCCTCTCGCGGTTCGCAGGGCCACCGCCCAAGCCCGCAGCGGTGATATACAGTCCACCCATCGGCTCGCCGGTCAATCCCCCTAATGCCTTGGGCAGAGTGAGACGCACTTCACCCAGGGCGATTCTAGTCCCTCTTTCTTCAAAGCGGGCGCCCTTTGCGGAAGCTCTGCAGCCCGCCAATGTCAGCTTCAAGTCCTTGAAATCGCCGGATACCGAACCATCAGGCCGCAGGGTGAAATGGACTATGGCATCTTGGTCTCGTTCCTCTAATGAGATCGCCAGGTGAGCCAGGCCCGTCACCTCGCCGGAGCGCACGTTCAGCGAGGGCTTGTTATCGGGGGAGGGCTGCGTGCGGAAATCGCCCAGCTTATCCAGAAGCCAGGAGAACGAAGCCGCAGGTTGCAAGAGTCCCATCTCCGTGCTCAGCGTAAAGCCGCCCTGGAAAAGCCGCTGCTTCGTCCCGTCGTCCATCAGCAGCCATACCAGGCAATCATCAGAACCGACCGCCTTGTGCGCTTCCTTCTGGATCGTGACCGTGCCTCCCGTGAGGAGCACGTGGTCGCCGATGCGTAAGTCTCCGGAGGTAGCGAGCGAGCCTCCCTTCCTGACGAACCTGTCGGCTTTGAAGGTGATGCCGTCCACGACCTGGCCTGGGTCTAGAATCCTCGCCAGCCACGTCGTAAGGTCCAATGCCTCCGCCCCTTTGGCCGAGACCACTGACGATAGCAGCATAAGCGACAGCATGAGCAAAAACGTTTCCCCAATACCCCTTTGACGCACTTTCATGCGAATCTCCTTCCACATAGGCAAGGGAATTGGCGATAACTTTTTCCGCAATGATTCATACTATAGCATGGTTCTCTCTGCCGTGTCAAATCCACTACCCCTGCTCTTTGACATGCCCCCCGTTCTGTGCTATTATGGCTTTTCGGTTTATCCAGGTTCCAAGGAGATGAGACGATGCCATTTCGAGGTATCTTCCCGGCACTGCTGACGCCCTTTGACGAACAAGACCGGGTCAATGAGACTGTCCTGCGCGATATCCTGGACTTTCAACTCTGGGCTGGCGTGCATGGCTTTTGGGTCTGCGGCGGCAGCGGCGAGGGGTTACTGCTTTCGGGGGAGGAACGGCGCCGCGTGGCGGAGATCGTTGTCGAGCAGGTGGGTGGGCGCGCCAAGGTGATCGTCCACGTCGGGGCCATGACCACGCAGGAGGCTGCGTCGCTCGCTCGTGATACAGAGAGCATCGGCGCAGATGCCGTAGCCTGCCTGCCGCCTCTCTATTTCCGCACCGATCCGCAGGCAATCCTCGATCATTATCGCCTGGTGGCCGAGGCAACCTCCTTGCCCCTTTTCGCCTACAATATCCCTGGCTCCTCTGGCGTGACCATCACGCCGGAGCTGCTCCAAAGGCTGGCGGCGGAGATACCCACCCTGCGCGGCGTGAAGCATAGCTCCTATGATCTCTATGCTTTCCAGCAGATGCGACAGCTTTGCGGCCCCGATTTCACCCTCTTCTCCGGCAGCGACGAGGTCTTCCTGGCGGCCCTTAGCATGGGAGGCGATGGAGCCGTTGGCTCCACCCTCAACCTGATCCCAGGAGCCTTTGTCGAGTTGTACGATGCCTTCCGCCAGGGAGAGATCGCCAGAGCGCAGGAGCTGCAGCGCAAAATCAATGCGGTGATTCGCGTGCTCTTGGGCGTCGGCGCGTTGCCCGGCACGAAGGAGGCGATGCGTCTTATCGGCTTCAATTGTGGAATCTGCCGGCGACCGCTCCGTCCCCTGTCAGAGGAACAGCGCGAATCCCTGCGTGTGGGCCTGGAAGCCACTGGCCTCCTACACGTTGGTTTCTGCCAGAGCAGTCCCCATGCAGGCACTGCCCGCAACCTGATGGATGAAAACGTATGATGAGGACGAGTGGCTCCAAAGATAAGCCTCAGTTGGTTGGAGAGGCTTTGGGTCCATTGCTTCTGCCGCGGAGGCAACCGATACGTTGGGCGCGTGTGTGGGCAAATATCCGTGCTATCTTTCGGCCACCCGATGGGAGCAATGTCGAGGGCTATAACGCCTGGTACCTGCAGGCGGAGGTTTTCTGGGCGGCGATCCTGAGCGCTTGCGCCTCTTTCGGTGGCAACTTTGCGGTACGTCTGGGAGCTTCCAACCGCCTGATCGGCCTGATGTCCTCTGTCCCTGCCCTGCTGGTTGTGCTGTTCACCATGCCTGCCGCTCGCTTGATCGAGTCGCGCAAAGATAGAATGCCCTGGATCGCTGGCAGCCTTTTCGCCCACCGCCTGGGCTTTCTGGTCATCGCTTTGATGCCCTTCTTCGTGGCCCGCCATCAGGCTGAGGTTTTCGTGGGGCTTATCCTGCTCATGAACGCCGTCCTCGCCCCTTTCAACGCCGGGTGGAGCGCGCTCCTCGCTGATTTGGTGCCGGAGCAAAAACGCGCCGTCACTTTCGCACGGCGCAACATTATCGTGAGCGCGGTGGTCATCGTTCTCGTGCCGCTCGTGGGGCGGCTGCTGGATAGCGTCGTCTTTCCACGGGGCTACCAGATCGCCTACGGCGTAGGGTTTGTGGCAGCCATGATCAGCACCTGGGGAGTCTGGAAGTTCCGGGTGCCGCAGGCGATTTTACCCTCGCCCTGCCCCTCTCCCGACAAGGGAGAGGGGGCTTCACCCTCACCCCGTC
>CAYPON010000052.1:6940-14367 GCA_964412315.1 uncultured Anaerolineae bacterium | reverse complement strand
CAATAGAATCTGACCCGCCAGATTCTGCGGATCAACGACGGCCATCCAGGGGGGGACGGAGGCTTGTTCCAACTTCTCTGCCATCCCTCTGAAATAGGCAAGCCGCCGACTACCCTCGCGCACACTAATTCGGTCGCCTGCGTTCACTAACATCGAGGGAATATCCACTTTCCGGCCGTTCAGCTCAAAGTGACCATGTTGCACCAATTGGCGGGCCTGACCTCGTGAAGTCGCAAACCCAAGACGATACACGACGTTGTCGAGGCGACGCTCCAAGAGAGAAAGCAGATTGGCCCCCGTCATGCCTGATTGTCTTTCGGCCAACTGGAAATATCTCCTGAACTGTCGCTCTAGGATACCATATATTCGTCGTGCTTTCTGCTTCTCTCTAAGCTGCAAACCATAGTCGGAAACCTTGCGCCGGGATCGCCCCTTCCGGCCATGCTCGCCAGGTATATAAGCCCGCCTTTCAAAAGCGCACGCGGTAGAAAGGCAACGATCCCCCTTCAAGAAGAGCTTTTCCCCCTCAGTACGGCACAGCTTGCACTTCGGTTCAAGATATCTTGCCATTTAACCTCCTGATACAAACAACCTAAGGCGTCCCTTTGATGACGGGCACAAGGCCCGACGCCACCTAGACACGACGCTTCTTAGGAGGGCGACATCCGTTATGTGGAATAGGCGTTACATCGGTAATGGAGCGCACTTTAAGGCCCGTGGCTTGCAGGGAACGGATCGCCGCCTCTCGACCGGGCCCAGGCCCCTTGACGAAGATATCCACCTCGTGGACCCCCTGATCCATCGCCCTCTTAGCCGTCAGTTGCGCCGCGACTTGTGCCGCCCACGGCGTGCTCTTTTTGGAGCCTTTGAAATCAGAGGAGCCGCTGCTTCCCCATGTAATAACATTCCCCTCAAGATCGGTAATGGTGATAAGCGTATTGTTAAACGAGGCTTGCACATGCGCCTGCGCGATGGGGACATTCCTACGCTCGCGTTTGCCTGCACGTCTTGCCGTCGTTCGCCTTCTTTGTCCCATCGTACCTCCTCAAAATTGAACACAGAAGCTGGCATATCCGGCCACAGCGAGAATGCCACGGCCAGACAGAAATGTCTCCAGCAATCCAGATGACTACTTCTTGGCTCGAGACCGCTTGCGCCCAGGAACCGTCTTCCTTGGCCCACGCTTGGTGCGAGCGTTCGTTCTGGTTCGCTGACCACGTACCGGCAGGTTGCGACGATGCCGCAGCCCACGGTAAGAGCCAATCTCCATCAGCCGCTTGATATTCATAGCAACTTCACGGCGAAGATCACCCTCCACCTTGTAGTCGCCATCAATAACCTCGCGAAGGCGGCTCACTTCGCTTTCCGTGAGATCCTTGACCCGTGTGTCAGGGCTTATACCTGTACGGCCCAGAATCTCACGGCTGTGGCTTCGTCCTATCCCGTAAATATAGGTTAGCCCGATTTCAACCCGCTTATTCTGTGGTAGATCCACACCTGCTATTCTGGCCACTTTCAACCTCCTGGCAACTGCTCCATGGGAACCCGTTTTCTCTGAGAAAACGGGCCTCTCGCTAATAACTCAACCCTGGCGTTGCTTATGTTTGGGATTTGTGCAAATCACGCGCACGACTCCGTGCCGGCGCACGATCTTGCACTTCGCACAAAGGCGTTTAACCGATGGTCTTACTTTCACGCAGACACTCTCCTTTTCTTCTGTCATCCGCTGACTCATCTTGTCAGGATCTCCGGCTCACCCTCGGTCACCGCAATCGTATGTTCAAAGTGCGCCGAAAGCTTGCCATCCTCCGTCACAACCGTCCACTGATCCGCTAATACTTTCGTCCGCCAGGTCCCTATGTTTAACATCGGTTCCAGGGCAAAAGTCATGCCTGGTTTCAAGACAATGCCATACCCAGGCGTGCCAAAGTTCGGAATCTGGAGCGGCTCATGCATCTCTCGCCCGATACCATGCCCCATATATTCCCGCACAACGGAGTAGCCACGGGACTCGGCATGTTGTTGTATCGCATAAGAGATATCACCGATCCGATTTCCAGGCCGCGCTTGTGCGATACCCGCCTCCAACGCCCCTGCCGCTGCCTCTATCAGATGGCGAGCTTGCTGGCTGATATTCCCGATGCCTACTGTAATCGCTGCATCCCCGTGGTAGCCCTTGTATATCGCACCAACGTCCAAGCCCACAATATCGCCTTCCTGCAGCCGCCTGGAGCTAGGGATACCATGCACGATTTCCTCGTTCAGCGATGTACAGATTGACGCGGGATAACCGCGATACCCCTTGAAAGAGGGCACAGCTTTTTCTTTGGTAATGATACGATAAGCCAAACTATCTAACTCGGCTGTTGTTACCCCTGGTCTGGCGGATTCTTTCAGGGCGCTTAATACTTTGGCTACCACCCTGCCTGCCTGGCGCATCCGCGCCAGTTCCCAAGACGACTTGAGCACAACCATCGGTCTTACAATTCTCTCTGTCTGCCTCGTGATGCTGCCTGGATAGCCGCCAATAACTGGGCCTGTACCCCCGCAATATCTTGTTCCCCGTCTATTTCGACCAGAGACCTTTGCCGACGGTAGTGTTCAATCAAAGGCATCGTCTGCTCAAAATAGACCTCAATGCGCCGCCTTTGCACCTCTGGCGTGTCATCTTCACGTTGGTAAAGATCGCCTCTGCACACATCGCATCTGCCTGGAACATGAGGCGGTTTGAACAACGTATGGTAAATGGCAGCGCAATTGCGGCATGTCCAGCGCCCGCCCAGCCGCGCCAGGAGAGTTTCCTTAGCTGCTATGATGTAGGCTACCAGATCGAGCTTTTTCCCCTGCTCTGCCAAAACCTCCTCTAGCGCTTCGCCTTGCGCGACGGTGCGTGGGAAGCCGTCCAGGATCACTCCCTGCGCACAATCCGGCTGCGACAGCCGTTCCCGCACCATGGCGACAGTGATGGGATCAGGGACTAACTCCCCGCGATCCATGTGAGCCTTCACCTGGCGGCCTAAAGCTGTCTGGCTTTCCAGATGCTCTCGAAACAAATCGCCTGACGCCACATGAGGCAAATGCAACTTTTCCATTAACATTTGTGCTTGTGTCCCCTTACCCGAACCAGGGCCACCAAGCAAAACGATGTTCATCTACTTTTGCCCCAAGTTGCGCGACGCTATCGCTTGATAAAACCCTCGTAATGCCGCATCAAAAGCTGCGCTTCCAGTTGTTTCATCGAGTCTAGGACGACACCCACCACAATGAGCAACCCCGTGCTTGTGATCAACATGATCTGGGTATCTGTAACCGCCCGTGCCAGGAAAGGCAGGATAGCTACCACACCCAGGAAGACCGCTCCTACCAATGTAATGCGCTGCAAAACTCGGGTCAGGTATTCCTCTGTATTCCGCCCTGGCCGTATCCCCGGGATGAAACCGCCTTGACGCTGCAAATTCTCGGAGAGGTTTTGCTGCCGGAACACCATATCCGTGTAGAAATATGTAAAACCGATGACCAGGACGAAATAGATAATCCAGTACGCCGTGGATTTAGAGTCGAACAAAGCGTAAACTGCTTTGGCGATAGAAGCGACCCAGGTTGTTTCCGAGTATATGAAATAACTGGAAATCATGCCAGGAAACAGCATGAGCGAGACGGCAAAGATGAGCGGGATCATGCCTGCCGAGTTGACCTGCAAAGGAATATGTGTGCTCTGCCCGCCGTAAACCTTGGTGCCACGCACACGCTTGGCATATTGGACGGGAATGCGTCGCTGCCCCTCCTGCACCACCACGATACCTACCACCGTAACAACGGTGAGGATAACAAAGAGCACCAGGCTCCAGGGGTTGGAGACGAGCAACTGCCCCACCTTACCAGGGATATCCGCGACAATGCCGCCAAAGATGATCAATGATATACCGTTACCAATGCCCTGCTCATCAATCAACTCGCCCAACCAGATAGCCAGCATCGTGCCCGCCGACAAGGTGACCAGGGTAGCGAGGGTGGGGAGGAGAGTGCTCCTAGACAAACCAAAGTTGCTCAATACACCACTACGTTGTAGCACCACACACTGCCCATATCCCTGCAAAAAAGCCAGAGGGATGGTCAACAAATGCTGGTACTGATTGAGCCGATTCCGGCCCGCCTCCCCTTCTTTCGCCAACTCCTCCAATTGCGGGATAATCGGCTGCAAGAGCTGGAAGATAATAGAAGCGGTAATGTAGGGATACACACCCATAGCCATGACCGAGAAATCGGACATGGCACCTCCTGAGAACATATTCAGCAAGCCCAAGAACTGGTTGGTTTGGAAAAGCCGCCGCAATGCTTCCGTGTTGACCCCCGGGATGGGCACGTGAGCCGCGAAGCGGAACACGACCAGGATACCCAGGGTAAAGAGTATTTTGCGCCGCAGATCGGGCAATTTGAATGCGTTCGCTACTGCCTGTAGCATTTCTCACATCCTCCACAAATCGGTAGAATAGCCCCTCGTGGCGTTCCCAGCGGGCGCCAGGCCCCATGCTCCTTCTCCTCATCGGGAACTAAAGCTCAACCGCCGATCCACCCGCTGCGATGATCTTTTCGCGCGCCGCAGTCGAAAAACTGTGCGCTTTGACCACCAGCGGACGGTCCAACTGCCCCTGTCCCAGGATTTTGACGGGCCTGGCGGTTGACTTGATGATGCCAGCCTCCACCAGAGTCTCAGGCGTAACCTCCGTACCGGGCGGGAAACGCCCTAAACGCTCAACGTTCACCACAGCGTATTCCACACGGAAGAGATTCGTAAAGCCTCGAATGAACGGCAGCCGGCGTATGAGGGGCAATTGCCCACCTTCGAAATAGGGAGGAACTCCCCCGCCACTGCGCGAATTCTGTCCTTTGACGCCTCGGCCGGCGGTCTTGCCCCCACCGGCAGAGATGCCCCGGCCAACTCGCTTCTTCTTCGATTTGGCCCCTTGCGGGGAACTCAATTCATGCAACTTCATGGAAAGCATTCCTCACCTCAGGGAATAGAAACCCATTTTCTCAGAGAAAACGGGTCTCTCCGCTAGCCGTTGACCTCCTCAACGGTGACCAGATGCTTCACGCTATTCAGCATCCCTCTGATAACTGGCGTGTCTGTATGCTCAACTGCCTGTCCCAAATGATCCAAACCCAGAGCACGAATTGTACTCTTCTGGCGCTGGGGACAGCCGATACTGCTTTTCACCCAAATGACACGTAATCGCTTAGCCATTGGCCTTCCTCCAGGGAGGCAATAACTCAGCGGTTGCCTTACCTCGCACATGGGACGTTCGCACGATGTCCTTAAGCTCTAGTAGTCCAGCATAGGTCGCCTTAACCACGTTCAGGATATTCGAGCTACCGAGCGACTTGGTTAGGATGTCTTTGATCCCTGCTGCCTCAAGGACGGCACGCACTCCCCCTGCGGCGATCACGCCTGTGCCCGGCGAAGCTGGGCGCAAGAATACCTGGGCAGCGCCGCAACTGGCAAGCACTTCGTGAGGGATAGTAGTGCCAGCCAATTGGATCTTGCGCATACTCGCGCGAGCTTTCTCCGATCCCTTACGGATCGCATCAGGGACTTCACGGGCTTTGCCAATCCCAATTCCCACACTCCCCGCTCCGTCTCCCACTACGACAATGGCGCGGAAGGCGAATCTGCGGCCCCCCTTGATCACTTTGGCCACACGAGCAATGTGCACCACACGCTCATTGAGTTCTTCCGATACGGGAATCTCCAGTTCGTCTTCTCTCTCTGTCATCAACCCTCCTCATATAGCCTTGCGCTCAGCGAAGCGGTCACAACTCCAGTCCAGCTTCTCGGGCGCCCTCTGCCAAGGCTCTCACCCGACCATGATAGATATACCCGCCTCGATCAAATACGACTCGCACAATGCCTCGTGCCAGAGCTTTTTTGCCTAAAACCTGCCCAACGAGACGCGCCTGCGCCGATTTCTTCAAACCCTCTAACTGTGTCCGGATCTCCGTATCCAATGTCGAGGCGGAGACAAGAGTCCTGCCCACAGTGTCATCAATCACCTGCGCATAGATATGATTCGAGCTACGATAAACGTTCAACCGAGGACGGTCACTTGTCCCATGTACCTTGTTGCGGACGCGGATATGTCTTCGCTCGCGTGCCAAGCGGGCTTCGTTTGTTTTGTTAGCCATCCCAGACCCTCATCTCAGATTCTAAGCGGCAGTTTTAGCGGCCTTACCGGCCTTGCCAGCTTTACGGCGTATCCGCTCGTCAATATAGCGAATACCTTTCGCCTTATATGGATCGGGAACATGTACTGACCGGATCTTGGCCGCAACCTCGCCTACCAATTCCTTATCTATGCCCTCCACGGTGATGTTAACCGCCGAACGATCTACCGTGATAGTGACTCCTTTAGGTGGAATCACCTTGACGGGATGCGAGTAACCAACCTCCAGCACAAGCCCCTCATTATCAACACTTGCCCGGTACCCGGTTCCCTCAATCACCAGTTCCTTGCGGAAGCCTGTGATAACGCCCGTGATCATGTTAGCCAGCAGGGCGCGGGTTAACCCGTGCAAAGAGCGATGATAACGATGATCCGTCGGCCTGCTGACCAGGACATTGCCATCCTGTAAAGCAACGGATATATGGGGATGGACCTCACGAGAAAGCTCCCCCTTAGGCCCCCTGACTGTTACCTGGTTATCCTTTATATTGACCTGCACCCCCGCTGGCACGGGGATGGGCATGCGACCTATTCGAGACACGGTAACCTCCAAATTGCGCGTCGTCATGTCACCCTGAGAGGCCATCTTCTGGGCCTCGAAGGGTCTCAGAGCGGCAGCCATTTGCTCCTTTACCAAACGCGGCAGATCACCTCGCCGCCAACGCCCGCTCTCCTTGCCTGCCTATCCGTCATAATCCCCCTCGAGGTGGATAGGACAGCTACGCCTGCGCCGCTCAGCACCCAGGGGATGTTGTCCCTCCGGGCGTAGACGCGCCGGCCTGGCTTGCTGACACGCTGCATGCCTGTCAAAACAGGCTGCTTCTTGTCAATATATTTCAGCCAAACCCGAATCATCGGCTGCGGCTGATCTTTTGTCACATCGAAATTCTCGATAAAGCCCTCTTCCGCCAGAATGCGCACGATGGCCAACTTCATCTTGGACGCAGGAACCAGCGCATAACGATGCCGCACCAGCAACGCATTGCGAATACGTGTCAACATATCAGCGATAGGATCATTTACACTCATGGACTCTCCCTTTGCAACCTTCCTCTCCGCCCCCTAGCGCGTCCTCATGTGGCGATGCAAAGCGCCAGACTGTTGGAACTGGATCACCAACTAGATTTCGTAACGCCCGGAATCTTGCCCTCAACAGCCAGCTCTCGGAAGCAAATTCGGCACAGACCAAAACGGCGGATGTAACCG
>CAYPON010000052.1:0-6930 GCA_964412315.1 uncultured Anaerolineae bacterium | reverse complement strand
CGCGGACGCCCGCAAACCTTACAACGGTTGCGAACACGAATAGCGTACTTTCTCCTTGTCTCACGCGCGATCATTGACTTCTTGGCCACTGGTCCTCCTCTGTCCTTTACTGCCTTGCAAAGGGCATTCCGAACAACTGCAATAAACGGAGAGCTTCCGCATCGCTTTTCGCAGTCGTCACGATGGTGATACCCATGCCACGCACTTTATCAATCGCATCATAGCTGATCTCCGGCCAGACAAGCTGCTCCTGCAGACCCAGGCTATAGCTGCCCCGACCGTCGAAGGCGCTGGGAGATACGCCCCTGAAGTCACGCTGTCGCGGCAGCGCGACGTTGCACAGCCGATCCAGGAAATCATACATGCGGCTGCCGCGTAACGTCACTTTGGCGCCGATAGGGTTGCCTGCGCGAAGCTTAAAGTTGGCAATGGACTTCCTGGCCCGCGTGATGACTGGCCGCTGCCCGGTAATCTTAGCAATGTCCTGGCTGGCTGCATCCAGAGCCTTGGCGTTTTGCAGAGCTTCTCCCAATCCCACATTGACCACGACTTTGACCAGACGTGGAACCTCCATGGTGTTGCGATAGCCAAATTCCTTCATCAGCGCAGGCCGGATTTCATCCACATATCTTTGCTTCAACCTTGGTACCATACTTATGGTCTCCTCACCGCTGCTTCCTATTCAATCGTCTCTCGGCAGCGTTTACAGAACCTCACCTTCGTGCCATCGGCCTGGATTTGGTAACCTACCCGAGTCGCACGATTGCAATGGGGGCAAACCAAAGCTACATCGGAGATATGCACTGGCGCTTCCCGTTCGATGATGCCCACCTGTGTGCGCACATCTCCTGTGCGGCGTTGATGCTTCTTGATGATATTGACGCCAGAGATGACCACGCGATCATGATTGGGGTCCAACTCGCCTGAACCATCCTTGCTCTTGCCAGGCAGCACCTGATGCACTGTGCCTCGCAACCCCTTGTCCTCCCCACGGATCACCTCCACGGTGTCACCTTTCTTGACTTTCATCTCACTTCTCCCTCGGCGAAAGCGATCCGCTCGCTTTTCACTCCCTCCTAACCTCAAAACGTCCAACCCTCGCCCCTACAGCACTTCTGGCGACAAAGAGATAATCTTCATAAATCCCTGCTCGCGCAATTCCCGCCCCACCGGGCCGAAGATGCGCGTGCCCTTAGGGTTCTTCCCCTCATCCAGAATCACCGCCGCGTTTTCATCGAAGCGGATGTAAGAGCCGTCGTTTCGGCGTTGCTCCTTGACCGTGCGGACTATAACGGCCTTAACCAGATCGCCGTTCTTGAGTGCGCTGCCCGGCGTGGATTGCTTGACTGTCGCCACGATCACATCGCCTATTCGAGCGTAACGTCGCCTGGTGCCGCCCAACACCTTGACGCACATGATTTCTTTCGCGCCGGTGTTATCGGCAACCTTGAGACGTGTGTACACCATGATCATTGCGCTCGCTCCAATACCGCTTCCACAACCCAGCGTTTTTCTCCGCTTAGAGGACGAGACTCCACAATCTGCACGCGGTCCCCGACATGACAATCATTTTTCTCGTCGTGAGCCTTGTACCGTTTAGTGACCTGTATGACCTTGTCGTATAGGGGATGACGTTTGCGGGTTTCCACGACCACGACAACGGTCTTGTCCATCTTATCACTGACAACCTGGCCGATCATTCTTCTGCGATGGCCTTGCATATCTTCCTCCTAATGCCCTTCACGCTCACGACGGATTGACTCTATGAATGCCCACTCGCGCTGCATCTCGGACATGGCGGTCTTCAGGCGGGCGATTTGCTTCCTGGCCCTGCGAATCTGGCTAGTGTCTTCCAACTGCTTAGTAGCCAAGCGAAAACGCAGATTGAAAAGTTCCTGATACGCCTGATCTATCTTGGCAGGCATTTCCTGCAATTCACCTAGCAGTTCGGTAGACCTCCGACTGAGTCCTTCCGCGTCCATTCCTCTCAGTTCGCGTTCCTGCATCACGCCGCCTCACCCCCCGCTGTGGTCTCTACCTTGCTGATAATCTGCGTTTTGATAGGCAACTTATGGGAGGCTAACCGCATGGCTTCCCGTGCGATATCCTCTCGCACTCCACCTAGCTCAAAAAGCACGCGGCCCGGCTTGACCACACATACCCAATGATCCAGAACGCCTTTTCCGCCACCCATACGGGTCTCCGCTGGCCTTTTGCTCACCGGCTTGTCAGGAAATACGCGGATCCAGAGCTTACCAACTCGTTTGATATGATGCATAATAGCGCGACGAGCCGCCTCGATCTGACGGCTGGTCATCCAACAGGGCTCCAAAGCCTGCAAACCGATTTCGCCAAAAGCGATACCTTCGCCTCGGGTAGCGCGCCCCTTCATTCGCCCCCGATGAGACTTGCGATATTTAATGCGCTTGGGCATCAACATGATCTCAGACCTCCCTACTCACTTCCTCAACTGGAGGTGGGGCTTCAGGAAGCACTTCACCCTTGTGTATCCACACCTTGATCCCGATCCGTCCCAACGTGGTTAAGGCTTCCGTTTGCGCATAATCTATATCAGCCCGCAAAGTTTGCAGAGGGACTCGGCCATCATGCACCCGCTCACGACGAGCCATTTCCGCTCCGGAGAGGCGGCCACCGCAAACGATCTTGACGCCTCCTGCACCTAAGCGCATGGCCCGCGCGACGGCTTGCTTCATGGCCCGTTTGTAGGAAATGCGGCGCTCGATTTGCTCGGCGATGCTCTCGGCCACCAATTGCGCATCGAGTTCCGGATTCGGGATCTCCTGCACGTCAACGCGAATCTTTTTGCCGGTTTTCTCTTCCAATTCCTGACGCAGGGCATTGACGCTGGCACCTTTGCGGCCAATGATGATTCCTGGTTTGGCAGTATAGATGGTAATGGAGATTTGCTTGGGAAATCGCTCAATATCCATCTTGGCGATGCCAGCTTGCGCCAACTCTTTGCTGATGAGCTTGCGGATCATCAGGTCTTCATGAAGCAGAGCCACATAATCTCCCTTCTCGCTATACCATCTCGCTTGCCAATCCTTGATGAAACCTAGCCTGAATACCGTCGGGTGTACTTTCCTACCCAAGTGAGTCCCTCCTTTGCGGATCCACGTAGTAGCCCTAGTCCTGCTCTCTAGAGGCCAATACGACTGTGAGATGCGTCATCCGCTTCAATATCGGCTTGACCCGCCCTCGAGCAGCGAAACGACGACGCTTGAGAGTGGGACCAGCATCAGCCGTGATCTCGGCGACATACAATTCAGCGGCCGCTAAACCATAGTTCTCCTCAGCATTAGCTACGGCGGATTGGATCACCCTGGAAATAGGCTTGGCAGCGGCCTTGGGCACAAACTTGAGCATATTCAGGGCATCCTGCGCCCCCATGCCGCGAACCATATCCACCACTAGGCGCGCCTTGCTCGGAGACATCAAGATATACTTGGCGACAGCCTTAACCTCAACGTCCATACCTATTTCCCCCTATTTCCGCGCCACTATCTTTTTCTCACGGGCAGTGTGGCCGCGGAAATAACGTGTGGGTGCAAACTCCCCCAACTTGTGGCCAACCATATTCTCCGTGATGTAAACGGGCACATGCCTTCTGCCATCATGCACGGCGATGGTATGCCCCACCATCTGGGGGAATATGGTGGACGCACGGGACCACGTCTTAATGACCCGTTTCTCCCCAAGCCGATTCATAGTCTCGATCTTTCTCAACAACTTTGCATCTACAAACGGCCCCTTTTTCAGCGACCTGGACATCCTCGCGCAACCTCCTCAGCAAAAGCCGAATAGCTTTCACCCTCCATCAAGCTCAGCCCTTAACTTTTCCATTACCCACTCTTCTTCTTCGAGCGGCGACGAACAATCATCTTATCCGTCGCCTTATTGCGTCGCGTCTTGTATCCCAAGGTCGGTTTGCCCCAAGGGCTCTTGGGAGAAGACATACCTATCGGTGCCTTTCCTTCACCTCCACCATGGGGGTGATCCCTTGGCGTCATAGCCGAACCCCGGACGTGAGGCCGACGACCCAGGTGACGCTTTCGCCCAGCCCGGCCTAGCTTGATATTGGAATGGTCGAGATTGCTGACCTGGCCGATAGTAGCCATGCATTGCATGTTAAGCAAACGCATCTCTCCAGAAGGCAAGCGAACCGTAGCATAGCGGCCTTCTTTGGCGATCAATTGCGCGGAAACGCCCGCCGCCCTAGCTAACTGGCCTCCCCCTCCCGGCTGCAACTCGATGTTGTGGACCAGAGTTCCCAGCGGGATATTGGCGAGCGGCAGCGAATTGCCGGGTCGCACCTCGGCATTGGGGCCAGCCATCACCATATCGCCGACCCGAAGATCCAGAGGGGCGATGATATATCGTTTTTCCCCATCGGGGTAAACCACTAGAGCGATGCGCGCTGAGCGGTTCGGATCATACTGTATAGACTCCACGCGGCCCGCAATACCTTGCTTATCCCGCTTGAAATCAATCAACCGATAGCGGCGTTTGTTTCCACCTCCCCGGTGGCGCACCGTTATCGTGCCCCGGAAACTGCGACCGGCGTTGTTGCGGAGCGCTACAGTCAAGCTGCGCTCAGGCTCGCTCACTGTGATCTCCTCGAAGGTCGAAACACTCGTTGCCCGTCGCCCGGGAGAGGTTGGCTTGTATACTCTTATGGCCATAAAATACTCCCTTACCTCGAAACTAGGATCAGCAAATCGAACAACTGGTAGCCGCACCTTCTACAGGTGCGTTTCCGCAGCATAAAGCCTGCGGCTACACAGGCAGGCACTTAGACCCCTTCAAAGAAGGAGATACTATCTCCGGGGGCCAGGGTGACAATAGCTTTTTTCCACGCTGGGGCATGGCTCTCGTGCCTACCCCAACGACGTGGCTTGCCAGGCACTGTCAGGAGATTAACGGAGGTCACTTTGACCTTAAAGATCTTCTCGACAGCTTCTTTGACCTGGTGTTTGTTGGCTTTTCCATCCACCTCGAAGGCATACTGGCGCAAACGAGCGGACATGAAGCTCGTCTTCTCAGTGGTCAAAGGGCGTTTGAGAACCTTGTACACGTGCATTGTCACTCTCCCTGCGGCGTGGAAGGTTGGCCCCAGATGTTCTCGACGATGCGCAAGGCGGCCAACGGCATGACCAGATAATCGTAATAAAGGATATCCGCTACATTTAGACAGTCGGCTCGCAATGTCTTGACATAGGGTAGATTGCGTGCCGACTTTTCCACATTCACATCCTGCACCGATAAAAGTACCAATGCGCTAGAGCTCACCGATACATTGTTCAGAACTGCCAAAAAATCTTTTGTTTTCGGCACGCCCATGCTCAGTTGATCTAAAAGCACCACCTGGCCTGACGAGACTTTGGAAGACAGAGCGGATTTCAGTGCTAGTTGGCGCATCTTTTTGGGCATCTTCTGTTGATAGCTGCGCGGATGCGGCCCAAAGACGATCCCTCCGCCGCGCCAATGGGGAGCGCGGATGCTACCTTGCCGCGCGCGCCCGGTACCTTTCTGCCGCCAGGGCTTTCGCCCTCCACCACTGACTTCCGCGCGAGTCTTGGTATCCACGGTTCCCAGCCGGGCATTGGCGAATTGCCGCAACAAAGCCTGGTGCATGACTGAGCGGTTGACAGGGACCCCAAAGATGTCTTCCCTCAACTCGACTTCATCCACTTTGTCGCCGGCCATGTTGTAAACAGGTAATCGCATTACCGCATCTCCTCGAACTTGAATCCATTAAAGAATCTGGCTTTTTCTGGCCCTTCGCACGAAAACCAGGCTATCCTTGGCGCCAGGCACAGCTCCCCTAACTGCCAAAAGGTTCCGCTCAGGATCCACCAGCACTACTTCAAGATTCTGGCTTGTCGTGCGCCGAGCGCCCATGTGGCCAGCCATGCGCAGCCCTTTGAAAACACGTCCCGGACTTGTTGTGGAGCCAATTGCGCCTGGAGCACGGTGACGGTCGGACTGGCCGTGGGTCTTGGGGCCACCGCGAAAGCCGTGACGCTTCACGACGCCGGCGAACCCTTTACCCTTGGAGGTCCCAACCACGTCAACTTTCTCCCCCACCTTGAATATGCTGACATCCAGCTTCTGCCCGAGATGATATCGCGCCACATCATCGGTTCTCAGCTCGCGCAAATGCCGCAGAAGTGGCAAATCCTTCAAATGCCCCGCCTCGGCCTTATTCAATCGCTTAGTCTCGTCCAAGCCGATCTGGACTGCGTTGTAAGCATCACGATCCACCGTTTTGATTTGCGTCACATAACATGGTCCAGCCTCAATCACTGTAACCGGTATGGTCTCCCCGTTTTCAGAAAAGAGCTGAGTCATGCCCACTTTTTTGCCTAATAGTCCCACTCTTGTAGCCATAGTCACTTGGGCTTAGGAACCGGCTATCCCAGGCTGCATACACACGGCATAGAGCCTATCCTTTCACCCTCAAACCCCCTTTACCACCTGGTGAGCGTAACCGCGCGATACTATGTTGCCACGGTTATAGCTTGATCTCGATATCCACCCCAGCAGGCAAGTTAAGGCGCATCAACGTCTCTATGGTCTTGCCGCTCGGCTCCAGCACATCTATAAGCCGCTTATGAGTCCGGATCTCTAGCTGCTCACGAGAATCCTTGTGAATAAACGTGGCCCGGTTGACGCAGAATTTCTCGACCTTCGTCGGGAGGGGCACAGGCCCCACGACGACAGCGCCACTTCGCTCTGCCGCCTCGACGATCTTTTGCACCGATTGATCCAGAACACGATGGTCGTATGCTTTTAGACGAATCCTAATCCGTTGCTGTTTGGCCATAGGTCTCCCTAAGGGTTAAAAAGCTAGTTTAGTCCAGGATTTTGGTGATGACGCCAGCGCCGACGGTGCGGCCACCCTCACGG
>CAYPON010000051.1:0-14441 GCA_964412315.1 uncultured Anaerolineae bacterium | reverse complement strand
GAACACGAGCATTCGAGCTACAGGCTTTGTTTGGGAAGGGGGCATAGTTTCAAAGTCCGCGCTCGCCAACGGGGCTTTGCCAGTCTCCGCCGAAACTGACATACCTATCGCCAGGGGAATGGCTAGGGCTAACAGGGAAAGCGTTAGCATCCACCGGCATCCGCGCAAATCCATGAATCCTCCGTGAGACAGTCAATACTTCGCCAAGGCCCGCTTGAGGGCTTGTAGTGGCGACTTCAGCCACTTTCGCAATCCAAGGAGTGAAACTATACTCGATTTGTCTTTTTTGGCAAATCCGCAATCTTTATCGCCTGTCGTCCCCGCAAAAATGCCTGTCGGTTGATCTCTATGTATCGCTGCGGAACTCGCTCGGAGATGACTTCCAACCAACTCTCTGGGGGCACATCCAGGAACGAGGAGAGCGCGCCCAGAAGGACGACGTTGTTGGTGCGCGCATTCCCTACCGCCTCAGCGATTTGCATGGCGGGAACAAAATAGACTCGCTCCGTCACCTCCCTCAAGATGCGTTGCGTCCGCTCCTCGTCCGGGTATTCATCCGCCCCCACGTTGACTGAGACTGGCGGTATCTTGTAGTCGTTGATGATGGCCACGCCACCAAGGCGCAAGTATTCGATGTAGCGCAGCCCCTCCAGCCGTTCAAAGGCCAGGTAATAGTCCGCTTCCCCTCTGCTTACCAAGGGGGAGTAGACCTTTTCTGCCCAACGCACCTGGCTAGTCACGCTGCCCCCCCTTTGCGCCATGCCGTGTATCTCTGATTTCTTCACGTCATAGCCGACCTTGATACCAACCAGGGCCAGGACATCGCTCGCCAGGAGCGTTCCCTGGCCGCCGACGCCGACGAGAAAGAAGTTATAGGGTTTCATAAGGTTTTGACCTCCAGTCGGATGCGCTTCAAAAGCGCACCCGTAGTCGCACCTTTCACGGGTGCGATCACAGTTGGGCGCGGGTGAGGATAGCCTTGCGCGCGCAGACCTGGGCGCAAATCTCACAGCCGGTGCACAGGAGCGGATCCAGACGCGCTTTGTGGCGATGCGTACGCTCGTCTATCTCCTCGCTGGCTAGGACAGCAGGGCAGCCCACGCGGAAGCAAAGGCCGCAGCCATTGCAGCGCTCCGCGTTCACGCGCAGCGACTTCCACTCCTTCCTGGCCTTGGGCAGCAGCGCGCATTCGCGGCGAGAGATGATAACGGCCGGCTTGTCTGTCTTCAGGCAGTGTCGAAAGACGCGCTCGACCGTGGCCAGGTCGTAGGGATCCACAGTATATGTCTCCTCGATGCCCATCGCCCTGGCCAGAGGCTCGAATTCGATTTCCACCGTATCTTTGCCTTGCAGGGTCTTTCCCGTACCAGGGTTATCCTGATGCCCCGTCATCGCTGTGGCCCGATTATCGAGGATCACGGTGATCACGTTGCTCTGGTTGTAGGCCACATTCACCAGGGCGGGCATGCCCGCGTGAAAGAAGGTCGAATCGCCGATGGCAGCGACGGGGCGGTGGGCGACCCCCGCTTTGGCCATGCCATGGGCCACACCGATGCTTTGCCCCATGCAGCCGCAGGTATGGGTGGCATTGAGCGGCGGCTGGAAGGAAAGGGTATAGCAACCGATGTCTCCGTTGACGACGAGCTTCAGCTTGTGAGCAATGTAATAGATGCCTCGGTGCGGACAGCCAGGACAGAGGATCGGCGGGCGAGCGGGGAGATGGCCCTTGTCCGGCTCCTTGACTTTAGCGCCTGCTGCGGCGGGGAGCAATCCCGCGACGATGGCCCGTTCGCGGACAATCTCAGGGTTCAATTCCCCGATGCTGGGGAAAATGTCCTTGCCCCGTGCGGGGATGCCCATGAGCTTAATCTCTTCCTCGATAAAAGGATCCACCTCCTCGATGACGATCAGTTGCTTCACTTCCGTGGCGAAACGGCGGACCATCTCCGTTGGGAGGGGATAGGTCATCCCCAAGACGAGAAAGGAAGCTTGCGGAAAGACCTCTTTGGCGTGTTGGTAGGATATGCCATTGGTGACGATACCTAGCCGCCTGTCGCCAATCTCTATCCGGTTAAAACGAAAGGTCTCGGCATAGGCACTTAGCCTGGTAATCCGTTCTT
Organism: uncultured Anaerolineae bacterium; assembly: GCA_964412315.1. Lineage (GTDB taxonomy): Bacteria > Chloroflexota > Anaerolineae > JAAYEA01 > JAAYEA01 > CAYPON01. Next base: position 12,321 of record CAYPON010000051.1, on the reverse strand, counting down.
CCACAACGGGACGCCGCAGGAAAGCATGAGCAGGAACGGTCACATACTTGGTGACATCTATGCGGTACTCTCGAGGGGACGCAGGCTCCTGGACATGGCGCGATCCCACCTCCACTAGACTATGGGAGTGGGAGATGCGCGTCGTGGTACGGAGCAGGACTGGGGTGTCGAATTGGTGGCTAATCTCGAAAGCAACACCGACCAGGTCTTTGGCCTCCTGGCTATCTGTCGGCTCTAGGCAAGGAATGCGCGCGAACTTGGCGTAGCGGCGATTGTCCTGCTCGTTGCCGGAACTGTGCAGAGAGGGATCGTCGGCAGAAACGATGACCAAAGCGCCTTCTACACCGCTCACAGAGGCCGCAAAGAGCGCATCAGCGGCCACGTTCACCCCCACGTTCTTCATGGCGGCGAGGGCACGTGCCCCGGCGTAGGCCGCGCCGATAGCCACATCCAGGGCCACCTTTTCGTTGGGGCTCCATTCGGCGTAAACGCCAGGAAAGCGGGCCAGGGCCTCTAATATCTCGGTGCTGGGGGTGCCGGGATAGGCAGCAGCGACTTGCACACCGCTCTCCCAGGCGCCACGCGCAATGGCTTCATTGCCCGATAAGAACTGCTTCACTGGTGCACCTCCTTGTGCAAAGATTCTATTTTCGCGGCCAATAACGATCGGTGAGCAACTGGTTGGCCAGGCCCTTCTCCTGGAGAAAAGCCTGGGCATCTTGTATGTCAGCCACCTCGGCAATGCGGCTGTGGGTATCGCTGCCGATGGAGAAAAGCACCCCTTTCTCCTTGCAGGCCGCAAGCAAGGCATCGTTATACGGATCGGGGTCGCGGTAGTGGGGGACCTTTTCTCCGCTCAGCGACGCTGCGATATAGTAATAATCCGAAGGGCAAAGCTCTACGAAAATCTCGTATTGCGCCAGCGTCTCCGCGAGCTTTTCCGGAGGCACGGAAAGGAAATTGCGCGAGAGTGGGTTATGGGCCAGGCCAACCGGCACATGAAGCCAGCGACGATAGGACAACAGAGCGGCGAGGGAAAGCCCCTGCCAATCTCGGTCGCCAACATATTCGAACAAGACATAATCCAGGTTATTCAGCGGCGTTTGGCTGAACCCCTTCAGCCAAAGCTGATCCAGCGGCGTGCGCTCCGAGAAATCAATTTCCAGTCCAGCGAGGACACTGACCCTATCGGCATACCGCGCGGCGAGAGTGCGGATGTGCTGGATATAGTTGTCAAACTCTTCTGTAATGACATATTGCGCGGTTAACGCCAGCTTCGCCGTTCTAAAGTGGTCGCTGATACCAACATGCGTGAGCCTGGCCTCCAACGCGGCTTGAATGATCTCTTCGGGCGTAAAGTGTCCATCGGAGAAGGTGGTGTGATTGTGAAGGTTGATCATCTTGTTGTATTTGTCAACTTTGCTCCTTCCGTTTGCTGACTCTCAAGATGTGCAGCCATTCTCCAAAAGTGTCGAAGCGGCTCAGAAAACCCGCGATCCCCGCTATCAGGCTGGCGACCCCTACCAACGCCGATCCCATAAAGGAGGAGAAATAATCCACCTTCATCGTCGCTGTATAGCAGGGGGCGATCCCTTCGGGGCGAGGGCTGCCTGGCTTCGGAGCAGCCGTAATGAAAAGGTCTACGTGCCGTTGTCGCTGAGCAGTGAAGGGAAAAAGAAGGTCTTGCAGCCTGACGCTTTTGCGCAAACTAATGAGAAAACGCTGGCTTTCATGTTCCTTGCTATACACCAACGAGTAATTGCCGTCCGCGCTAGTCAGGTCGTTCTCCTTGGGTCTCAATTCCACCTGGACAGGGGACAGGTCTCCTGCGGGCGGGCGCGAAACCTCAATTTCGATCTCCTCTTGCTCCCCTGGGCCAATAAGCGCGTCGTGGCGGATGTAGCCTGTAACATTTAAGGCGGGCACGGCAATGGCCTGGTTCACGTACCGCTCCGTGAGGAGTACCTCGGTCGTATACAGAAAGACGGTAGGCAGGGTCAGGAGGAAAACCAGAGCTAACACGACAGAGAGAACACGGCGCCTCCTCCAGGCTTTAGCATTAGGAGATAGGCGAAAATATCCCTGTAGGGCGCGCTGGTATATGGGATTACGAATAGCACAAGGATCGCTATCGGCGATGATGCCTATCATCTCCAGACGGGAGAGGGCATGATTCACACGGCTAAAGGGTACCTCTCGCCTCCCAGATACGATCTGCCGGGCCAGGTCTCGCGCCACAAGCTCTTTGTCCAACTGGCGCGTGATATAGTCCAGGTTGTCATCACTGCGGATGACCTCGGAGACGGCCTCATCTATAGCGGGGATGGTGACGATCGGCACCTCGCGGATTTCCAGGATCGAACAGATGCGTTGCGTGAGATAGGGATGCCCTTTCGCCTGCTGATAGATATAATCGCTTACCTCTCTGGAGACTTGCGCGCCCAGACGCTGCAACTTGGAGACCAAAGCCCAGACACCATCGGCATCGAAATCTTTCAGATAGATCGTCTCACAGATATTCAAAGGCGAGTTTTTCCCACTGGTCAGTTCATAAAGCTCGTTGGCGCCAGAGAAGATAAACGTGTACTTCTCGAAGGCTTGTTCGGACTGTTTGCGTCGGCTGGTGAAGACGCTGCGAATGGTGCCGAAGAAGGCGCTGGCGATGGCCGGAGGGATCGCCTTCACTTCATCTAGCATGATGACCAAACGCGCGGGCCTTGCTCTTTGCGCCACTTCCCACAAGAAATCGTGGAATTGCGTCGGGCCTGTCACCCCTTCTAGCCTGTCGCGGCTTGTCTTAGGCAGGCGCAACTTTCCCCCTAACTCTGCGAGGATCTGGCGGCAAACAAAACGGTAACATTCGGCCTCGTCCCGATTCTCTAAAGGAGAGAGATCCACTAAGGCGACGCCGCAGTCCTTCTCCTCCAGCAAAGTGCGCACCTGATAGAGGAGGGTGGTCTTTCCTGTTTGCCGGGGGCTTAGTAGGGCGACATAGCTGGAGGTGCCCGGCTGTGTCACCAGGCGCAGCAATTGCCAAAGCTCTCGGCGCTCGATCAGGATGGCCTGGTCCTTGGCAGGATCCAGCGGCCCTTTAGTTTTGAACAGACGATCCCGCATTCAACTCTCCCCCCAAAATATACCAACGCGAAGTCGCCAAGTCGCAAAGAACGAATCATAAAGGCTTGGCGTCTTCGGCTTTGCGGTTTTATCTCTTATGGCGCTCTGTCGGGCATAGGTGTTTGTACTGATGAGCGCAAACTGTCCAGCAAAGCTGGCACATCCTGGGACGACTCAACTATATCCGGGAAAGAGTGCGCTGCAAAAGCGTAATGTTGCCTTTCCCTATCCAGGATGGAACACAAGACCAGATGCTCCAGGGCCTCCTCCACACTTTCCTGAGAAGCGGTAACACCATGCTCTTGGAGGATGGTCAGCAGTTCGCTGGCTGTGACCAGTGGATGATCTATCATCAATAAGGTGATGATCTGTTCCAGAGGGCTGGCGCTGCCCCATATCGTCGCCAGGAAATAGTCGGCAAAGTAGCGCGACTGGCTTACCGCTTCCAGGTCTCCCTTCGTGATGGCGCGATTCTCCCCGAACTCCGTTCGATAGGCATTGATCTGCACCAGAAGCTGCTGGCAGATGTATTGCACGATGTTCGGGTGACAGGAAGAGAGTTCTATGATGCTGGTCGCCAGTGCATCCGGCTCCTCCAGGAGGATGCCCATTTCTTGCATCGGCTCCAAGATGATCTGGCTTGCGCTCTGCGGCGTCAGAAAACCCAGGCGCAGCACCTGGCAGAAGTTGAACAGGGGAGAGTCGGGATTCTGCAGGCGAGCATTGAGCACCCGCTCGCCGCAACAGACGAAACGGCAGCGGTTCTCCTGCGAGAGCGTGCGGAAGACGCGAAACAGCTTTTCCTGGTTTTTGACGTCATAGTCCAACAGGCTATCCGCTTCATCCAGCAAAACGACGATAGGCCCCTCTTTCTGACTCTGTTCACGGCAAGCAGCCAGCACTTGCTCAAGCGCAGACATGAGGTTTGTGGCCTCTGAGTTTGCAGGTATGAAGCCCGCAGGCGTAGAGCCTGCGGCTACAGGGCTGTGGGAAAAGAGGGCCTCAAAGAATGCTTCGTAATCCTGAATAGCCTGACAGTCCAGATGCAAGGGGATGTATTGCGGCGCGTCGAGCAGGAGACGATTGATGTGCAGGAGCAAGGATGTTTTGCCGATCTTGCGCCCACCCACGATGGCAAAGCTTTGGTCCTGGATCGTTCGCATGATCGCTTTGATCTCTTGATCCCGGCCAAAGAACATGTTTTCCGGCACAGGGCCATGCGTCACGTAAGGTGATACGACGGTGAGGTCCACTTGCTTCAGGATAAGGCGTACCAATTGTTGTTCTCGCCGCTTGGCGGTGACGATGGCGAAAAGATCCTGGAAATCCAACACGATCAGGTCGTGCGCTGCGTCCTTGACCAGGCGTCTCAGTTCTAACACAGGCGTAACGCCCGCGCTTACAGACTGGTCATCGAACACGATGACCAGGGCGAAATAGCCGCTGATGTGCAGGATATCCAGCAAAGCACGCAAATCCCGCACATCTTCAGCCGTGAAATGGGTTTGACGCATATAGATGATCGGAAAGCGCGTCGGAATGCGCAGTCGCAGCGCAGGGCCTTCCACGACAAAGCTATGCAGGTGTTTATAAGTGCGGGAAGACAATCGGGTTAAACCGAGGAAGTTGACAAGTTGATCTGTGAGACGCGAGACGGCAGCGCGAAAGGCCGAGGGGTTATCCAATCTGCCCTGGGCTGCCCGCCAGTTGCGCAAGAAAGCCTGCACGCGACGAGACTCAGCTAACTCGATGCTGGGAGGTGTTGCCTGCCATACCAGGCCCTGCTCGGTGTGTACCTCCAGATAGCATTGCATGGCTGCCAGGCGCATATCCTCCGGGATGTCGCTCAGCGTGACAAAGGCCGCCTTCCCGTAACGCATGAGCGTTTCCCCGATTTTGCGATCCCATTCATCCCAGTTGCGCTCCAGGATGCGCACCGGCAAGCGCCCCTTCGGACGCCGCAGCCTCCTGAACCCCACAAACCCGGCAAGCCCTGCAAGCACCGCCGCGGCCAATACTCCCAACGTAGCCGCAGGCTTTACGCCTGCGAATCTCGCGCCCCTGGCCACAGCATCCACCCCCGTCCAAACGCCTCCATCTCTAATCCCCGCGTAAAGCCGATGAGAACGACCCGGCTCGACAAGCAATGAATTGACCCACAAGCCCTCGAGGGCCAAGGCCCAACTTTGGCCTCCATCGTGACTTGCTAGTATCCCTCGATCCGTGCCTATATAGATGGCGTCGGCTTGTTTATCAGGCGGCAGTGCCAGGGCTTGCAGGTCTATGTCGAGAGTGGCCAGCGACGTCTCCCCGATCCTGTCCCACTTTTCCCCACCATCGGTGCTTTTGAGAATGGAGTCAGGGGTTATAGCGTAGATCATCGAAGGGGGAACGCCAGCCAGCAATGCGCGGATTTCGACGACGGGGAGTTGGGACACGCTCCGCCAGATTGCACCGCTCTCGGGCAGCCGCGAGATGTCCAGAGAAAAGGCCCCAGCGGATGTCCCGGCAAATAATCTCCGCACCTGGCCTGGAGAGATGGCGATGGCCAGGGTAAGTAGATGCTTGTTTGCCAGCCCTTCATTGATCTGCCGCCAGGTTTCGCCGCCGTCGCCACTCCAGAAAGCTCCTGCCCCTGCCGTTCCGGCGTAGATAGCGCTCCCTACAGTGGGCTGGTTCTTGGGCGGATAGTCAACGGCCAGGGCAGTGATCGGCGCACCAGAGGCCAAATTCTCCTGTGCGACTTTCCAGGTCGCGCCGTCGTCAGTGCTGCGGCAGATTTGGCTGTGCCAGGTTCCTGCATAGAGGGTATGGGGGGCAGCGAGGATCAGCACAAGCGCGTTCATTTCCGTGGCAGAATCGCAAAGTTGCCAGTTTCTGCCAGCATCTTCGCTCCTGTAGATTCCCCAGGGAGTGGAAGCGAGGATGCGCATCGCGTTCTTGCCCACGGTTATCAATTGCAGAGCCTGCACATTGCTGCCGAAGAGGCGGTTATGCAAGGCGCTCCAGGTCGCCCCCATATTGGTGCTACGGTAGATGTCAGCCGCTGTCCCGGCATAGATCAGGCTCGGTCGTTCGGGATCGAGCGCCAGGGCGTTGACCATCCCACCGCGCAGTTCCGGCGCGATGATTTCCCAATTGTCGCCTGCGTCAACGCTGCGCGCGACCCCTTGGCCGCGAACGCCAGCATAAAGGATGAACGGCAGCGGTGGACAGTAACCCAGGGAGCCTACCAGGCTCTCCCCCACGCCACGAGTTGCTGGTTGCCAGCTCACGCCATTATCGGTGCTGCGATAGATCCCCCTGTTTGTGCCCGCGCAGATGATGAGTTGAGGATCGGCTACAGAAGCCTGGGCCACAACGAGGGTTTCCACGCTCGTGTCGGCAGGCAGTCCCTGGTTAGTCTCTCGCCAGGTGCGGCCTCCATCATCACTCCTGAAGATCCCCCTCTCTGTGCCCGCATAGAGGAATTGGGGCGCGCTGGCGTGGATGGCCAGCGCAGCAACACGCGCCCCGGCGAAAGGAGGGGAAAGCGGCGTCCAATGCGCTCCACCGTCCTCGCTTTGATAGATGGTATCACTACCTGCGTAGAGAAGCGTCGGTGCCCAGGGGTGCACGGCCAGAGACCAGATGATCTTGTCCAGCAGCCCCTCAGAAGAAGTCATCCAACTCAAGCCGGCGTCCGTGCTGTAGAAAATCTGGCCTCTGTGTGTCCCAACGTAGACGCGAGAGTCGCGGGCGATGGCTATAGCCTGTACTTCTTGCCAAGTCAGTTCCGGATGAGAGGGTTTCTGCCAGGAATCGCCTCCGTCGCCGCTGCGGAAAAGGCCAGCGCTGGTTCCTGCATACAGAACATGGGGACGATTGGGATCAATAGCCAAAGCATTGACCTTGGCGCCGGGCGGGCCTTGCGTCTGCTGCCACGTCGCCGCACCTTTGGTGGCAGATGGGGAGCAGGCGGATAGAGCCAGCAAGGCAATAAGCAAGATACAGGGTGCAAGATACATGAGCTTTTTGATGCTAGTTGTAGTCGCAGGCTTTATGCCTGCGCATTCTGCACCTGTGCCTACGCCCAACCTATTTGTAGGGCATCCTGGCCCACTAAATTGCCAAGTTTTCTCTGCAATTCCGGGTTGCATTTGGTAGTATAGTTCGGAAAATCCATCTGGACGATGCCAACAGGGCTGATAACTCGCAGACGGTAGCGATCATGGCCCCGGTAGCTTTCCAATAGACGACATATTTCGTTCAGGCGTTTCTTGTCTTGTTCAAGGTTATCTGTGCGATGGAAAGTGATTTGCAGGAGCTTGGGGCGATCAGCCAGCTCTGCAGGGCCTGTTTTGGTAGGTGCGAATTCTTCGACGGATTGGCAGATTATCTTAGGTGAGCCATCGCGCTCATCAACACGCCCCTTGATGAGCAGGATATTATCCTCTGCCCAAAGCTCTGCCGTGTCCGCATAGGGGTTAGGAAAGACAACAACCTCGATGGTGGAGTGCAAATCCTCCAATTGCACAAAAGCCATCGCTTTATCATTGCGCGTGGTGATCACGCGAACGCCCGCCACCATGCCAGCCAGCGTGACCTCCTGCCCTTTCAGCGTGGCATCAATTTGATCGGAGGAAACTACGTCGGCCGGCAGACGCGCCAGAGCCTGCAAGGGGTGCTCAGAGACATAGGTGCCTAGAAGCTCTTTTTCCCATTGCAACACCTTTTTGGCAGGGACCGCATCCAGGCGTGGGAGAGGATAAAACAGCGATGACTCACCAGTGGCCCCCTGCAACCCGTTATCATCAAGGTCGAAGAAGCTCCACTGTCCGATATCCTTAGCTTCATGGCGTTGATGGCTATAGGCGATCATGCGATCCATAATTTCCAGGAGTTGGGCGCGCCCGCCAAAACAGTCTAACGCTCCGGCTTTGATGAGACACTCCAGGACGCGCTTGTTCACCTGTCGCAAATCCACCCGCTGGCAAAAGTCATCAATGCTTTGGAAGGGCCTCTCTTTCCTCCCTTCTAGAATAGCCTGTATCGGGCCTCCTCCCACGTTCTTGATCGCCCCCAGGCCGAAGCGAATGGCCGGCCGGCCTATCACACCCTCCGGGGCATCGAGGAGGGCAGCCGTGTTGTCCGCGGTGGCCTTGACCTGGCTTTCGGGGATATACTCGATGGTAAAGTCTAGCTCACTGTGATTGACATCGGGAGGCAGAATTTCGATTCCCAGGCGACGGCACTCGGCAGTGAGCATGGTGAGCTTTTCGGTATTGTTCCTTTCCACCGAGAGCAAGGCCGCCATATATTCTACAGGGTACTTGGCTTTGAAATAGGCCGTCTGGCACGTCACGACGGCATAGGCTGCGCTGTGCGGTTTATTGAACCCATAGTTGGCAAAATAGCTGATCGCCTGGAAGAGTTGCTCCGCATCCTCCGGCCCCAGCCCCCGCGCGATAACGCCAGCGGTGAACTTTTCGTGGTGCGCCTTAAGCTCTTTCCCCTTCTTTTTACCCACGGCACGCCGCAGCAAATCCGCTTCGCCTATGGTGTAACCGGCCAGGTCGCGAGCCATGCGCAGCACCTGTTCCTGGTACACGAGGACGCCGTAGGTCTCTTTCAAGATCGGTTCCAGAGCGGGGTGCGGGTATTCAATCGGCTCTCGCCCATGTTTGCGATTGATGTAAGTGGGGATGAATTGCATGGGGCCGGGCCGATAAAGGGATAGCAAGACTACGACATCCTCAAAAGCGGAAGGCTGGAGATCGCGCAATACCCTCCTCATGCCAGCACTTTCCAGTTGGAAGAGGCCAGTCACTTCGCCGGTGCAGAGGAGACGGTAAATGTCGGGATCGTCCAACGGAATGGACTCCAGAGTTATGCGCTTGCCATGCATCTTGGCCACAAGATCCATGGCCCGTTGTAGGATGGTAAGCATCGAGAGGCCAAGAAAATCAATCTTGAGCAGGCCGATCTCTTCCAGGACTTCCATGGAATAGGTGGCGATGTTCCCCTCGCCGCTGGGGGCGCGCTGCAGAGGCACATACTCGGTCAGCGGTTTATCGCCGATGACCACGCCTGCCGCATGGGTGGAGGCATGGCGCGAGATCCCTTCCAACATGAGCGCTTTATCAATCCAATCGCGGATATAGTCTTCCCGATCGTAGAGCGCTCTGAGAGGTGTGCCCGGCTCTAAGGCATCTTTCAACTGCACCTTGGGGCCGTAAGGCACCAATTTAGCGACGCGATCCACTTCAGGGGGAGGGATGTCGAGGGCGCGTCCCACATCTCGAATCGCAGCCCGCGCGGCCATGGTGCCAAAGGTGATGATCTGCGCCACCCTGTCCTCTCCATACTTTTGCATGGTGTACTGGATAAGCTCATCCCGCCGGTCATCAGGAAAGTCCAGGTCAATATCCGGCATAGTCACACGGCCAGGGTTGAGGAAACGTTCGAAGAGAAGATCATGCTTCAGAGGATCCAGAGCCGTAATCCCCAGAGAGTAGGCCACGATGCTCGCTGCCCCTGACCCTCGGCCTGGGCCGACGAGAATGCCCCGGCTCTTGGCGTAGTGTATCAGGTCCCAGACGATAAGAAAATAGTTATCAAAACCCATCTCGTGGATCAGGTCTAACTCATAGTTCAAACGCTCTATCGCCGCATCGGTGACCGGGTGGTAGTGCTCTTTCAGCTCTTCCTCGCAGAGATGACGCAGATAACTCGCTGTATCATAGCCTGGCGGCACATCGAACTCCGGGAGGTGGTAACCGGTGTACTTCAGGTTCGCAGAGCAGCGCTCGGCGATGGCCATCGTGTTCCGCAAAGCCTCAGGAAGGTGGGCAAAAAGGGCAGCCATTTCCTCTGGGCTGCGCAGGTGGTAATCCGGGGATCCCATCTGCATCCGCTTAGGATCATTCATGGTGGTGCCGGTCTGGATACAGAGCAGCAGTTCTTGGGCCGCAGCATCCTCTGCTCGTATATAGTGTGCATCGTTGGTTGCCACGAGCGGTATGCCAAGGGAGCGACTCATAGCGACCAATTCCGCGTTCACCTGTTCCAATTCGGGCAAGCCCTCATGCCTCTGCAATTCCAGATAGAAGTTGCTCGCACCGAAAATATCGCGGTACCAAATGGCAGTTTCTCTTGCTTTGCCTATGCTTCCTTGCAGGATCAAACGCGGGATTTCTCCTGACCTGCAACCGGAGAGGGCGATCAGCCCATCCTTGTATTGAGCAAGAAGCGGCTTATCCACACGAGGCTTATAGTAATAGCCTTCCAGATGGGCCTTGGTCACCAGTTTGATCAGATTCCGGTAGCCGCTCTCGTTCTCAGCCAACAGGATCAGGTGATAGGGGTGTGCATCGTGACCAGGGTCTTTTTGCTGCATAAGGCGCGGGGCCAAGTAAATCTCGCAACCAATAATCGGTTTGAGATCATGATCCTCAGCAGCATGAGCGAATTCGACCGCCCCGTACATCACACCATGATCCGTGAGCGCCAGAGACTTCATGCCAAATTCCTGCGCTCTCCGGCATAGATCCGACAGGCGGCTGAGGCCATCGAGAAGAGAATATTCGCTATGCATATGCAGGTGGGTGAACTCAGGCATAGACATACTCCTCAGGGGCCAAGGCGCGGGCGTAGACATCCAGAATCTGCTGCCCTGCCCACTCCCAGGAATATCGCTCGAGCACTCGTTGGCGGAGGCTCTGCCCTAATACTATAGCGCGGTTGGGGTCATCCAGCAAAGCCAGGAGAGCCGCAGCCAGGGCCCGGACATCGCCTGGCGGCGCATACATACCCAAATCCCTCAGATATTCGCGGCTCACAGGCGTGTCGAAAGCGACTATCGGCAAAGCCATGGACATGTAATTGAGCAGCTTGCCGCTCCCTTCCGTAGCCGAAAGCTTGGGAGCTACGGCAATATCGCCCAGACCAAGATAGCGGGGCGCATCCTGGTAGGGGATGCGGCCCGTAAACGTGATATGGCCATCGAGGCCCAAACGATGCGCCTGAAGCCGATAGTGCTCTACTCCAGGGTAGCCCATGATTAGGAAATGGGCGTCTGGGCGCGCACTGATGACGCGCGCTGCCGCTTCAAGAAGCAGGCTCGTGCCCTGATATTCTGCCAGTAACCCCAGGTAGACGATCACCTGGCGTTCAGGAGGAATGCCCCATTCCTGTTTTAGTTGGATGCGGGACTCGGAAGGGCCATGTCCATTCCCTCGCCACTCCGGTGTGAAATCATTGGCATTGACGCAATCTGGTACGGGCGTGATTTTTGCAGGTTCACAACGGAATTCATCCTGCAAAAGCCCCGCCGCATGGTACGAACTGGTGATAATGGCCTGCGGCAGCCGGTTGAGTATCTCTTCCAGGCGACGCGCAGGGCGATAGAAAAAGCTCTTCGGGTTGAGAAAATGGTGATCTATCATTTCGTTGGTCATGCTCCCCTGGAAATCGAAGACCAGAGGAACGCCCCAGAGCAAACTCATCGGGTAACCGATAAAAACCCCTTCGTGGAGATGAGCGTGAATGATGTCTGGCCGCCTCCGGGTGAAGGAAGCGCATTTCAGAGCCAAAAGAACGTCGAAGGCGATCTTGTGGCGAGATGAGCCGACCTCGTAATTCTGCCGCCAGGGGATGGCCAACGTCCGCTCGATGTTCAGGCCATCCACATCCTGCCCCTTCTGATACGTAACGATGGTGACCTGATGCCCCATCTTCTGCAGGACACGAGCTTCTTCCAGAATACGTACATGGCAACCGTACGAGGCGAAGAAGCTGGTCGGCGTAATCATGAGTATATTCAGGGACTCTTTGTATCCCCGGGATTGGTTGCACTGCTTGTTATGGACGGGCACTTGCTCTCTTTTCATCCCGAAGCTCGCGCTTCAGACGCCGCCAAAAGATAATTAAGTCACGGAAGGCTTTCAGAACGACGCGAAGCTTGGCGCCCGTTGATGTGCCAGCGGTGCGAGGGAGATGGGTGACGGGCGTTTCCACGATGCGAAAACCACGCACTTTTGCCCCCACCAAAAGCTCCGTATCCAACATCGCTCCATTGGAAGTGAGCGTTACATGCTTGAGGACATCGCGTCGCATCAGCTTGAAGCCGCAGTCAATATCTCGCGCCACATACCCGAACAGCACGCGGCTCAAAGTGTTCCAGGCAAAAGCGTTGAGCCGACGGTGGAAAGGATCCTGGCGTTT
>CAYPON010000050.1:0-14806 GCA_964412315.1 uncultured Anaerolineae bacterium | reverse complement strand
GGTATATATCGGCAGCGGCCAGTTGCCGAAGGCGATTCTCCAGGGAGTTCTGCTCGCTGTGGGCGCGGCGGTTCTTTGCACGATCATCTATTTCCTCTATAGATCGTACTTGGAGAAATCAGCCTGAGATTCTCCGCCGCCAAAGCCAGATCAGCAGGCGGTAGAGAAGCGGCTGGTAGGTGTAATCGTAAGCGCCGACGTAGCGCATGTACTGCCCGCCGAACCCCCGCTTGAACCTGTAGACACCCCAAAGGGGGGGAGACGGAGTAGTGGGCGGTTTGTCGTCTTGCGCGGCAGCCTCCAGCGCCGCTGCATCCAAATCGGGGATGCCCCACAGATCGTATGTCCGGCAGCCCTTGCCCTTGGCCCAGCGGATCGCTTCCCATTGGAGCAGATGGTTGGGCATAAGCTCGCGGTGTTCATCAGAAGAAGCGCCATACATGTACCAGGCCTTGCCGCCGAAGGCAAAGGCCATTAGTCCCGCGAGAACTGCGCCTTCGTACTCTGCCAGAATGAACCGTGCCTGATCGCGACATACGAAGCGCTGCCATGCCTCCGCATAGTATTCGCGGCTGTGAATGGCGAATTCATCGCGGCTGCCCGTGAGCTGCATCAAGCGATAAAAGATATCCAGGTCACCAGCATCCCCTTCACGGAAGGTGACTCCCTTCTTGCGGGCCAGGCGGACGTTGTAGCGTGTCTTGGGCTTCATCGCCCCCAAAATGGCCTCTTCATCTCTTGCTAGGTCAATCAGCAAAGTATGACGGGGCTGGATTGTCTGCGAACTGGGGTGGAATCCCCGCCCCTCAAACCAGCCTCTGGCTTCAGGCGTGTCAGGCCAGTCCGGTTCGGCTTTGAGAAAGATCGGATGAAGAGGACGGAGTGCTCTATGGATGGCCTCCATAAGCTTCGCTGATACCCCGCAGTCCCTTATATCCAGAACAGGGCCTTTGGAAATGTAAGCTATACTACCGATCGGCAAGCGGCGCACGAGCAATTGAGCGGCAGCCACGATCCGGCCCTGATTTTCCAGGGCGACGCGGAACGGATGCCATCCGAATCGCGCTTTGAACTCCCCCCATTCCCAACTCTGCAAAAGATGCCCCGACGGCTCTTGTGCGACAAAGGCATCCCAGGCTTCCCGCGAAATGTCAACGATACGGCTGGAGAGTCCGATGTTCATGCCGACTGCTCAGGTCCTTTCATGGGCTGCATTATACCAGATAACTGTGTCAGAACATAACCCTTTCCATTTTCCACAAAACGCTGGTATAATAAGCCTGCCCGGCGATCTGCTGGGGTTATAGCCTTGTGCCCGTTTTGAGCTTGAGGAGCCGTGGATGATCACCGAGCATCAAGTGCCTGAGGAAAGCAAGAGAATACTCGTGCGATTTCGAGGATACCTAGAAAAGCGCCTGGCTGAAGAGCAGTTTGTGGATTCCTGTATGGCCGATGTGAGCCTATACCTGTTGGATTACTCGGCTGAGTGCCTGGGGGGCAGCAGCGTAGACGACATCAATGCCTTTGACGTCCACTGCTTCCTGGCCGACTATATGATTCGCCGCATTCAAGGTTGCTCGCCACAGAGCATTCGCCAGATGCTGGATTCTCTGCGCGTTTTGGCCGAGTTTCTGGAGGCATGTGGCGTGATAGATTTCACCGATCACGATGAGATAGTTGATCTCTGCGAAGACTCCGACAGGTACATCATGCGCCTGGAAGAATATTGCGAGCTTGTGAAGGCCCAGGACATGGCGGGCCTGGTAAAATGGCGCGAAAGAGTGCTTGACGCTTTTGGGGCATAGTCCATCACATCTTTGAAAGAGCCTATATGGTGGCCTTGATCCAGTATCTGCCGGTATTTGCCCTTGTCATCCTGGCCAATCTGAAAAGCAGGGCAACACAGTTTGCGGCTTATCTGATTCTGATCCTGGTAAATGTCACCCTTCTATTTGCCAGTGTTTTCTATTTCCTTGCCCACTGGATGACACGTCAGCCGAGTCTGCCGGAGAGCTATGCGACACTCGTCAGGTTCCTCTCTCTTTGGAGAATAAACCTCGCCCAGATGGGGCTTACTTTGCTCCTCACCGCTTTGGTTTCCTCAGCTTTTCTCCTGCTCCCGCTGAGAAAGCTTCTGGCGCACTGGCTGCCTATAGACCCTCACTCTCTTCTAGATTGTACAGCCCTGGCTCTCACGGCGTATTACGTCGGCTTGACGCTGGCGCAACTTATGCTTCTGGGCGGCTTGGACACTTTGGCCCGCGGGGTGATCGCTCCTGCGCCGCTGGATCTTCTGGTGGGAGGAGCGTGCCTGGTGATCTTGGCAGCGCTAGGCGTGGGCTGGGGGACGCGGCGCTCCTTGCGTGAGGTCTTGAAACGCTTAAAGCTGGAAGGAATGTCCCGGCAACAGTGGCTGTTGGCTGCCGGATTGATCGTATCCTTCCTTGTCCTCGACTATGCCATGGCCGTCATCTGGTCGCGGCTCGCACCCGATAGCTACGCGGCGGTCTCCAAAGCGATGGCCGGGCTATTCGGCGATCTCACCTCGCCCCAGAAGGCTTTGGCGATAGCCCTTTCGGCGGGCATTGGGGAAGAGACCCTCTTTCGCGGTGCTCTCCAACCCCGTTTCGGTATCTGGTTTACCTCTCTGGCTTTTGCTCTGGGGCACTTGCAGTATGGCCTTTCCCCTGCCCTGGTAGAGGTCTTTATCATCAGCGTTGTTTTGGGATATGTGCGGCAGAGATATAATATGACTACTTGCATTGTCGTCCATGCTGTCTACAATTTCGCAGATTTGGCGCTGAGCTTCCTTTTCCCATAGAACCAGCAGGTCACGAAACCTGGGATCTATTGGTACTGGCTTCCTATTGTTTTTGCAGGGATCAGAGGTTTATAATACGGCGTAATAGCGGTTAAGATAGGAGGATAGCCCATGAATCTCGCCAGAAAGCGATCATCGAACCGAAGTGTAGTTTTCCGTGCGCTGATCCGATTCATCCTTGCTTTCCTGATCATCTTTTCGGTTCTAGGACTATCCACAGCCCTGGCCGCGCCGCCGTTGCCCCCCAATTTGATCTCGCCAGAGCCTGGCCTGCGCACCACGGGGGAGAATTATCCCCCCTTGGGCAACCCCATCTTCGTGTGGGAGCCAGTGGAAGGTGCTTCTAAATATCAAATCCAGGTCAGCCGTTCGGCAGGCTTTGGCATTGTGGAGCACGAGGCGACGACGGCTGCCACCAGCTACGTCCCGCCAACGAGCCTTGCGGATGGAGTTTACTACTGGCATGTGCGCTCCTTCGCTGGCAGGGAATGGGGCGTCTACAGCCAGGCGCGCAGCTTCACCAAGGATTGGTGCTCCCAGGGTGAGTTGCGCCCCCGCCTGCAATCGCCACTAGATGGCGCGATCCGAGAGAACTTTGCCTATCCCGATTTCACTTGGTCGGCTGTGCCCGGTGCCGCCACTTATTTTTTCGAGATCAACGACAATCCTTCCTTCATCGGCGCTCCGGGATACAGTGCTACTGCGCTCAAAACGACGCACACCCCCCTGAGCAAGCTCGGCAACAACACCTACTACTGGCGTGTGACACCATTCGATGCCCAAGGGAACTCGGGGACGCCCAGCGACGCTTTTCGCTTCATCATGCAATGGGAACGCGCGCCAACGCTCCTGGAACCCCAAGATGGCATCCAGCCCGCCTTTACACCCACTTTCTCCTGGGTGGCCATGCCTGGCGTGAACTATTACCTTCTGGAGATAAGCTCCGATCGCGATTTCAGCACGGGGAACGTTACGACGTACAACGCGAAAAACACGACATATACACCCATCGAGCCTCTGGGCAATGATCAGGACTACTATTGGCGCGTGCGGGCCGTGGATTCCGCAGGAAACAATAGCCCTTACAGCGAGGTGCGTTCCTTCACCATGCGCTGGCATTACGCGCCGCGGTTGTTAACGCCCGTCAATAACCAGATAAACCTAAACTCGCCCGTTTTCAGTTGGACGCCTGTGCCGGGCGCGAAATGCTACCAGTTCCAATGCGATGAGACCAGTTCCTTCGCCGAGCCACTCAAGGCCGATGAAATCGTTTATACCAATTTTTTCGCTCATGGGAACTGGGGAAGCCTTGCTGCGTTCCCAGTAACTTATTACTGGCGCGTGCGTGCGCTGGACGATGCACGCAATGCGACACCCTGGAGCGAGGTGCGCGCTTTCTGGCTTGATGCCCTGGTCGCACCCAATCCGGTCTATCCGCTCTACTATTACGAGCCACAATCGGAGCTAACACCCGTGCACGGCAATGCCACGATCGCTTACCCCCTATTTGTCTGGGATACGACGCATGATGCCACGGGCGAGACTCCTTATCCATCAGCCGATTATTACCACCTGGCCGTTGACGACAACCCTCTCTTTACCAGCATCAACTTCGAGATCACCACGGCTTCTCAGGGAGCCGCGCCCACCACGGAGCACCCCTTCACGGATCTCCAGGACGGCCGCATCTATTACTGGCGGATACAGGCCTTCCGCAATGGACAACCCATGGGCACAGCGAACGTTTGGCAGACCCGCATTGATACCTCGCTCCCCCAGATTCCCGCCACACAGAGGATCGCTATCATGTATCCCGCCAATGGGCATGAAGTCGTCGAGCATGCGCCCATCCTCGGCTGGCAACCGGTGACGGGTGCATCGAGGTATCATTTGCAGGTCGCCCTGGATCCTGGCTTCACCGAGATCGTAGACGAGGCGCATCCCACATTCATCAACTATGTGCCGTACCAGGGACGCACCCAGCGACTGCCGATCGGCACGTATTACTGGCGTGTGCGTCCAGAGCTTCCTCCGGGGGATTGGAGCGAAACACGCCATTTCCACGTAAGCCATCACCTCCAGACCGGCTTACCCCGCTATGATTATGTCTTGCCAACTCCCATCTCCGCCGATCCCCACAATCTCAACAACGTCGCCGCAGATCCAGACGATGGCCAGGGAGCCTTCGAACTCACCGGCCTTTACGCTGCCCTTGATCGCACAGCGCAAAAGCTGGATTGGGTGATAGCGATTGACGTCGCTCCGCAGACGGACAGCGGCCTGTACTATGGCTTCTACTTCGATGTGGATCACCTGGAAGGATCCGGCGGGAATAGCGACCCTTTGGGCAAAGAAATCACTGTCCCCGCTATCTGTCGCCCGGAGTATGTTCTGTACGTGCGCCGCACGGTGGAGGCGAGCTTTGATCAGGCGTATTTCTGGGAGTGGAGCAATCTCGGCTGGGGGGTCCAGCGCAGCCTGCGGGATATAGGCGGAGCATTGCAGTATTACACCGCAACTCATGTTCTGGAACTGCGCATCCCTGATACAGCTTTGACCACCAGAGCTAACTGGCCTGGAAGCGTAGCCCTGGTCGTTTTCACCACCTCGGAGGCAGCTACCGGATACCATGATAGCGTGCCCACCAACGGAGCGAACAGCCTGCGCCGCTTCGCTTTCATCTCGGATATGCTGAATCCCATTTACCCCTTCGATACTCCCTTGAGTAACCCGATAATCCACTACGTTATCCCACCCATGCGCTGGCTTATGCCCTCTTGGTGTTCTGTGGATGGTTACTACGTGCAGGTGGCTCGTGACATGGCTTTTACCGATATCATAGACGAGTGGGAGGTTTACGAAAGCCAGGTCTATCCGATCTACGGCCCCATGCCGAATGCTTTCGTGCCCATAGAGATAGCTTATCAGGACAACGAGACCTATTATTGGCGTGTGCGTGTGCGCCACGAGCGCTATACCACCAAGCCTACTGAGTTTCACTACGGCCCCTGGTCAAAGCCCTTCCGCTTCAAGCTGGATAGTCGCGTGCCGACTAATTTGCGTGCCACGCCGACCGATAGCACGCCGACCTTCAGTTGGGATCGCGTGGAGGGGGTAGGTGCTTACCGCCTTCAGGTTGACAACGATGCCAATTTCTCCTCCCCGCTGATTAACATAGACACTTCGGGGACACAATACACACCCCTGGAGGGGAGCCGACAGGACGCGATGCGCGATGGGAATTACTATTGGCGCGTAGCCATCAAGCGAACGGAAGACAACTATGGGAAATGGACGAGAGTCTTATCCTTTACCAAGACCTCGGTGTCTCCGCTGCCTGAAGCCCCTCTACCTGGGCAGGTCGTTAACGGGTTGCCCACTTTCCGTTGGCGAGAGGTGCTAAGTCCGGCCGGCACGCCCTATATCAGCACACCTCGCTACAAGCTCACCGTAGCCAACAACCCGAATATGGATAATCCCAGCTTTTATATCACCTCCGCCACCTCTTTCACACCGGTCAGAGGCCAGAGATTCCCCGACGGCAACTGGTATTGGAGGGTTTCGATCCTGGATCGCAATGGCATCGAGGGCACAGCCAGCCCGATCCAAAGCTTTTATAAAGAATACCTTTTGCCCGTCATGACGAGGCCCCGGCCGGGGGAATACTCGCCTACCACGCCCACTTTCCAATGGACTCCGGTAGAGGGTGCCGCGTTTTACAAGGTTCAGATAGATGACAACCCGGGCTTTTCGCATGTCCGCTCTCCCATCAGCACCGATAACACGAGCTATACGCCGATTTTCGACCTTACGGGCATCCATGTGTTCTACTGGCGTGTCTGGATGGTAGATGCGGATCGCGTGGAGGGACCTCGCGGAGAGGGAATCGTGGACCCCTTCGCCTACAAACGTCGCTTCCCATTGATGCTCAAAGGATCATCTCCGTAAAGATCAAGTCTTCCAGTGGATTCGTTGTACAGGCCGTTACTCTTCTTATTTGGCGGCCAATGGATATCGGCGATATAATACCGGGCAGAATGCATCGTTGGAGATCAAGCCGGCTATGGACCTGCGAGAGCGACTTCAGCGTCTCGGTGTGCACAAGGGGATAAAGCATCTCAAAGCGCCCACACCTCAGCCCCGACAGGGACAGGGAATAGAGCAATTTATCCCAGGTGAATTGGTGGAAACCGAATATGGCCGCTTTTTTCTGGGGGAAGAGAGCTATCCTCTAGCGCATCATCACGGTGATTGGCCCCTCGCCGCCGCACTGGCGCAATCGGGAGTCGGTATCTTTCCTCTCGCCCGCGATGCTTCTTTGCAGAGCATGGACTTCAAATCAGCGATCTTTTTGGATACTGAGACCACAGGCCTGGCGGGCGGCACAGGAACTTATGTCTTTCTGGTGGGGATCGGCTATTTTGAGGGCGATGCTTTTCGCATCCGCCAGTTTTTCATGCGCGATTATGACGATGAGCCGGCGATGCTCAGCGAATTGGCGCGCCTCCTGGGCTGCTTCACCGCCCTGGTGAGCTTTAACGGGCGCGCCTTTGACTGGCCCCTGTTGGAGACTCGCTTTACCCTGGCCAGATGGCCTCTCCCTTTGCGCGATGCGCCCCATCTGGATCTCCTTCAACTGGCACGGCGGCTTTGGCGCGTGCGTCTGCCCTCTTGCGCTCTCTCCTCCCTGGAAGAGCATATCCTCGGCGTGCAACGCAGCGGCCAGGATGTGCCGGGATGGATGGTGCCCGAGATCTATTTCCAGTATTTGCGCGACGGTGATCCACGCCCGCTGCAAAAGGTCTTTTACCATAACGCGCAGGATGTTTTGTCGCTGGTCACACTCTCTGCATACCTGGCACAGATCGGCGACGACCCTTTCAACGGCTGCCTGACCCACGGCGCGGATTTCTACAGCCTGGCCAAGTTCTTTGAAGCAGCAGGAGATTCCGAGGCAGCGGTTCGCGCCTATGAGCGCGCCCTGATCTGCCCGCTATCGGAAGGTGTGCAACGGGCGACCGTGGCTCGCCTCTCCTTGCTCTACAAGCGGCTGGGACAGCAGGATAAGGCAGCGAGCCTTTGGCGTTCCGCGTTGGGCGACGGCCAGTTGTATCCATATATTGAACTGGCGAAATACTACGAGCATTCCTGCAAAGAATACGTTGAAGCGGAATCCCTGGTCTGTGAAGCGCTCGCACTGGTGCGTTCAGCTCAGGACCTGAGCGACCGCCAGCAACTCCTCGGAGAATTGGAGCATCGCTTGCAGCGCGTGCGTCGCAAAATGGCAAAAGCGGCCTCCTAGCCATCCGATTTGGCGGGGAAAGCCGATTGCGGTAAAATCGGTCACATTGGAAATCTACCTTCCCAAAAGCTCAGAAGCTTTCGGGAAGGTAGATGGGCGTCAGCAGGAGGTAGAGGTGTCGGAACTGATGGAGATGTACGAAGTGATTGAGCGGTGCTCGCTGTGTGGTCTGTCCAAGTCGCGGCGCAATGCGGTGCCCGGCGAAGGGCCCGAGAACGCGAGCATCATGTTCATCGGCGAGGCCCCTGGATTCCACGAAGACCGGCAAGGTCGCCCCTTCGTGGGCGCTGCCGGGCAATTCTTGGAGGAATTGTTGGAATCCATCCATCTGCACCGAGAGGATGTGTATATCTGCAACGTGATCAAATGCCGCCCTCCTGAGAACCGCGACCCTCTACCTGCCGAAATCGAAGCCTGCAACTCCTATCTGGATCGCCAGATCGCGCTGATTAAACCTAAGGTGATCATCACCCTGGGACGTTTTTCCATGGCCAAGTTCTTCCCAGGCGCGAGCATCTCGCGCATCCATGGCCAGCCCACGAAACGAGGCGGGGTGATCTACTTTCCGCTTTTCCATCCGGCCGCTGCCCTCCACCAGCCCCGTTACCGCGCCATGATCGAGGAAGACTTTCTCAAAATCCCCAAGCTCTTGGCTGAACTGGAGCGTGCTGAGAATGAACAGCCCCCCGCCAAAGCGGAGCAATTGAGCCTTTTCTAACACCGAGAGATTATGAGCAGAGAGAAGCTACGTGTCATCCCTGTCGGGGGGGTCGGGGAAATCGGCAAAAACATGACCTTGATGGAATATGGGGAGAACATCCTCGTCATTGACGCCGGCCTGATGTTTCCAGAGAACGACATGCCCGGAGTAGATATCATCATCCCCGATATGGCCTACCTGCTTGAGCACCAGGATCGGATCCGCGCCGTCATCGTCACACACGGGCATGAGGATCACACCGGCGCGCTTCCCTACCTCCTCTCGCGAATCCCCGATGTGCCGGTGTATGCCACTCGCCTGACCCAGGGCCTCGTGGAAGTCAAACTCAAAGAGCACAAGGTGCGCGGCGTCGAGTTTCATGTCATCTCTGCCGATGACAGTCTGGACCTCGCTCCCTTCCGGGTTGAGTTTTTCCACGTGAGCCATAGCATCCCCGATGGTGTGGGATTGGCGGTCAGGACGCCTGTGGGACTGGTTGTGCACTCCGGTGATTTCAAGTTCGACCACAGCCCCATAGATGGCCGCCACACGGACTTTGCCAAGCTGGCCGATCTGGGCCGGGAAGGCGTGCTGTTGCTGCTATCCGATAGCACCAATGCAGAGACGCCCGGCTATACGCCGTCGGAGCAGGAGATCACCAAGACTTTCGAGCAGGCCTTTCTGCAGGCCGAGGGGCGCGTTATTGTGGCTACCTTCGCCTCCAACATCTCCCGCGTGCAGCAGGTCATAGATATCGCGGCGCGACATGGGCGCTATGTGGCAGTGGCCGGACGCAGCATGATCAACAATGTGCGCATGGCGCAAGAATTGGGCTATCTGAAGGTGCCAGAGGGCATCCTGTTGGACGCGGAGGATACCCGCTATCTCCCGCTGGATAAGGTGGCCCTGATCTGCACCGGTAGCCAGGGAGAACCCACTTCGGCCCTGGTGCGCATGGCTTCGCGCGATGCCCGTGCCATCAGGCTGCAACCCGGCGATACGGTCATCATCTCCGCCACGCCGATCCCTGGCAATGAGGAGTTGGTCAACCGCACCCTGAATAACCTCTTTCGCCTGGGTGCGGCGGTATACTACGACGAGCTTTTGGATGTCCATGTCTCTGGCCATGCCAGCCAGGAAGAACAAAAGCTGATGCTGAACCTGATACGCCCTCGCTTTTTCGTGCCGATCCACGGCGAATATCGGCATTTGGTGCTCCATACCAAGCTGGCTGAGCAGGTAGGGATTCCAGCGGAGAATATCTTTATCCTGGAAAATGGCGATGTCCTGGAGTTGGACAACTGCTCTGCCCGTGTGGTGGATAGAGTGGCGCAGGAACGCGTTTTCGTAGATGGCCTGGGTGTGGGAGACATCGGTGAAATTGTCCTGGAAGACCGGCGGACGTTATCGCAAAATGGCTTCGTGGTAGTGGTGGTGGTGCTGGACAGTCAGACGAGATGTGCCTTGACCACACCTCGCATTGTCTCGCGTGGCCTGGTTTACAACCGCGACTCGGAGAAGCTGCTGCAGGACATGGAGAACTATATCCTCGAGATCGTGAATGAAGGGGAGAACTCCGCGACCCTCAACAGCCGCCTGAGAGAAACCCTGGCCCGTCTGATCTATGATGCGGTCGGTCGCCGCCCGATGATTCTGCCCGTGGTCATCGAAGTGTAGTCGCGGGTATACAGGGCGCGGGAATGAAGCCCGCGGCTACCTTGCGCTCGCATTCTCCAATATCGGGAACAGCTCCTCCAGACCGCGGATAACGTATGTCGTAGGCGCAGGCTTTATTACGCCTCTCCGTAGGCTCGCACCATCTCTCTCCACCAGCACCGCGTCCATGCCTGCTCCCTGAGCGCCCAATACGTCGGCGCGATAATCATCCCCCACGTGAATCGCCCGCGACGGAGAGGCCTGCAATCGCTCTAAGGCCAGGCGAAAGATGGTGGGATTCGGCTTGTAACAGCCGGCATAGGCTGAGGCCAGGATCACCTCAAAATCGTTGGTGATGCCTACCTGCTGACATCGCTTCCGCAAGTTCCAACTCCAATTGGAGATGATGCCCAGGCGATAGCCCTCGGCATGTAACCTGTCCAGCACGGTGCGCACCTCGGGGTATAGACGCATGGCCCCAGGCTCCGCGTAAACGGCGATTTCCGTCTCGCGCAGCTTGTGTAGCATCTCCTCGCTGTGAAAGCCGAGCCGGAGCAGAAGCTGGCGCCGGTACTCCAACTCACGGGCGTTGTCACCTTCCTCGCTCGGCTCAAAGGTGGCTGTGGCAATATCCTGGTAGAATTCCCGATCCATGGCTTGCCACGCCTCCACTAACCGTTCGGCGGAGACCATTACTCCCGCCTCACGAAAAGCACGCAGGCCGAGTTCCAGCCAAGAAGGATAGAAATACACCAGAGTGAAGCCCATATCGAAGGTGACCACATCGTATCGTCTGTCCATAACATCTCCCCATAGCTAGGAGCTGAAGATGGAATCTTCAGCCTGCTTAGCTGGAACATTCCATGTTCCAGCCCTGTTGCGGCAATAATTTGTTAAAATGCATGTAGAAAACGGGGCCCTGAGCTAGCCAACCCGAACCAGCTTACGAAAGGAGCGCACTGTCTTGGGAGGGTTCAGCCTGCTGCCGTAGGCGCTCCAGGATACTTCGCCTACATAGATGTCCCCACCCGAGTCCACAGCAATGCCGTGAGGCGCCGTGAAATGCCCCGCCTCCTCGCTCGCATACGCGCCACCTAGCCTGGCCAAACGGCGTCCGCTCAGATCGTGGATGCTGACACACGCGCCTAGATTCGGATAGTCAGCGTTCACGCCGAGGTGCGTGGGCAACTGGCCAATGTAGGCAAGCCCGCGGTAAATGTGCAGCCCGCAGGGCCGATGCAGGTTGTTCCACTGTCCCAGGTAGTTGCCCCGCTCATCGAATATCTGCACGCGGTGGCTCTCCCGATCAGCGACGTACACATTTCCCTTCTCGTCGGTGCAGATGCTATGCACCAGGTTGAACTGTCCAGGGTCGGTGCCATACTCGCCCCAAGAAAACAAGTACTTCCCCTCGGCGGAGTATTTATGCACCCTGGCGTTTCCGTAGCCATCGGCTATGTAGATGTCACCTGTCTTGGGATCAAAGGCCACCTTGGTGGGCTGGTTGAAGGGCTGCCCGCTGCGGCGTGGCGCCGGTTTGCGCGGGGTGCCTACGGTCATCAGCACCTGGCCATCCGGCCTGCACTTGTAAATGCAGTGTCCGCCGTCATCTGCACAATAAAGGGCGGTATCAGGCCCGATAGTGAGGCCGTGGGGTCGGACGAATAGCCCTTCGCCCCAGGCGGCGATGAAATGGCCTTCCCGATCGAAGACGATCATGGGGTGCTCGCCTCGATTAAAGACGTAGACACGATCCTGCGCGTCAACTGCGACGTCGGCCACCTCCTTGAAGGTCCATCCTTCAGGCAGCTTGGCCCAATTTGCTAGCTCCTCGTAGACATAATCTTCGCTTCCGAGTTTTGTGGTCAAGGTTTACCCCCTTTGTATTGAATCGCTGGAAAGCTGGACATCAATCTTTCGTGCCGCTCTGACGCCTTAAGAGCCAGTCCTTTTCAATGCAGAATCTGAAATCGCAACCATCCGGCGCCTGGGTGACCTGGTCAATCCACAGGGCGCGGTAGCCTTGCGTGTACCTGGGTGGGTCGGGCTTCCACTCGGCCAAACGCCGTTGCCTCTCGCGCTCATCTACCAGCAGGTTAAGCACCCCTCGCTGGGCATCCAGTTCGATCATGTCGCCATCCCGCACCACAGCCAGCGGCCCGCCCACCGCTGCTTCGGGCGCCACGTGCAACACAACTGTGCCGTAGGAGGTGCCGCTCATGCGCGCATCGGTGACGCGCACCATATCGCGCACCCCTTGGCGTAGCAGGTGCCGTGGCATGCCTACAGGCCCCACTTCAGGCATGCCTGGCGCGCCCACGGGACCCATGTTGCGGTTGATGATCACGTGGTCCGCCGTGAGGTAGGCAAAGTCGCGGTCAATGTCCTCCTGCTTGCGAGACTTGAGCACAGCGGCGGGGCCGCTATGCTTCAGCAACTTCGGCGAGGCTGCCGAGGTCTTGATCACAGCGCCATCCGGGGCCAGGCTGCCACGCACGATGCGCAGGCCACCGTCAGGGGAAATAGGATCGGAGAGCGGACGGATGATGTTGCGGTCGCGCACATGCACGCCCTGCAGGTTCTCGGCCAGGGTCTTGCCACTGGTGGTGATGGCCGTCGTATCCAGCAGTGGTTCCAACTCCTTCATCACAGCAGTGATGCCGCCGGCGTGGTAAAGCTCCTCCACCGTCACCTCGCCGCAGGGCTTGACATTGGTGATAAAAGGCGTCTCTTTGCTCAGGCGGTCGAAATCGTCCAGCGTAAGATAGACCCCGGCCCGCCGCGCGATGGCGATGAGGTGGATCACCAGATTGGTGCTGGCCCCGCTCGCCATCAGCACCTTGATCGCGTTTTCGAAGGCCGCCCTGGTCATGATGTCCCTGGGCTTGATGTCGCGCTCCACTAGCTCCATGATCTTGACCCCGCTCGCCTCGGCGATGTGAATGCGCTGCGCATAGACGGCGGGGATGGAGGCGCAGCCGGGCAGGGTCATGCCCAACGCCTCAGCGATGGATTGCACGCTGTTCGCCGTGCCCATCACCGCGCAGGCGCCGCAGGTGTTGAAAAAGCTATTCATCTCCACTTCGCGCATCTCGGCCTCGCCGATGGTGCCGGCGAGATAGTTCCATTGGAAGCGCTGGCTATCGGTGGAGCAGGCTACCGTGTGGCCCTCATAAAAACCGGCCAGCCGCGTGCCGCCGGTGACGATAATGGAGGGCTTGTTTGCTGCGGCCATGGCCATCAGTTGTGCCGGCACATCCTTGTCGCAGGTGGAAAGGAGCACGACGCCATCGAAGGGCATCGAGTCCATGAACTCCTCGGTGTCCAGAGCCATCAGGTTGCGGTAGATGAGAGTAGAGATGTTATGAAAGACCTCACACATGGAAATAGTGGGAAACTCGAGTGGGAACCCCCCTGCAGCCCAGATGCCGCGCTTCACCGCCTCGGCCAGCGTCTTAAAGTGCCAGTGGCCGGGGTTAAGCTCGCTCCACGGGTTGCACACGCCAATGATGGGGCGGCCCATGTCATAGTCGGTGTAGCCCATGGCGCGCAAATGCCCGCGGCGTATCATGTTCAAGGGGTTGCCTAAATCAATGAATGCTCGTCCAATAGACCCTCTTGGCATGGTTCTTGTCCTGTCCTCCTGGTGGAATATAACTGACGTGTTTCACGGCGTATTGTACCATATTACTGCCCCGGCGTCACATAGACGATACACTGCTTGTGTTTTTCTACACATTGAGGCATAATAGTAGAGGATTTGCAACAAGGGATGGCTTTTGGCGAGCGTTTTGCCCGGCTGATGGCCGGCGAAACCTAACGCTATGGAAAGGGCCTGGTATCCATCGCCGGAGGCCAGGCCCTTCAGAGGCGTCTGCTCAGCGTCGCCAGGGGAACGGGCTGTTGCCCCATGGAAATGGGGTATTCCCCCAGGGGAAGGGGTGATTGCCCCATGGAAAACGGTCGTACCCCCACGGATAGGGCGTTCCAGGACGGGACCGGAACCATGATGCAACGCAGCAGCAACAACACAGGAAAAGTAACAGCAAAACAAGAAGAATGAGAATCGCTACCGCCGACTTCGACCGCAACATTTCTACCCTCCCTTTCTATAATGAATTGTCATGGGCGCTTTCGTTCAGTTCTGCCATACTTTACGTGCGTAACCGGGAAAAGTTGCTCGGCTCGCGCGATTCCCAACTCTCAGGAGCGGAACAATGGCCACAGCTATGGTGATCTTCGTCGTAGCATTAGCCTTTGCTGGCGTCAGTACGCCTCTGGTGCAACAATGGGCTTGGCACCTGGGCTTCGTCGCGCTGCCGCGCAA
>CAYPON010000049.1:0-14873 GCA_964412315.1 uncultured Anaerolineae bacterium | reverse complement strand
TACCTGGATAGGACATACCACGATGTGAATTACAGCACCTCTGGCAATCTCGAAATATCCTCGTCGCACGATGGGGGTGCGGGACAACGCCCCATCTTCAGGTTCGATTTGAGGCCCATTCCGGAAGGCTCCCATGTCATAGCAGCCGTTTTCAGGCTATATACGAACTCTACTCAAAGCGACACGAAACCTCAATCAGTGAGCGTGTATGCTCTGAGGCGTCGCTGGGTAGCACGCGAGGTCACCTGGGCTAATGCTGCCGCTGGCGAACCTTGGGCCTCGGGTGGCGCTGATATGATCGGCATAGACCGTGGAGATAGACCCTACGATACCGCGATCGTGGCCAATCCCAACTATGCCCCGTATGAGTGGGATGTGACGGAACTGGTGCGCGAGTGGGCGCTCGATCACTCGAGCAATCATGGCTTGATCTTGTTGGCCGAGTCTGGCGTGCTGACCCGCCACCGCTTTTGCGCCAAAGAGTGGCCAGGGACGGGGTGGGACCCCCGCTTGGTCGTGACCTATCGCCCCTTCTTCGCTTCCCCCACTCCGACGCCCACCGGCGGGCCGTGGACTACTCCCACACCCACTGTAATCCCTACAGCGGGGACCACCGTTTTCGCGCCGACTCAGGATTCCTATATCTACGAGTTTGAGAAGAACCGCAACTATGGTCGAGGATGGGAATTCCGCGTCAAAGCCCCCAGCAAACGGGCATTGATTCAATTCGATCTCACTAGCATTCCCACTATAGCGCGGATCAGACGGGCTAGGTTATGGCTTTATGCCTACCAGCGGCAAGGAAGTCCTGGTCAGGTGATAGCAAGCCTGCACGCGCTGAAACGAGGCTGGGAGGAGTACGGGGTCACCTGGCAGCAAGCGGCCGCGGGACAGCCTTGGGGTCAACCCGGGGCCAAGGATCCCGCCAGCGATTATGAGGAGACGCCCTTCGCCCAGGTGACCCTTGATCGCACTGGTGACTGGTATGTAATTGACGTGACAGGTGGCATCCAGCAATGGGTGAGCAATCCAGCCACGAATTTCGGTTGTATACTCATCGGCGCGTTGCATACTACGGACTTTTTCTTTTATAGCCGCCAGTACCCGATCCCTCCGAACCCGCCAAACCCCTGGCTGGAGGTTGATTACGAGGTCATCATTCCCACGGCGACTCCCACCAGGATCGTCAGCCCTACGGCCACCCCTACACCCACCGGCACCCGAACGCCCACACCTACCATGACCGGGACTCCGACGGCCACGCCGAACACCGGCACGATCGCGGGCATCGTCTGGGAGGATCTCAATGGCGATGGGGCCCAGGATGCTGGCGAGCCTCCTCTGGCGCAAGCCTTGATCAAATTATACGACCGAACCGAGCGGGAGATGGCAAGACAGCGCACGCAGAGGGATGGCCTTTTCCGCTTCCCGAATCTGGCGCCGAACAACCCAGACGATCTAACAGACTACTATACGATCATCGAGGTCAACCCAGTGGGCTACAGGTCAACTACGCAGGATAGCTTCCTGGTGCGCGTGACGGTCAACTTTACGAGCACTATCGCCTTTGGCGACCAGGCACTGCCAACAGCCACACCGACCGCCACTTCTACAGGGACGAATACGCCTTCGCCGACCGTTACTCCCACCTGGACGAACACGCCATCGCCGACGGCGACGCCGACGGATACAACTTCGCCAACATTAACGGCGACGCGAGTGGCTACCCTGACGCCCACGGAGACCGGGACGCCAGCTCTAATTCGTCCACTCTATTTACCCTTTGTCTTGAAAGGCCCCTAAAGACCGGTCGGGACGCAGGCTTCATGCCTGCGCGGGGGCACACCTGTGAAGGGTGCAGCTACAAATTATCGAATAGGGGAGAGCAACCAGCAAAGTGAGCTTTAAGAGAATAGCAACGGTCGCATTCCTGAGCATGATCGCCTTGCTTTCCTTCATTTCAGGAGCGGTGCTGGCTCAACATGCCATGCCATGCTTTTATTATGGAACGGTCAAGGTGGATGGGAAGAATGTCGCCGAGGGCACAGCGGTATCAGCCTGGATTGGCCAACTCAGTTGGGCAACCCGCACCTTGAATAATGGGGGTGAATCCTGGTACGCCATTGAGATACCGGCCGATAATCCTGCCACGCCGGGAAAGGATGGAGGGCTGCCCAATGATCTCATCACCGTCAAGATTGGAGAAGTGCCCGCGGAACAGACTGCGCGCTGGCAGGAAGGGATCTACCAGGCAAGCAACAGGCTCGACCTGATAGCTGGCCAAAGCACGCCAACGCCGACATCATCCCCCCGGCCTTATCGTCGCCAATGCCCGTTGCTCCTCAAATTCTGATGTCTGGTAGCGCGAGGGAGTCACAAAAATGAGCTATAAAGGAAAACGGGTGCTTTGCCGAGGTCTACCCATCGGGTTCGTAGTGGCGGCTTCAGTCGTTCTCCTGTGGTGGAAACGACTAAAGTCGTTACTACGAACCCCGCGAAACCTGGCCGGCAGGATGTTGGCCGTTGCGCTTCTCAGCATCGTGGTCGGACTTGCCTTGTGGCCCCAGACTGTCTCAGCCCAGGAGCCTGTAGATTGCATCTATCTCGGAACTGTCAAGTTGGATGGGGAGAATATTCCGGATGAGATGGTAGTGTCGGCCTGGATCGGCGATTTGCACTGGGTAGCGCAAGATGGAGCGAAGGGGGCGAATCCTGGTACGGCATAAGCATTCCAGGCGACAAGCCCGGCACGCCGGAGAAGGATGGAGGGGTGCCCGGCGACATCATCATTTTCAGGATCGGAGAGTATCAGGCGGACCAGACCGCGCCCTGGCAAGAAGCGATTCATCAGCCGGATCACAGGCTTGACCTGACGGCGAGTCGAAGTACGCCGACACCTACCGTAACAGGCACGCCACCTACGGCCACGCCGACGCCATCGAGGACGCCCACTTCCACTGCGTCCCCCACGCCGACACGAACCAACACCCCTACACGGACGTCTACGGCTGCGACACCGACCGTGACACCTCGGCCCACAACGATCGCCTTGCCTCCCAGCGCCATCCAGGACACCTATCTTGATCATGATTTTCCCGGAAGCAATTTCAGCACCGCAGGGCGCCTGAAGATAAAATACGGCCACAAGCGTCCAGTTTTCAGGTTCAACTTTGCAGGTATCATTCCAGAAGGATCACGGATCCTGGAGGCGACACTGCATGTGTACACTAATCCAGAGCGCTATCCTGAACAGCCGGTCCGCGCTCTAACTGTGGAAGTCTATGGCTTGAGACGCTCTTGGGTGATCAATGAGGTTTCCTGGAATAATGCCGCGAACGGTGTACCCTGGACACTGCCAGGGGCAAATGATCCAGTCCTAGACCGCGATGGAACGCCCACCGACATCAAAGTCATTGATCGTATCAATGCGCCGTATACATTCGATGTGACAGCCCTGATGCAGCGATGGGCCGCCAACCCGGCTCTCAACTTTGGCCTGATCATGATTGGCGAGCATCAATCCGTTGAATATCGCTTCTACTCCATGGAAGAATGGAACGAAAACTATTGGCCAAAGCTGCTGGTCACTTTCATTCCGCCGCCTCCCACGCCGACACCGACACGGACGGAGACCCCATCGCCCACGCTTACCTCCACCAGGACGCCAACCCCTTCGTTGACACCTACACACACGGCCACGCCGACCGCTACGCTGACCACAGGGACGATCAGAGTCGTTGCCTGGGAGGATATTAACGGCAACAGAGTGGCCGATCCAGAAGAGCCAGGGGTGGCGGGCGTATCTATCGTGGTGAGCAGAAACCCCACCGGCAACCCCATAGAGGACAATTGCGTAACCCGTGCAGATGGGGAGTGCGAAATCCCGAACTTGATGCCGGGCACCTACTACGTTTTTCGCACGCCGCCCGCAGGCTATCAAGTCGTCTTTCCACGTAGCGATAGCGGGATCGTCCTGCCGGTGCAAGCGGGTAGGATTTCCACTGTGCGTTTTGGCTTGCGATCGCTCTATACTCCTACGGCCACCCAAACGCACACCGGTACGCCAACCGATACGCACACTCTGACGGCCACTCCTACGGAAACAGCCACCGGCACGCCGACGAGGACCCCCACAGAAACGTCCACAGCAACGCCGACGGCCACAAACACCGACACGCCGACGGCTACAGCGACAGCCACCTGGACGGCCACGCGAACGGCAACATCTACCAGGACGGCCACGGTGACCCCCACAACTCCCGGTGCGCCGACTCAGACCTTTACGCCCACAGGGACGGCCACGCCGCTGCCACCGATCAACCCATACGCTACTCCGGCTAGCTGTGGAGTGATCTACCAGGGAGATACACGCAATGGGTTATCCCTGGCGCGCTTTTACAACTGTCTCGGTTGCGGCATCTACGACTACAATGGGCCAGAGATCGTCTACGTATTGACCACAACGGTAACGGTTAATATCACGGCCACTTTGAACTATAACGCCGGGCTGATGGACCTGGATGTACTGATTCTGAACGCATTAGACCCGCAGCGATGCGCATTCTGTGGCGACTTTTACGTGGTCTGGCACGATATGCCCCCCGGCGTCCATTACATTGTCGTGGATGGGATTGATAACGGAGCCGGGCAATACACGCTGGAAATAAGGTGTCCCGGAGGCCCCGCGCCCACGGAGACGCCTGTGCCGACGCGGACGCCAACGCCCACCAAGTCGCCAACAGCAACGTCCACACGAACAGTGACGCCGACGCGGACGGCGACGCGGACATACACGCCGACCAACACGCCTACACTCGCGCGCAACTATCTGCCTTTCATTTCCAAGCCTCCGACGCCGACGAACACGTCAACACCGACGGTAACACCGACGCTGACACGCACGCCCGTACCTACACCCACATCTACACCACTGCCCTACGACCTGGCTACCAACTGCGGCGGGCCGCTATATATAGATGGACATGGAGTCCCGTGGGTACCTGACCAGCGGTACGGCAGTGGCAACACCTGGGGCTATATCCGCCGCTACCCGGGAGATCCAAACGAGGGAGTCTACTGCAACGATCACGCCATTCAGGGCACTGATGACGATACACTCTACCAGTGCGAAAGGGTCGGCGCGGACTATGCTTTCCAGGTGCCCTCGCCAGGGCGCTATCATGTCCTTCTACGGTTTGCGGAGATCTTCCCCACTTTTTGCGCGCGGAACAGGCGAGTGTTTAACGTTTACCTTGAGGACACTCTGGTCCTTTCCAATCTGGATATATGGTCCATAGTGGGATGCTTTGAAGCCTTCGATTCCGGCCATGAGATTGACGTCAACGACGGCGTCCTCAATATCAGAATGGAGGACGTACGAGAGTATGGCAAAGTATCCGCTATACGTGTGAGAAGGATCCACTAAACGTCGCACATCGCAGGCGAAAAGGCCATAGATAATTCCCTCCAGGCCCCTTGCCAGCCGGCAAGGGGCCTGCTATTTTCTCCTCCAGCATCGTATGAACAAACTGTAATCTGGTGGATTTCTTTTTTCATCCGATTTTCATCAAAGGGCTTTATAATTGCTTGATGATCCTACAACCTGTGCCTGGCATTTCTTCCGTCCAGGAGGGACGGCACACATCGCACCCATCGTTTGCCATCTCACAACCTCGCAAACCAGGGGGATACATGGCCGAAAGAGTCAACGTCTTTGCGCGTGCGATCAGTAATGTAGAAACCAGGGTCGCAGTAACCGACCAGGCTCTAGCCATTGCCATAACACGCGAAAACCTTTGGTACCAATATAGCAAAAGGGCCTTAGACGTCATCTTGTCAGCCGCTTTGCTCCTTCTGCTATTGCCGCTGCTGATCATCACCGCCATCGCTATTTGCCTGGATTCCCTGGGGCCAGCCGTGTTCATCCAGCGCCGTGTGGGCAAGGGGGGGCGCCTCTTCGACTTTTACAAGTTCCGCTCGATGTACCGGGATACCGATCCTGATCTGCACCAAGAATTCGCACGCCAGTATATCAACGGAAATGGCCATCAACTCGCCGATGCTTCCTATACCGAGTCACCAATCTTCAAGCCCGCCGATGACAAGCGTGTAACCCGCATCGGCAGAATCCTGCGCAAAACCAGCCTCGACGAATTGCCCCAGTTGGTCAATGTACTCAAGGGTGACATGAGCCTGGTTGGCCCCCGTCCGTCCATCGTCTACGAGCTAAAAGAGTACGCCCCCTGGCATCTGCGCCGCCTGGATGTTCTCCCTGGGCTAACCGGCTGGGCCCAGATTCACGGGCGGAGCACTCTGCTGTTCGACACCATCGTCGTCTTGGACATCAAGTACATTGAGCACCGCTCGCTCTGGATGGATCTATGGATCCTCTTGCGGACGATCCCTGTTGTGCTGTCATGCCAGGGCGCAAGATAAATCCATACCTGGCGGGTTTTGGAAAACTTGTCAGGCCTATCCAAAAGTTGACACATAAAGCGAAAGATGATACAATGGTCTGCGGAGTGTGCTTGAGCCGAGCAGGATAGCACCTGGGGGAGGAAACGACCATGACATCCAGAAGGGAAAAGCTGAAGCCGCCCAAACTAGCCTTGCCCAAATGGATCGGAATCGCTATCGCGATCTTTGTGGTGTTAACTGCTTCTCCGTGGCTTAGCGCCGCAGGCCCCACCTATGTCTCAGGCCCCATTGCTGCGAGCACAACCTGGACCCTCACACGTAGCCCCTACATCGTAACCGGCGATGTCACCGTGTTGGCGGGCGTCACCTTGGCTATCGAGCCAGGTGTGGAAATCAGGTTCAACACCACAGACGACCGGAGCAGCGGCATTTACCCTACAAAGCCCGAACTGATCATCCGGGGCCGGCTGGACGCCGCAGGCACCCAGGCGAGGCCGATTGTCTTCACATCCAATCGGGTCGGCGCCTTGGGCACCGATTGGGGTGAGATTGCCCTCCGTAGTAACAGCAATACCATCGCCTGGGCCGAGATCAGATATGCCACATATGGCGTCCGCCTCTACGGGACGGCAGGCACCCCTGTAAGCAATAACCTCATCACCTCCTGCATATTCCAGAGATGCGGCGCAGACAGGCTTGTCCCCGACGGACCTCCATGTGCCGGTGGGGGCGCGGATGAGGTGGGTGGCGCCATCCGTGGCGAATATGCGAACTACTGCACTTTCTCCACGCTCACTATTTTGTACAGCGAGCGGGGCATCTGGCTGCACAACTCCGACCACAATACGATCCAGGGAAACAGCATCCATAACATGCAACAGAGCGCTATTCGCCTGTCCGGGGATAGCGATTCCAATACGCTCCAGAATAATACGGTCTTTTCTATCGCCTCTTATGGGGTCGAATGCTGGGGAGATCCCGGCACCCCCGGCGATAACAACGCGCTTAGCTACAACACGATCCGCGATACCTGGGATAGCGGGCTGGTGTTCCACTACCAGAACAACGGTCGGATTCAAAATAACGCGCTCTATGATGACGCGAACAATTTCGCCCATCGCTCCTGCAATGGTGCCGGCTATCCCTTGACGCTGCTCAGCGGCTTGTGGATCAGTGGCACGACCGACTCGCTCATCGAAAACAACACAATCTATGATAATGGCAACGAGGAGTGGGGAGTACTCGCTTCCGGCATCTACGTGGGCGGCGATGCCACCGATAATGTCTTCCGGCGCAATAGCATTTACAACAACCAGGGAAGCGGCATCGTCATCGTGGGCGCGGGCACGGATAGAAACACCCTCAGCGAAAACCCGATTTATGACAACGTTGGCCTGGGCATTGATTTGGGCGATAACGGCGTGACACCCAATGATCCCGGCGATGCGGACAGCGGCCCGAATGAAGAACTGAACTTCCCCGCCATCCGCTCGGTGACTTATCTCGGCGCAGGCAACTACCAGGTACAAGGTACAAGCACGCCGAATGCCACAGTCGAGTTATTTGCTACCGATCTCGATCCCTCCTGGCACGGGGAAGGGGAAATCTTTATCGCCAGCGCCGTCGCCGACGGCACGGGCGACTGGCTGCTGAATTGCACCATCTCGAGCGGCGGCATCCTGGGAAGTGCCACGGCCACCGATGGCGTTGGCAATACCTCCGAGTTTTGCACCAACACTATCATCGCAGGCGAAGTCTGGGTCAACGACGACTGGTGGAATAAACGCTTTGGCGACCTCGTAGAGGGCGGAATCTTCGGCATCCAGGCCTTCGCCACCATTCAGGACGGGGTGGACGCCGTGGCTATCGGCGGCATCGTCCATATCCTGCCGGGGATTTATTGGGAACAGGTGGTCATCGAGAAATCGGGGATCACTCTGGAAGGCGAAGGGGGCAGGGATCTGGTCATCGTGCGCGGCGGAGGGCTAAGCGATTACCCCACGGTATGGAACAGTGGTGTGAACACCTATGCTATCGCTATCAACCCCGATGAGGTAGATCTCGGCCACCCGGTGAACGTCACCATCCGCGGCCTCACCGTCCAGAAAGCGGATGCCGGTATCTATATGCCTCGTTACACCGAGGGCACGTTCATTGATAACTGCAAAATTCAGCATTGCCTTTTCGGCATCATGATAGAGCGCGATGCCATCACGACGACGCTCATCAACAACCTCTTCCGCGACAATGAATACAGCATCGCCGTCGGCGTCCATTACACCGATACCTACACCTATACGCACGCCTACAACTTGAACATCATCAATAACGCCATCCTCGATGGCAACCACCAGATTGACCTGCAAGGGGAAATGGTGGGCATCCTCATCTGGGAATCGGATTGCGCCGATCCAACCTCCGACATTCTCATTCAGGGCAACGAAATCCGTGACCAAAGTTTCGGCATCTACCTCTCCGGCGTGGTCTCCGCCACCATCCACAACAACCTGATCGAGGATATCCCCTACCGTGTTACCGAAAGCAACTTTGCCGAGAATGGCTACGGCATCTATCTGTACTCCTGGTCCGGGGATGGCGGTTGCGGCTACTCGCACGACATGTGGGTGCTCACCAACACGATCAAGATTTGCTACAAAGGACTGGTCAGCCGCGGCGCCGATGACGTTTGGGTGCAGGGGAATTTGATCGAAGAGAACGCAGACGACGGCGTTGAGGTCAGCGCCTCCACCAATGAGCAGGTTCGTTGGGTTATCCCCGTCACCATTTATGCGGATAATAACGTACTGCACGGCAATTCTATCTGCGGCAATGGGGGCTATCAACTGAACAACACCCAGCCGGTGACGAATACGGGGTGGCTATCGGCAACCTGCAACTGGTGGGGGACCAACACACCCGTCTCCGGCGTCCATATCAACAGCGCAGCCAATGTCACCTATTCCCCCTGGATGACCATGACTTTGATCGCCGTGCCCCCCGCCATCTCTAACATTGGCACTTCGACATCCCTCATCTATGCCAGGTACGTGTGCGATGGCTACCGCATACCCAATGGTCATATGGTGTATTGGGCCACCAGCCTGGGCACGATTGATCCTGAGCAAAGCACGACTTTCAACGGCGAAGCTTGGACCGAGCTGAGCAGCCTGGAGGAAGGAACGGCCATTATCACGGCAACCGACGAATGCGGGCAGGTGCTCACTGTAACCGTGCCAGCGCTGCCATACCGGCCCGACTTTACCATCACGGAACAGGATACCACTGTCCAGGCCAACTCGGACGAGACGATCCAGATATGGGAGTACGTCGGCCATGCCGATACCGAGGTGGTCACGATCACCTTCCCCTTCCGCTTCGACTTTAACATGAACCTGCCCGCCGATATGGAGATCGGCTCCGGCTCTGTGCAGTTCATGACTCCTTCCCTGACCTGCCCCCTGCGTCTGACGGTATCCGATGTGCTGACCCGCGAGGTTCCGCCAGGTTCGGGCAACTGGCTCACCTATGGAGCACATTGGGTCGTGGACATTGACCAGAATTGCTGCGGGTTGCTGGATCGCGACTTTTGGATTAGCGGGGATAAAGAGACAGGGTGGACGTTCCTTCTGGTGTACCCTCCCGATGGCGACTATGTCATGACCACGACGATTACGACGACCCTGACCATTCGGGGCAAAGTGGGTGCCACCGCTGTCATTACCAACCCGTCCTGCGCCACCTATTATCCCATCGGCGTACACTTTAGATCCGAGTTGGACCAGATCGTCTGCCGCAGCACGGGCGTCACCAAAGTGCCAACAAGTTCCTGGATCATCGGGCGGTATCCTTCCACGCCAGCCACGCAGCGCGGCATCATCAACACCACCTTGCCTCAGCCTTTCGTGGCCTGGGTACATGATAATTCATGGTGCAATAACGGCATCGCCAACGTGCATGTGCAATGGGACATTATCGCCTGGCCTGAGGGAGCGGTGGGCCAGAAGGTGACCTTCTACCGTGACTACACCGATGATACGGGGCGTGCCCCGGCCTGGCTCACGTTGGGGAGCAAACGCGGGCTATACGTCCTCCGCGCTAAAGCTCCACCCGCACGAGGCGAAGTGATCTTCTCGGCATACGCCTCGGAGGAGGGATGCGTGGTCACGCTGATCTCCTACGGCATTGACGATACCTGGGTATCGGATGACGAAGGCAACCATTACGAGACGCAATTTCTGCGCATGGGCGACGGGCGCAACGATATCGGCCTACGCTTCCGGGCGCCGGGGGTGCCACAGGGCAGTAAGATCACGGCGGCTTTTATCCGCTTCTCGCCATACGTTTCCAGCACGGCTGCCATCACGATGACTATCTATGGAGAAGCGACGGATTATGCTCAGCCATTCCTGGCTTCAAGCGAACTGGTGCCGTTCCGGCCTCGCACCTCGGCTTTCGTCAACTGGGTCATCACCTGCCTGTACTGGAGAGAGGGGACACGTCCCACTTCGCCCGACATCAGCCCTGTGATTCAAGAAATCATCAATCGTCCGGGATGGGTTCAGCATAACGCGCTTGCCTTGCTCTTGATCGCCGATCCTAGAGATTTAGGGAACGGCTCGCGCACGGTCTATTCCTACGAAGGGGCAGCAGCCGAGGAATCGCCGTGGAGCGTGCCCGAACTGGAAATCTGCTACATTCCTCCATGGGCGATCACGCCGGAGCCGACGCCGACGCCGACGGAAACTCCATGGATACCGCCCACCAGGACGCCGACGCCAAGTCCATCGGCGACTCCCACGGCGACGCGGACGCCTACGCCTTCGCCAACGTTCACGCCGACTCCTAGCCCGTCTTCTACAGGGACGTGGACGCCGACACCGACTTGGACCGGCACACCACCGACCCCGACGCCGACATTGACCGGCACGCCGCCGACAAACACGCCGACGGCCACGCGCATCCCAACCTGGACGCCGACGCTCACTGCTACGGCCACCCTCACGCGCATTCCGACGTGGACTTCCACGCCGATTCCCACGGGTCAAGTTCGAGGGGTCGTCTGGACGGACAACGACGAAGATGGCGAAATAGACCTGGGTGAACCACCCATCGGCAACGTCCAGATCACCTTGCGCGATGCATCAAGCCAGGAGTTGCAGACGACAACCACAGGGTTCGATGGAGTTTATTCCTTTCCGGAGCTGACGCCGAATACGTATATCGTGCAGGAGACTGACCCGCCAGGATATTTCTCCACTACAGCGAACCTGGTGCAGGTACAGATCGTGGGCGACGATGTCGTTGTGGTGAATTTCGGCGATAAACGCTTGGGAGGCCAGCGCATCAGGAAAATTCAGTTACCGATGATTTGCCGATAAACTCCATAGACTTCGGAAGTCTGACGGGCTTTAGAATAACCCAGAGGGGGCTGAGATAGCTGCTCAGCCCCCTCTGGGTTGAGAAAGGCAACATGGGAGACGACACCAAGTCTTATTTTCAGAAGCAAGGCACGGTGATTTCCTGGTGGTACCCGGAAAGCACGAAAGAACCCCTTTACGAGCACTATCTGGAGCAGTTGCGCTGGGTGATGGCGCAGTTCGATTGGCGAGGAAAGCGCGTGGCGGACGTTGGCACGGGGAAGGGACGCTTCGCTATTTCCTGCGCCTTGAGGGGCGCAGAGGTCTACGCTTTAGATATTTCGCAGGAAATGCTGTGCCAGGCTCAGCGGGATGCGGTAACCGCCGGGGTGCAAGTGCATTATCTTCAGGGCGACGCGGAAAACCTCCCCTATCCGGATCGCTCTTTCGATCTGGTGGCCTGCATGGAGACGATCATGCACGTGCCTCACCCCGAGGAGCTTATGCGGGAGTTGGCGCGCATCGTCCGTCCCGATGGCCAGGTCATCGTTAGCATGACCAATAAGTATCGGATCAATGCTTTGGGCAGGCTGCCCGAGACGCTCTATCGCCGCCTGCGGCCCGTCCGCCAGGCGCAGACGCCCCGCTACATGTGGGTTTATAGCGTGTCCACATTTCGGGGTCTCTTCCGTCAAGCTGGCCTGGAGATACGCAGGCTACACGGCCAGGGGCTTTTCCAGGCCAACGCCTGCCTGGGCTTTTCCAGGCGGCTATCCATCCCCCTCTTTCCACGCTCCTTCGCCCTCTGGTTCTTTCACCACGTCGAGCCTAGGTTGCGCGAGACGCCACTGCTGAATATCATGGGCACGGTGATGGCTATCGCCGTGCCTAAACGTGGAGGCTCATAGTTGCGACTTCCGGACACATCCCGCATTTGGTTCAGTAGTTCTCAGGACGGTGTTCCACTTTGAGCATCTTTCGATTTGACTTGACGATAAATGGAAACCATAGTGGAATTGAACTAACCGGCAGGCCTGAACTTGCAATGCCCTGATTTTGCACTCTATCTCAATAGGGTATATACTATACAGTATATACTCAAGGAGTGTTTGCTGATGAAAACGGCACGATTATTTCGAAATGGACGGAGTCAAGCGGTCAGATTGCCCAAGGAATTCAGGTTTAGTGGCAACAAGGTCTTCATCAAGAAAATGGGGAATGCCGTTATCGTTATCCCCTGCCAAAACTCTTGGCAACCCCTATTCGATAGCTTAGCCCAGTTCTCCGACGATTTCATGGAACAGCGAGACCAGCCAACTGAGCGGCAAAGCAGAGAGCGTCTCTTTGAATGAGATATTTACTCGATTACTTGACGGCGCTCGCCACACAATCCAGATCACCGCACAGTATTTCGTTCAGCCTCTTTAGGTTCTGATTCAAGGCCAGCACCCATTGCCGCTGCGTTTCATCAGGGGCTAACTCCACATCTAAAGCGCTCAATTTCAGGAAATCGGGCATTGGCGATAGGGTGGCCATCTCTACGCGGCGGAAGCCAGCAGTCGTTAAAAGGAAGGCGAGCGCCTCCGGATGCAAGGGTTTGTTATGGGTCAGGTCTTTATAGAAGGTATAGTAGAAAATGCTCAGGCTGGCGCCATTGGGAGTGATGAGCACCAGCGGCGCGCCATACAGCATCTTGCGATGGCAAAGTTGCACGAACTCCCAGAGAAGCGAGGCGGGCAGATGCTCGACCAGATGCGCAGCAAAGATGCCTCCCACCGATTTATCCGGCAGTGACTCCAGGTGGGCCATGGCATCTTCCTGGCGCACGTCGAGGCCCTTTTTGCGGCAAAGGATAATCGAGTCCTCGTCCAGATCCACTCCATAGCCACGAATGCCCGCCTCACGGAGAAGCTCCAGAAAGACCCCTGTTCCGCAACCGAGATCGAGCACCTCCGGCGCCTCGCGGAAACGTTCCACCAGCGGCGCATAGAGTTGATGCAAGGTGGAACGCGCTCCTCCCACGGCATCCGCGTGGAGGAAATAGCTGAAACGGTCGCCTATCTCGCCTCCTGGCCGAAGGGCAGCGGCGAGCTTCTCTATCCTGGCTGCCGCTTCCTCTGATAATGCGCTTAAAGCGGTGCGCACAGCCTGCACGTTGCGCCGCACGGCCTTGGGGTTTTCCTCGATCAGGCGTTGAAGGTTCCATAACTGCTCTGCCAGGATCTCCTGGTGCGTTTTCAGTTCCTCCTGCAAGGCGTTCAGCTTGTCGAAGCGTTCCAACAGGCGAGCCGCACCGGCTGCTCTCGCTTTATCCTCGATTGCCTTCGCCTTTTCCCGCTCTATCGCCGCCTGAATCCCCGTTGCCAGCGGCTCCAGGCGCGACTGAAGCGCTTCTAGCTCTCCCTTCAGGCTGGCCCGGCCTTCCCCCCATCGCTGCGTCACTTCAGCTAAGTGTAGCTCATAACCTTGTTTCGCTTCGGCCAGACGACGCTCCCACTGCTGCTCTATCTCGGACAGACGCCCTTCCCACCGCTGTTTTGCTTCCGCCAAATGGCCTTCCCATCGCTGGTTCACTTCGGCCAAGCGGTTATTCGACTGCTGGTTCACCTCGGCCAAGCGATTTTCCCATTGTTGGTTCACTTCGGCCAGACGGCTTTTCCACCTCTGTTCTATCTCGGCCAGGCGATGTTCCCAAAAGGCCACTAGCTCGCGCAAGCGGGCGGAGAGCCATTTCAGTTCCCAAACCAGACGCTGATTGACCCGCACCTGCCGGTCTATGATCGGGTCCAGGTATGGCTCCCGCAGATGCGAGGTCATGTTGCGCCTCACCCAGGCGATGAGGGGGCCAACGATGGGCTTATCGGAGCGCACGATATAGCCGCGCATACTGACATCGGCCATCGCTTCCAGTTCGCGATAGTGCTCCTCCAACTCAGGCAGAGGAGGAAAAGCAGGTGGAGGGGACGCTTCCTGACCCAGGCTCTCCGCCGCTGGCGGGGTGGGCTGGGCAGCGGGTTGTTCCTCCACGGCCTGGGCTGGCCGAGCGTCACTTTCGGAGATCGCCCTGACCTGGCTGAGAGCGGGCTGGTGGGCTAAAGC
>CAYPON010000048.1:0-14965 GCA_964412315.1 uncultured Anaerolineae bacterium | reverse complement strand
ACCCAGCAGTTGGCCGGCTCCAGGCCGAGCACGTACATCCCCTGTTGCATCATCTTCCACTCGATCATGTGCGGCAGTTCAGCCAGGCGGAAGCGGAGATGAACGCCGAATTGGAGCGCGCGGTTGATGAGCAGGGCATTGGCGTAGCCTTCGTGGTCGGCTTTGGGGAGGTGGTAGAAGACCTGCTCCGCATAGCCAGGCTGGGGCGCGTCAAAGCGGTTGTAGCGATCCAGGCCCTTTTTCGCTTCCTCGTCGCGGGGCCGCACTTCCGAATCAATGATCAGTTCGCTATCAGGGCTGAGCAGCGGGAAACCGAAGTTGCAGTGGTAGAGGATCTGGTAAGGCGTTCGCGCAAACCCCTGGTTCTCCAAGGTGTCCTCGATCAGCAGTTTATCGCTGCCGAGATAGGTCGAGATGCGCCGCGTCAGCAGGAGGTTGGCGCCGAAAACGATGGTCTGGCGCACCTGCCCTTCCACCCATATCCTATATTCGTCGCCGACCCACTCGCCCCCGTAGCTGACATGGCTGGCAGGTATATTGGAGAGGCGGCCATGCAGCGGCAGCGTCTCACCAGCGTCCACATTGGGCAAGCCGACGTTATCCAGCCCGCAGCCCACCATCAAGCCGCCATGGAAAGTGCGCAGGAAACCTGCCAAGCCCTCCGCCTGGAAATAGGCGGGATGCGAGAAGCCGACGGCGGATTGCCAACTGATGGGACGCCCGTTATGTTCCGCATGGCCGATGTCCATGCCGCGATCCAGGAGGACATCGAAAGCGAAGCCGCTGCCGGTGCGAAACTGCGCCACGCGCACACCTCGCTCATTTCCGTCGGCCAATTCACAGAGCCGCACGCCGCCCAGATGGGTGATGTCCGGCGTCAAATGGGCCAGTTCCTGGCGGGTGAAAGTTTTCCCATAGAGTTTGGCCATGGTGCCTCCTTTAGAGTTGATTTCAGGCCAGCAGCAGGTACGGTTGCTCGACGTATTGTTTGATCCGTTGCAAGAAACGAGCGGCGGGCGCGCCATCCACCAGCCGATGGTCAAAGGTCAGGCTGAGCCAGACTCGGGAGCGGACGCAAATCTGGCCGTTCACGGCCGCTGGCCGCTCCGCGATGCGACCCACGCCCAGGACGGCGCATTCGGGGAGGTTGATGAGCGGCGTGAAGGCGTCAATCTCGAACATCCCCAAGTTAGTGATGGTGAAATGGCCGCCGGTGAGATCATCGGGCAGAGATTTGCCCTCGCGTGCCCGGTTGACCAGTTCGCGCAAATCCTTCGCCACCTCTTTGAGCGTGCGCACGTCCGCATCGCGGATGACAGGAACGAGCAGTCCGCGCGGCGTATCCACAGCGAGGCCGACATGTACCTCGGTCAGTGGCCTTATCTCGGCCTGGCCACTTTCCTCCACCAGGCGCACATTCATGTACGGGATATCCTTGAGCGCGCGAGCCACGATTTTGATCATCAGATCGTTGTAGCCGATATTAAAGCCCAATTCCTCAGCCAAGGCCGTTTTGAGTTGCTCGCGCAAGTCAACCAGGGCCGTGGCATCGGCTTCCAGGGTGAGCGTCACCGGCGCGGTGGTGCGGTGACTTTCCGCCATGCGGCGGGCGATGATTCCCCGCAGGCCGGTCAAGGGAACCACTGCCGGGGCGGGCGGAACAGGGACAACCGCAGGCGCGGGGGCAGGAGCAGGAACGACTTCAGGACGTTTCCTTGCCTGCAAGGCGCGCTCCACATCCTCATGGGTGATTCGTCCGCCGACGCCAGTTCCCTGTACCGTTGCCAGGTCCAAGCCGGCCTCCGCCGCCATCTTGCGGGCCAACGGCGTGGCTTTGGGCTGCGCCTCCAGCCAGGCCAGGACATCTTTTTCCACGATCCGCCTGCCAGAGACGGTTCTGGCGACAAGGGAGAGAGCCACGCCTTCCTCCCGCGCACGGTTGCGGGCACGAGGCGAGGCGAAGATGCGAGCTTGCTCCCCAGGAGCCGCCGCCGCGACAGTTGGGGCTTCTACGGCCACTTTTTCGGGTTGGACTTGCGCGATACCCGCAGGAGCCGCGGGCGATACATATTTGGAAATATCCTCATCGGCGCCAGCGATCAGCGCGACGACGGTCAGCACCGGAACCTGCGAGCCGACATCCTGCAGGATGCGGCGCAAGACGCCGTTTCC
This sequence comes from uncultured Anaerolineae bacterium, assembly GCA_964412315.1. GTDB lineage: Bacteria > Chloroflexota > Anaerolineae > JAAYEA01 > JAAYEA01 > CAYPON01. The sequence goes on along the minus strand of CAYPON010000048.1, from coordinate 12,793 downwards.
TGGTGCTTCCGCGTCCAGCGCTACCTTATCCGACTCCAGTTGGAAGAGCGGCTCGCCTTTTTTGATCACATCGCCCTCTTTTTTGTACCACTCGATGATCTTGCCCTCTTCCATCGTCTCGCCCAGTTTGGGCATTATCACTTCAACGACCATGCTGCCTCCTAGGAATTGCAAATTGCAGGGTGCAGGTTGGAAAGTTGCTTCCGGTATCTCGACTTTGGATCACGGCGCTGCAACCTTCAACTTTCAACTTTCAGCCTTCAACCGTTATTTCAGTGCCTGGCGAATCCCGGCGATGATTCTATCCACGCTGGGGATAGCTGTTTCTTCCAAAGGCTCGCTCATCGGCACCGGCACGTCCAGAGCAGTGACGCGCACCATCGGCGCATCCAGCCAATCGAAAGCTACCTCATTGATGAGCGTGAAAAGCTCGCTGATAAAGCTGCCTGTCTTGTAGGCTTCTGTGACGCCCACGATGTGGCCCGTCTTGCGCAGCGAGCGGACGATAGTATCGAGATCCAACGGTTTGAGCGTGCGCGGGTCAATGACCTCCACGCTGATGCCCTCTTTCGCTAACTTTTCCGCGGCTTCCAGGGCGCGGTGCAACAGGCGCGAATAGGCGACGACGGTGACATCCGTCCCCTCTCGTTTGACGTCGGCTATGCCCAGGGGGATCGTATAGTCCTCCTCCGGCACCGGGCCTTTGACGCCGTAGACCACCTTGTGCTCGATGAACATGATCGGGTTGTCGTCGCGGATGGAAGCCTTGAGCAATCCTTTGGCATCATAAGGGGTGGAGGGCATGACCACGTAGATGCCGGGGAAATGGAGCCAGAGCGCCTCCAGGCTTTGCGAATGGTGGGCGGCGATACAGCGCCCTGCTCCCCCTTCCGTGCGGATGACCATCGGCACGGTCGTTTTGCCGCCGAACATGTAGCGGTTTTTCGCGCCCTGGTTGGCGATCTGGTCCATCGCCAACGGCGTAAAGTCCACATACATGATCTCCGCGACCGGCCTCATGCCCGCCATCGCTGCACCGACGGCGCCACCGCCGATCACAGCCTCGGAGATCGGGGTATCGCGGACGCGCTCCGCCCCGAACTCCTCAAAGAGGCCCTTAGTCGCGCCGTAGGCACCGCCGTACAGCCCCACATCTTCGCCCATGATAAAGACGCGCTCGTCGCGTTTCATCTCCTCCCGCAGTGCCTCCTGAACGGCCTGACGATAGTCAATGATGCGCATGTTCTGAGAAGTGCGGACGCGCTCGCGCAGTTGGCGCTCCCTTTCGATCTCCTCGGGGGTCGGGGTGGATAAAACGTACACATCCCTCTCCACTTCCTCGACAGGAGGGTTGGGGGAAGACAGGGCGAACTCGACAGCGGTATTGATCGCCTTCTCCGCAGCGGCTTCTACAGCTTTCACCTCCTCTGGGGTAGCGATGCCCATGCTGACCATGAAATCCTGAAGGGCAAGGATGGCGTCCCGTGCCTTCCATTCCGCTTCCTCCTCTTTGGTGCGGTACACGCGCGGGTCGGAGCGGGAGTGCCCGTAGTAGCGGTAGGTCTTGCACTCAAGCAGAGATGGGCCGTCCCCTTGCCGGGCGCGCTCCACCGCTTCGATGACGGCGGCCCTGACGGCGAGGATATTCATGCCATCCACGATCTGGCCGGGGATACCATAGGCAGAGGCGCGGTCGGCGACATCCAGCTTGGCGGAGGCACAACGGAAGGGCACCGACATGCCGTAGAGGTTGTTCTCCACAATATACACCACAGGGAGACACCAGGTAGAAGCCAGGTTGAGGGCCTCATGGAAGTTCCCGGTGTTAGAGGCGCCATCGCCGAAGAAACAGAGCACGGCCCGATTTTCCTTACGCATTTTGAGGGCCAAAGCTGCGCCTGTCGCCACAGGGATGTTGCCGCCCACGATGCCGGTGGCACCCAGGTTGCCACGCTGTACGTCGGCGATGTGCATGGAGCCGCCGCGCCCCTTACAGTAGCCCGTAGCGCGACCGCATAGTTCGGCCATCATCTTGTTCAGATGTTCCTGCTTCTCCTGCGGCGTCTTGGCCAGGCTGTCTCCGCGGGCATGGCAATGGCCGTGGCCGCGGTGGGTGCTGGTTATAAGGTCATCCTCGCGCAGTGCACCGATAGCGCCGACGGCTACCGCCTCTTCTCCAGCGTACAGATGCGATGCGCCTTTGATGATGTTGCGGCCCAGCAGGTCATAGACAGTCGTCTCGAAATAGCGGATTTCCCACATCTGCCGCAAGTAGGTCATGAGATCGGCTTCGGAGAGGCCCTGCTGTTCGTAAAGCTTTTTCCACTCGTTTAGTTTTTCTGTATCCATTTCCAACCCTCAGTTCGTATGTGGCTATCAGCAATCAGCTTTCAGCGATCAGCCTTTGAGGGCTGTCGCTTGGTCCTGCTCCCAGTGATGTCTTGGGTTAGGCGGGCTGCGCCTGCTGCGACCGGGCTGACCGCTGACGGCTGAAAGCTGACAGCTAGATTTTCTTCCCTTCTGCCGCGATGCGCAAGAAACGCGCATAGGGCTTATCCCAATCGCCCGTCTTTCGGGCTTCGTAGGTGCTCACATCGAAGGAGCGACGGATGATCTCGCGCCCTTCTTCCAGCGAGGCAATGTAGCCACGAGCCAGAGCCTGCATCAGGATATTGCCGATGGCGGTGGCCTCGAAGGGGCCAGCGATCACCGGCAGCCCTGTGGCGTTGGCCGTCAACTGGTTCAGGAGCTTGTTCCGTGCTCCGCCGCCAACGATGTTGATGGATTCGACGCGCCGGCCCGTGATGTCTTCGAGGTTGGCGATGGTCGCCCGATATTTGAGCGCGAGGCTTTCCAATGCGCAGCGCACGGTTTCCCCTTCATTGGCGGGGGTAGGCTGGCCGGTGCGCTGGCAAAACTCCCGCATACGCGACGGCATATCGCCTGGGCGGAGAAAGCTGTTATCGTCTGGATCCACCACAGCCATGAAGGGCCTGGCCTGCATCGCCATAGCAGTCAGTTCATCGTAAGAGTAATCCCGTCCGGCCTGCGCCCAGGTGCGGCGGCATTCTTGAACAAGCCAGAGGCCCATGATGTTTTTCAAAAAGCGGAAGGTGCCGCATACCCCGCCTTCGTTCGTAAAGTTATAGGCCAGGCTCTGCGACGTGATGATCGGCTCCTTCACCTCCGCGCCCAGGAGCGACCAGGTGCCGGAACTGATGTAAGCGTAGTTCGCGCCCTGCGCTGGCACAGCGGCGACGGCGGAGCCGGTATCGTGGCAAGCCGGGGCGATGACCGGCACACTGCCCAGGCCAGCTTCTTCGGCAACGGCGGGGTGAAGAGGCCCCAAGACCGTCCCCGGCGGCACGATGTCGGTGAGAATATGGACAGGGATGCCCAGCTTCCGGAGAAGGGGCTTGGCCCAGGTACTGGCTCGCGGATCATAGAACTGGGAGGTGGTCGCTTCCGTGAATTCGCAGACTTTGCGCCCTGTGAGCCAGTAGTTGAAAAGGTCGGGCATCATAAGCAAAGTATCGGCTGCCTGGAGGGCCGGGGATTTGCTGAGCGACATGGAGAGCACCTGATAGAGCGTGTTGATCTCCATGAACTGGATGCCGGTTCGTTGAAAGATCTCTTCGCGCGGGACACGGCGGAAGGCTTCTTCGTACATCCCCTCGGTGCGCGAGTCGCGGTAGTGATAGGGATTGCCCAGCAAAACGCCCTGGGCGTCGAGCAGGGCAAAGTCCACCCCCCACGTGTCCACGCCGATGCCTGCCAGTTCCGCGCCGTATTGCTTGACATAAAGTCCCAGCGCGGTTTTCATCTCGGAGAAGAGACGTAGCACATCCCAATGCAGGTGGCCCAAAATCTTGACCGGGCCATTGGGGAAGCGGTGTAACTCAGAAAGCACCAGTTTGTCGCCGTTGAACTGCCCCACTACGGCGCGGCCACTCTCCGCGCCCAGGTCCAAGGCGATGAAATTCGCAGTCGCGGACATCGAAATGTGCCTCCTATCTCAGAAGGGTAAGTTAGCTGATCATCTCATCTCCTGGCCGCCGGTGACGTTGATGGCCTGGCCGGTCATGTAGCTGGCCTGATCCGAGGCCAGGAAGACGACGACGTTGGCGACATCCTCATAAGTGCAGCCGCGGCCCAGGGGGACCTGTTCCATGTACTTTTTCCGCACTTCCTCTTTGCTGATGCCCAGGCGACGCGAGTATTGCTCGTACAGGCTATCCACCCAGAGGGGGGAATCCAGCAGGTTACCTGGGCAGACGGCGTTGACGCGCACGCCATAGGGGGCCAGGTCGAGGGCGATGCTTTGCGTCAGGCCGATGCCGCCGAACTTGGAGGCGGCGTAGGCCGAGTTCCTGAAGCTCCCCCTCTTCCCCGACTTGGAGTTGACCTGGATGATGACGCCGCTCTTTTGCTCCTTCATGACCTTGGCGGCAGCCTTGGCGCAGAGGAAATAGCCTATAAGATTAACTTCGATCACCTGCCGCCAGGCGTCGGCGGGAAACTCGGCGATGTCGAAGGCTTTGAGGATGCCGGCATTGGCGACGAGGATATCCAGCCGTCCGAAGGTGGCCACAGTCTGCGCCACCATATTCTCGACCTCGGTCTCTTTGGTGACGTCGGTGCGCAAGGCCAGGGCACGACACCCTTTTGCCTCGATGGCGGCGGCGACCTTGCGGACGTTCTCCACGTTGATGTCGGCGACGGTGACATGGCAGCCCTCGTCCGCTAGCCGGTAGGCCAGCGCCTCGCCCAATCCCTGCCCGCCGCCGGTTACAATGGCGATTCTATCCTGTAACGGTTTCACTGCAAGCTACTCCTTCTTATGTGCGGGGTAGCAATTCCCGCAACAACTCATCTTCGGCCTCTTTCGTCCAGATGCTCCCTCGTTCTAGCAGCGCATGGACCTTGGGCAGGCGCGTGGCCAACTCCTTGAGCGTCGTCAAGGGCAACTCGTTGATGTGCAGATAGACCACGATCTTGCCCGGGAAGCGACTCTCGGCCACAGCTTTCAACCCCTCGTAGGCGCTACCCAGGCTTGCCACCGCCGCGACCACCTGCGATGGGAAGAGCGCACCAGTTTCCGCCCGGGTCAACGTCCGCCGCATATCGTCAATGCCGGAGCCGCTGCTGCCGGTAAAGCGCAGGCTGCGCTGATATACCGGCGTCAAATCCAGCGTGGCGAACGTGCCGCGCGACAGGCCAGCAAAGATATTGACCACGGCATCGCGGGCAATGAAAGGCATCGCACTCTCCACCGCTTTCGGGGTGGGCGCGGTGATGACGATGTCATCATAGCCTTCAGGGGCGATCTCCCACAGCTTGGCGCGAAAGCCCTCCGTACCCAACGCCTCCTCGCTCAGACAGTACAATTCCACGCCACGTGATTTAGCGAGGGGCGCGAATTTGGCTTCAAAATCGCCCATGCGCCGCGAGACGAGGTCGTGGCCGATGACCACCCGCGGGCGGCCAGGGGATTCGATGGCATACTGCACGAGCATCTGGCCCATCGGCCCGGCGGAGCCGAGGAACCAGGCTTTGCCACCCGGTTTCACCTCGGTGCGGATCGGCCAGTATGCTTTGGAAATATCCGCTTCCATCGTCCCCACGAGCGCGATGTGATCGTAATGGAGGCGGCCAACATCTACCTGCACAGGGCGTGGCAACGGGTTCTGAGCGACGATGTTGAGCACGCCACCATTGGCCAAGAGCCGTGCCGCTGCCTCTATGATGTCAGCGTTTGCGCCGAGTATAACGATATCATCAAACCCTTTGCCTTCGGTGTGGCTCATCGCTTTTTCAAGAATGGCGCCGCTCAGATCACTGGTTGCGATCAGTGGAATTCCCCAAGTTGCAGCCCGGGCCTGCACAGCGTTCTGCAGCCCGGCGGGTATGTTGGTGAGGAGGATGAGGCGTGGCTTCTCCCCCTCTTTCCAGGGGTGGCCAAACGTATAGTCGCGGCCCGCGCCTTCCGGCGTGCCGATGAGCCAAACCACGCCGCCATTCTGCCAGGAGGTGCGATAGTCTATGTGGTAGGCCGCCTCCACGCAAGACCAGGGTTCGGTCAGGGCGACGGAGGCGTAGGGCAGGTCGCCGTGGATCGGGAGCAGATAACAGCCATCGTCGCCGTGTAGGACCTCCTTGCCGATGATATTGTACTGGGCCAACCCGCCTGGCAACACGTAGCCATAAGCGAAAGTCTTGCCGCCGACGTAGATATCGGCCTGGATGATGAAGCGCTGGCCGACATGAAACTGGCCTTTGAGGTTTGCGCCGACGCCAACGATGGTCAGGGCCACCTCGTGTCCGAGCACCACGGGGTTGGCACGCATATCCCGCCCCTGCAAGCGGGGGTGGGTGTCGCCCGCCTGGATGACCTTGACATCGGAGAAGCAAAGCCCGACAGCGTCATGGCGCACCAGCAGCTCATCGGGGCCGCAACTGGGCATCGGCACCAGGATCGGCTTGCCGTCGCGTCCCAGGTTCTCAAAGCCCGCGCCATAGAGCGGCCAGAGCCACATCTTGTCGGGAAGTGGCAGTTCCGCTCGTTTGTACCTTGCCAATACATCCCGATGCATCAGAATCTCCTTCTCAGGGATAATGCCGAGATGGCCTAATGAGTTGGATGGACATTACCCACGAAACATATATCGTAATCGCGCAGCAGTCTCAAGATGGTAACAGTCGTTTCCGCTGGGGTGTAAGGGTCTGGCCAGGCGCCACTTTCCTGTTGCAGAACTGATAAGGTGCGAGACCCTCCGCCACCAGTGGTTCGCTTTTTGAGTAACCTGCCCCATACAAAGAATCTAACAGCCATGCGAGCGGTTGAGCAGCAAGGTGAGGAAGCCAGTCCAGCGCCTGCGCATGGCAGCGCTGATATTCTGTTTCGCTCAGCCCAACACCTGCAGGATAGATGCACAACAAGGCCCACAGATTATACCACGTGCTGGTGACCAACCTCCAATCCGCCCAATAGCGTTTAAGCCATTCTAGCGCCGATTGAACAAGCGGGTGCACCCTATAACCAAGCGAAAAGAGGCGCATCGGGACGGCCGCCGTGAAATAGAAACGGTCTATCAGCGCATCTTGCTGAAGCCACCTTTGAGGCGAGTGGATCAATTTGGTCTCGATCTCGTAAAATGAGCCATCCGGATCCTGGATGGAGGCCAGGAAATCCAAGGTGCGGCCCATTTGCGGGCTGTTGTATAGCTTGAACTCACGCAGCCAGCGGAGGCAGTGTATGGTTCCCCCTAGTGAGCCGATTCGCAAGAGGTTCTCCCCTGGGGGATCATAATCCCAACTTCCGTCCGGGAACTGGTAAATGGACAGAACTTCTTCTGCCTCGGTTGGGGTGAAAGGCTCGCCCAATGCGCGCCGCAATCGTAGCTGGTCGAGTCTGTTACCTATCTGACGAACAAATGCAATAGCTTTGTCTAAATCCATCATATATCTCTAGCGTATTCTTTCACTCATGCGCACGAATCACCTGCTTTCTCGGCATGTAGCCGAGTTGACGCTGATTCAATGTCCCAGCGCAATCAGAAGCGTATCCGCGTCTGCTGCCCCATCTATGCGCCACCGTTCCATGGTGTCCAGCCAATATGCTCCTGTCCGTAACCAATAGTCTGTTCCCTCGTGTGGCTTAGGGAAGCGATGTCGCTGCACTATTATGTCGCCGAAGCGGAGCACTAATGGCGATACTCCTAGCCCATCCGCTACGGAGACGGCGTTTCCATCCGCTGTGACCAAGTGAGCCATAATGGAAAACTCACGATTGATTGGGCCATCCTTGGCCTGCCACCAGGTCTCAGTTTCCCAGTGATCATCGTCTGGGTAGATGCTGATACCCAAAAAGAAGAGGGTGTTTGCCAGACTGACAGAATCTTTCAATGGGCGGGAATCTCGGACTACAGAGGGAGGCATTTCAGCGCGTGCAATGTTCCCGGCCTGGGGGTGGGGAGGGGTACTGGGAGGCGAATCCATTTCGTACAACACAAACGCTGGTAGATTGTCAGCGTGTGACTTTTCAAAAGATAACCGCGTTCCTGCCAGACGTCGAGCCATGAATGCGTCTTTGGGCATAGGCGGTCCGAAAAGAAAAGAGGGAACTTGTAATCGCGGCGGCCAGAACAGATCGTAATGAAAAAGGTAGATCCCCGCCTCCCGTCCACCTGCGGGATAAATCCAAGCCTGCCTACAATCGAAACCTATTAGACGCAGCTCACCCCCTCCCGTTCGGCTGAGGATAGTGGTAGTATCCAAAGGGAGCCCAGGAGACCCGCATTGAGCGACCCAAGTCAACTCAAGAGGAGGAACATCGTACGCCAGCAAAGCGTAGTTGACAGAAGTTTTCGGTTGCCAATGCCTGAACCATTCATAAGCGAATGGATCAGCTATACCCACTCCCTGTAAATAGGAAGCACTGACCAAATATGATCCAGGCGAAGGCCGGAATGAGGCAGCAGGGGGGGCTGTTTGTGTACCGGGATGCGCCTGCACAAAGGCCTTGATAACCTCAGGGGGAGTTTGCCCCCAATCCACATTAGAGTCGGCGAGGTAGAGGTAGCCTCCCTGCGCTCCGCCGACCAGCGCATTAAAGTAGGATAATTCGTAAGGAAAGATACGCAGCGTCCCTGCCGCGTATATTATGCATCCCACGATCAGCGCCCAATTGCGCCAACGGTGTCCCTCACGCACCCATTGGACCACTCCACCACCTATAATCAGATAGAGGTAAGGATGTATCGGCAGCATGTGCCGATAACCGATATTCATCCCCTCCAGAAGCGCTATGACCGTGTAGATAACAGGGAAGAACCATAAGGCCAGCGCACGCAGCAGGGAAAAAGTCCGCCGAAGCAACGATGCTCCTCCCAGTAGCAGGCCAAGCAATAGCAATAGTGGATTCTTGATGACGAAACACAGCGGGTAGTACCACCACAGGTGCTGATACCAACGTTTTCCCAGTGCGCAAACCTCAGTGGTGTAATTGCGCAGGTACAACACGCTTTCCCAGTAAGCCGGGGCGGGCAACGGCAAATAAAAGCCGCGCATGTATCCCCAGGTGAAGGCATACCCCGACCAAAACACCCCCAAACTCACTCCCAGCAACAGCCCTCCCCGCAGCAGATACCGCTCTCTTTGACCAGTTTTCCAGCCCTGGAGCAGAACTACAAGTATACTGACCACCACCGCTGCTGCCCAAAACAGCCCGGAAACCTTGGCGAGCATGGTCAAACCCAATAGAGCACCGCCCAGCAGCGTCCAGCGCCACTGGGGAGCCCTGGCCCAGCGCCAGGTGACGTACAGCGCTGCCGTCCCCAGAGCCACCACCCCAGCGTCGGTATGGGCTAAACGCCCATGAGCCAGTAGGGAAGGGTCGAAGACCAGCATCACCAAAGCCAGCAACCCAGCTTTCGCTCCCCACAGAGCCTTAGCCCAACAGTATACAACTGCTCCTAGCAGCACCATCAGCCAGACAGTAGGCAGTCGCGCCGTGAACAGGTTGCGCTCCAATGGAGCTATATACGGCTCAAACGATCGCGCGAAAACATCGTAGCTGTTAGGCCAGCCAGCCAGTTGCGTCACGGGAATATCAGGCTCAGCAGCGTAAAGGAATAGCGCCTCCAATCCCGCCAAGAGAGGGGGATAGCCCCGCTGTGACAAGAACGAAAGAGCTTCCCTCCCACGCGCTAATAGCGTGTAGCCTCCTGCGATGTAGGCTGATTCATCCGCAGTGATGTAAACCTTCGGCAGCCCGCAGATTAGCACAAGAAAATGAAGTAATATCAATCCCAGGGCATAAGAATCGAGCCTTTTGTCTTTCAACCTGCTCTCATCCTTACTGTGTGCTTTTCCGGAATCGCTCCAGCCGCTGCTCTATCTCTTCAACGATCTCCCGCAATTCGGCGATATCCCCCTCTCCACTGATTCATGTATCGCCCCCAAACCAAATGCACCTGTCGCGTCACTACAAGTATATCTCAGGCTCTTTCCGCTCACGACAGTGCGCGCTGAGCCATTGGCGAGATTGCCTGATGCGCGGATGATCCAGAACTCTGGCGCCTGTGGGGCAGTTCTTGACACATGCACAGCAGATGAGACACGCGCCCTGGTTAGTTGTCACGGTCTCTCCGACGGTAACCGCGGCGGTCGGACAGACCCTGGCGCACCCAGCGCACTTGGTGCACAGCGTCTCTTGAGTGGCGGGCGTTATCCCCCATCTCTTGTTCCATTCCTCGTAAGGGGGGTGGCCTGGCACGTGCAGCGGCGGCATCTGGTCAAGTGCGCGCAGACCGGTCAGCTTGGACTGAATCATGCGCCCGAAGGCCAGCGCTTTTTGCAGGTCTTCCGTGTCGGGCCGGCCCTTGGCGATGGGCGTGTCATCGTTGGAGAGGGAGTGCTCCCCGATAAAGGCTCCCCCCGCAACGAGCCGGAAGCCCCTTTCCGCGGCCAACTCCTTCAGCAGCAAAAGGGCGTTCTCATACGCCCTGTTCCCATAAACGGCCACGACCACCGCTGGGGTGTCGTGGCCCGTCAGACGCCGCAATCTGCGCGCCGCCTCAACGGGGATGCTTCCACCATACACCGGTGCACCCATGAGCACAAGCTCATCGTGCAACTCCGGCCACAGGCATGTCTCCGCCGCGGGCGGCGTCAGATCGAGGTGTTCGACCGTCTCGGCCTGGATTCCGCTGGCAATGCCCTGCAAAAAATTGGTTGCCTGGCTGCGAAGCCCAACTGTATTTTGGGTAGCAGCCTAACGGTTTGCGTCAGCCGCGCCCGATGGCAGCGGGGAACGCTTCCCCACCAGAACGTAACACAGACGAGGAACGCTTGAAAACAAGGCGCGGGCGGGCCTCGGCTGCACGCAATGTCGGGCGGCGGGCCAAGTTTGCAGCTATACCATGGTACGCTATCGCATAATCAGCGGCAGATAGACAGCAAACGCAGGTGTGGCTGCGCCAACATACGCGCCGGGCGGGCCAGGGGCCGGGCGCGCGTTTCCATCGCGATCATACGGCACAGCATTGGCCAGCGTGCCCATGGGCACGGCAGGCGAGCTGGGCGCGTCGCTCCAGGTGAAATCGGGAATGACGAAAGTGGTGGCCGAATAGACATTGCCGCCAAGCACCGGGCGATAGTTGCCGCTTGTCGGGTCCAGCAACTGCGGCTCGATTTGGTTGATGGTGTTGGTCGTGGCCAACTGCACAGCATTGCACGTTGGGTTAGAGGGTTGACAGCCGCTGGTCTCATCAATGCCCAGGGGATGATCCACCGGGCCGTTCCAGATGAGATTGCCGGCAATTACCAGGTTGTTATCGCTTGCCACGGGCGACGCGATGTTTTGAAAACCGGCCGGCAGATTGATTGGCCCAAAGATACTCAAGTGGGTGTAAAGCGTTTGAGAGGGCGCAGGGTTGTAGATGAGGTTGTTGTAGACATAGATTTTGCGGTTAGGAATCGCGGGCTGATTATCGGTCAGGTGATTCGGCCCCCAGCCACCCTGACGAATCAAAGCAACACAAACCGGAACGGGGTTGGGCAGCTCATCCGTCGCACCGCATCCCCGTTCGCCCTGCACGGCTTGCATCAAGGCATAACTTGGATCAGCAGACGTGCCCACACGGTACAGTGTGTTGTAGGCGAACAGGATGTTGTACGCGCCCGATGCGCTCAGGCCAACGCCGGGCAGATCATGTAGAACATTGTTGACAAACTTGATGTCGTATGCTTCATAGTGCAACCAGGGCGAGCGCATCACCGCCAGGTTGGAAGACTGCCCGGCTTGAAAACCCAACTGGCAGTGATCAAACTCGTTGCCTTCCACGCGCAGATAAGCCGTGCCGCCTTTGACATACATGCCCCATTGCCCCGTCGTGTGCACACGATTGTTGAGAAAATGGCCGTATTGCACCGAAAAGTAATCCACCGCGCTGTGCCACGCGCCGCCGATGACGCTGTTTTCAACGTAGACATACTGCGCCTGGTTGACTTTGAGCACTTCTTGCAAGTTGTTACAGGCATCCGTGGGGCAATTCGGCCCGGCCAGCGTCAGTCCGCGCAGAAGGATGTGGTGGCTGTTTGCCAGATGCAACAGATTGTTGCCGGAGAGATTCGTGGGCAAGGGCGTGCCGCCGGCCAAGGTCAAATCAAGCAGGTACAGGTACGCCACAGTGTCGAAATCAAAACCGCCCCGGATGGTGACCGTGCCCGCGCCGTTGTGGGCGCGCAGAATGATGGGATACTGGTATGTGCCGGTGCGGTTGGCCAAGTAATTCTGGCAGTCGTCCGGCTCGGCAGGTTCGCAGGGATACTCGCCCGGCAACAAGTTGATACGGTAGCCGGTGGTGGTCAGCGTAGTGCCCTCGGGAATCTTGGCCCACGCGGCAGTAAGCGTCTTGAGCGGCGTGCCGGGTAACAAGCCGCTGCTGGCGTCATTGCCGCTGGGGGAAACATAGAGTTCGGTGAGGGTGGGGTAGCCGATGGGGTAGGAGAACAGGGCAGATGGCCCGCTTGCCCGACCATCTGTCAAAGTAGGTTGCGTCGCGCTCAATGCGTGGCTTACATTTGAGCCAGCCGGTGTGCTCGGTGCCGGCTGAAATATCAAGGCTACCAAGACCAGGATGGCGATACGCAGACAAGCAACACGCTTCCAGGGTTTCTCCATGTTAGGTATAAGACCACCTTTCTGCTCTGGGCAAAGCCGCCCAACAATTGATCATGCTGCAACTATGCAGTCTAAACCGCCAGTCATCTCAACGCCCCTTGCGGCATA
>CAYPON010000047.1:0-15136 GCA_964412315.1 uncultured Anaerolineae bacterium | reverse complement strand
GAGATGTCCAGAAGATCGGTGAGCAGAGCAGTCAGGCGGTCAGCATTGACCTTGATAATCTGCATAAACTTGCGCTGCCCCTCGTTGAGAACTCCCATTGCTCCCAAGATAAGCAGGTCCGTATATCCTTTAATGGAGGTCAAAGGCGTGCGGAGTTCATGAGAAACCGTGGAAACGAACTCGCTCTTGGCGCGATCTGCTTCCACTTCCTTCGTTATGTCATGGAAGACAGCGGCGACGCCGCGCATCTCTTCGCCCGGCAAGTCTATGGAAGCCAGGCTGGCGGTGATGATTTGCGAGCCGTGCTGAAAATTGAAGCGCACCGGGCTGGCCAACCTGGTGCTGAAAGCGGTGCTGATGACTCTGACCGCCTCCGAATTTCCCTCTGTTTCGATCAGTTGGGTGATCCTTTTGCCGAGGATATCCTTCAGCGGCAGAGACATCATACTCTCCATAGCAGGGTTGGCCACGATAGCCCGTCGGCCATCATCGAAGACGATAACACCATCGGCGATCCCTTCCAGGACAGCCTGGTTTTTGCTGGACTCGGAACGCTCGCGACGCAACGCCTCAGCCAGTTGCCGGTTCGTTTGTTCCAGGTCCTTGGTCCGCTCAGCGACGCGCTTGTCCAACTCCAGGTTGATCAAGCGCAACTCTTCGGCGCGGTCGTGGGCCTGCCGCAGGGCCTGGTTCAGGTTTCTGGCGGAAAGCCAGGCCACTACGGCCAGCATGTACATGGTGGCCAGAGTTTCCGCCGTAGGGTGCTCCGTGATGCCGGATAACCTGGCAACTATGTAAAGCAAGACACTGATCGCCGTCGTGATCACAAAGCTGCTCCAAGGTTCCAAGATCACACTGGCCATAATGATCGGCAGGACGTAAGCCAGGATCGTCGAGCCTTCGAACAGGTAGATGGCCGGCCGCGTGGCCGCGGTGATAATATAGATGATCAGTGCCAAAAAGAGGTAGCCAGCCGGACGATGCCAGCCGTGCCGGTTTAGCCAATAGATGAATAGGCTGCCCAGAAGGGTAAGAATTTCGTAGACAACCAAAATGCGCGCCACCACGTCATTACTAATCAAGATAGTGATGGCACTGATGACCGCCAGGACGAAGGCAGCTACTCCTACGGCAAACAGGCAGACATTCAGGAAGCGCGCCTTTCGGACGACTTCTGGATCGTCTGCCGGCGCCTCAAAAATCCGATCTAAGGCCAATTTCATTGTCGTGACCTTTCAAGCAGAATCTTAGCCTATCTCCTGCTCGTACATCGCCAGAGCACTGATCACTGCCGATTCAATGACATGCAAAGGCGCGAACAAGGTCTTGGAGATCCATAGCGGCGGATAGTCCTGCCCCCAACGACAGGCTCTCAGATAGTCCGCTCCCTTATCCAGCGTCTCTGCGGGCACACCTCCCACCTGGCGCTCATAAGTCAGCAAAGCTTGCAGACAATAGGCGGTCTCCTCCACAGTGGGACAGTGGTAATATCCCCAGGAGCCATCCGCATTCTGAGTCTGCACGATCCAAAAGACAGCATCTGCAACCAAGTCAGGACAACCGCCCACTGCGGCCAAAATAGCGTGTGCTGTCACATAATAGGGCGAAGCGTGCCATTTGTCGAACCAGAAAGCTCGCAAAGAGCGGGTGCGCCTCATAAACGATAGGATCTTCTCCATCATCGGGTGGACCGCCGGCTCTTCCGGGCAGAGCAACAAAGCGTCCAACAGGTGAATGTTGGCACTCAAAGAAGGGTCCGTCTCGAAACGAAAGGTTCGGAAATGATCTTTTTCCGCGTAGGTTTCAAAAACATCGAGCGACACGCGGTACTGAGGATCGCCCCAGAGCTGGGCCGCCCGGTGCAACAGCTTGAAAGTGACCGCTGTATCATCCAAATCACGGGCCGAATACCAGCGGGAGAAAGCAACGCCTTCCCGGTCATCCCACACTCCTCGGAGATAGCCGATATGGGGCTGCGCCTCTTCGGCCACTTCATCCAACAGCCCGGCCAGATCGAAATTGTACAACACCCAGGCCCGCTCAAAGATCTCCAAAGGAAAGCAGAAGACCACTCCGCCACTCTCGCCGCTCGTCACCCGCGAGATGTACTGCCGCGCCCGCGGTTCTTCGCCCCAAACGGAGAGAAAATAGGCCGTCGCCGAAGGAGAATCCCCGACGGAGCCGTTGTCTTCCTGCACGTGCGCCGCCAACTCGCGATCCAGGTTATTTCCCATGAATTCGAGGGAATACACTGCTGGATTCTGGCGATTATAGAGCATCCTGGCCGGGATGCGAGCCAGCTTTTTGTCCCTGACCTGACGGTAGCGGTCAAAGAGGCCGTAAGGCAAGCGCAGGCCGAGCCGCTGCGCCTCTTCCAGCAAAGTAGGCACGATCAACTCGAAGCCGACCGTTTCAAAAGGATCATGGGCCAAAAGGCCCGCCTTCTCCCAGATGTATTGCAGCCCTCGTTCGCATCTTGCATCGTCGCGGCCATGCCTATTCCAGCGAGACAGGCTTAATACCGCAGCCAAGGTGGAAATGATGCGGTCGCAATAATACTCGTTCTGCCCCCCCCAACTGCCATCGGGCTGCTGGTTCTCGCGCAACCACTCCAGGCACTTGGGAAAGGCAGGGACATCTGCCCCGTCTGCCTGGGATAGACGAGCCACCCATGCGGTATCATAGGCAGCGATAGACATAGCCCCGTCGCCTAGTTGGCTCAAGAGCTGCCGGGCTTCTTGCACGAGGCTGCGCGTTGCAACCTCTATCGTTGTTCCCAATACCCCCCTTTGTCTTGGATTTGGCATTGTGGTAGAATATTCCATCAGGTTTGTTTCCTTTGCCTTACATGATACATCCCACTTCATCCAATAGGGAGGCCTGAAGTGAGAGACTGGAACTGGTTCCTGAACTTGCCCACGGAACAAGTCGCGCAGATGGTCAGCCAGGGCAAAAAGCGTGTCTGCGTCTTCCCGATCAACGGCACTCGCCGCTGGTATCTGCTAGAACAATACGGGAGAGGCGAGCCTGCGGGCGCATACCCCTCCGCCGAAGCCGAATATCTGCGGGACTATGTTGACCGCTCGGCCCAGAATCATCGGCAGCTTTACCGCCTCCTCTTCGAACACGGCATCCATACGCTTCTGACCTCCCTTTTTGGCACCAGCTTGCTGGAACGCAGCGGGGACTGGCTCTCCGGCGTTTTGGACTATGGCCTGGCCCTCCTGGATCAGGATCCCGCCTTTCGTCAGTTCTGTCACGAAATGGGGGTGCGTGTCCGCTTCTATGGCGACTATCGCCGCGTGTTCCCCCGCCTTGGCCGCGGCCACCTGCTAGAGCTTCTCAACCGGGTCACCTACGATACCCGAAATAATGACCGCCATCTGCTGCTCTATGGTCTTTGCGCCGACGATCCTATTGACACCATCGCCGAACTCTCTGCGCAATACTACCGCGACCATGGCCGCCCCCCGGACAAGCGTAAGCTCATCGAGATGTATTACGGCGAACATGTTGAACCGGTGGATCTGTTCATCGGTTTTGACAAGCTCTGCGTCTTCGACATGCCCTTGCTGACGACTGGCAACGAAGACATCTATTTCACCGTCAGTCCCTCCCCTTATCTGACCGCCGCACAATTGCGGGCGATCCTCTACGATCATCTCTACTCGCGGCGTATGCCGGAAACAGATTATGTAAACCTTTCACCGGAAGACCTGAGAACGATGAAAGAGTTCTACGATCTCAACCGAGAGAATATCCTGGGGGTAGGACGCCGATGTCCTCGCGGCGATTTTTGGTACCCCCTTCCCCAGGTCGAACTCCCCCCTTCGCTAGAAGAGTGATATGCGAGCACCACGGATTTTCCTGCGAAAAGCGATCCTCATGATCTGCGCGCTCTATCTGGTTTTCAGAGTGCTGCTACATGTTGCCCTGCTATTAGGATGGGTACCTGGCGGCGCAGAGGCCTGGCAAGGAGAAGACCTCGCCATCAACCTGGAGGCAGCGCAGCGGCTGGTAGCGCGCCAGAGCCTCTATACCGTTGGTAAAATGGAATTCCCGGAGGCCTATCACTACTCCCCCCTCTATGCCCTGGCCTGCGTGCCGCTGACACGCTTGCCCTTCACAGCAACGGCGTTGCTGCACAGTCTGATGACCTGCGTCGCTTACCTGGCATTCTACCTCCTTTGGCGGCGCATCTTTGCCCTTTGGGGCCTATCAAGGGCCAGTGCCAGCCTGGCTTCGCTTCTGCCCCTTTGGCTGATTTACAGCGCCTTTCTCGGCGACCTCAGCTTCCTGAATATCTACACCCTCCTGTGTGTCCTGGCCACTCTGTTGATCTACGCCATCGTCGTCGAGCACCTGCCACTCGCTGTGCTGGTTGCCTTTTTGATCCTGCAGGCCAAGCCCCAGTGGGCCTTTGCCCTCGCTCTGCCTCTGGTCTTGGGGCGTTACCGCTTCTTTTGGCGGCTCATAGCCTGGACTCTGCTCGCTTACCTGGGAGCAGCGGGCCTGACCTCGGCCCTCCTCGGCTGGGATTACAGTTTGAGCCAGTATCGAGATTACTACAGCTTTCTTACTGGCATGACCTCCAATTTCCCCTGGCGCGGCCCTGACGTTTCACTCGGCTACAACCATTCGTTAATGCAAATCGCCTATCACTTTTTCGGCATTCGCCCGGCGGTACGCCTGACAGTCCTCGCTCTTAAGGTCGCCTTGCTTCTGCCTCTGGCCTGGTTCTGCCTGCGGCTGATGACAAGGCGATCCCCGCAGAGCAGTGGCGACCGCGAGCTGGCGCTGGAGGGGGCCTGGGCGCTCTACCTGGGAGCTTTTCTCTGGTTGGATGTGCTCTGGGAAATCACCCTGGCCATCGCGCTCTATACTTATCTCCTGGCTTATCTGGAAAGCCGCCCCGCCCGTATTCTGATCAGCGTCCCCTTCGTGGCCTATGCCTTGCAGGATGTGTGGCTGGTGGCGATGTATGCCATTTCCACCGACATGCTGGCGCCCAGTTACTTTTGGGCTGACCCCACAACCCACATCCCTATTATCATGATCTTGCTCTTGACCTTGTACGTTGTGCTCCTTGCCCGACTGGCCCGGCGACGGGATCATCTAGAAACGAGCGAGCCAATTGCCCAATCGCCGCAATACGGGGCTTGCTGACGTAAAGGATACCGATGTTCGCTCCAACTGAAAGCCGAGCCGTTGCTTCAGGGCATAAGCCGTGGATCCTCCGTCCAGGCGTCGCGCTCCTGACTGTATGGCGTGCCGAATGGCCCCATGCCAGAGGGAGCGGTAAACGTGGCCCCGCTCGTCCAGTGCATAGTCCAGTCCCAGCACGCGCAGCGAGATTTCGCCCTCATCCTGCAGCAAGAAGCCGCAACCGGCGATCTGAGAGTCCAGATGAACCAGAAGCAGGATGACCTGATCGGCGACATTGGCGGCTGCGCTCGCGCAAAAAGCATCTGGCGAAGGCATCTTTCGCTCACGGTGTTGGCGGTAAACGTTGTGCACCAGCTCATGTACTCTGGCCTGCTCCGCTGGTGAAAGCGGAGTGCCTCCATTGGAAGATGCCAGCCGCTTCACCTCTACCTGTGCTCCTGCCTCCTCTGCACGGCGTATGTTCCGGCGCAGGTCTTGCCGCCGCTTGTGGCCCAGGCTCATCAAATACTCTTCAAAGCTGTGCCAGGTGATTGGCAGAAAAGTCCCTTCCTCGGAGGGATACAGCAGGTCCTGCAGGCCCGCTTGACGCAGTGAAGCCAACTCCGGGCCGGCCTCCAGATAATCATAGACAATGAAGGAATATCCCTCCCCGGCAGCCAGTCGCCGCGTCGCCTCCAGCAATTGCCGAGTGACCTCGGGCCTATCCTCTCCTTCAGGCAGGAAAAGGGCCGGCTTGCCCAGTAGATAAACCTGGCAAGAGAGCAAAGGACGACGGCTCAGATAGGCTTCCAGGATAGCCCGCACAGGTTGCACTAGCGGGATTTGTTCATGGCGTTGCACCACATACGCCGCCCCTGCTACCGCCTGGCCGTTCCTGTATAATACGACATAGTGGGGCTGGTAATCGTGAGCGGCTCCTTCCAGAAAGCGAAACCAACAGTGCTTGGCAAAAGGATGCTCTCCCACCATCCCATCCCAATCAGCAACCGGTATTTCATCTATGCTGTTGCAGAGGCGAATGTCGTAAGCCATGGTTCACATTCTCTGCATGTAGCCGCAGCTTTATGCTCGCGCCCACATTCTGCGCAAAAGGGCATTGAGCAGGTTGCTGCGCGTGCTCAAGGCATAATAGCGAGGCTCGCAGACGCAACCGAGCCGCCGCTTGAACTCGTATCCCGTTGTGCCCATGTAAATGCGCCGCGCACCGCTCTCGATGGCATAGCGAATCTCCTCGTAAGCGAGGAGGGAGTACGCCAACGCTGCATGTTGGTAATTCAGGCCGACCAGCTTGGGAAGCAGAAAATCGCCATCGCGAAAGACAAGCTCGCAGGCGACCACCTGATCGTGCCAGTACACAGCCAGAACCAGCGAGCCGGGCAGAAGGCGCTCCGCCTGGACATAGACATCCGGCCCCACCGGGATATCCGCCTCGCCATGCTTGCGATGCACATTGGCGACCAGCGGAAAGAGGATATCACCACGCTCGGCGTACTCTCCCCAACGCTCCACGCGGTATCCTTGCGCGGCAGCCTGTCTGATGTCGCGGCGGACATTCTTCCGTTTGCGATAGTTGAGGCTGGCTACGTATTCCTCAAAAGTCTTCCAGGATATATCCAGATAAGTATCCGGCGGCAGCGGGGAGAGGTGATAGTCGCATGCTGCTCGCCCGATCAATGCGCTCTCCCTCTCGTCCAGATAGTCAAACCCTATGAAGAACGCCCGGCGGCGGTGAGCCTCCTCACCGACAGCGGTGGATAGAGCCTGCACGGTGGCCAGGTTGGCTGCACCTGGCCGCAAGATGAGGCCGCTTTTCTCCGTCATCGGATTCTCGCAAGAAAAGAGCGGAAATAAATGCAAAAGCCGCTGGGCGATATTCTTGGCGAAGCGGCTGCGCAGGTAGGGAATATAGTAATAATTCTGTTGACAACATGTTGCCGCCGCCACTAATTCGTCCCGCTCGTAAACAAGCAAATAGCGAGGGATGTAGCCGTGTAGCACGGACTCAACGAACTGGAACCAGCGACGGTGCGCAAAAGGACGTTTTTCGATCAGGCCGGCCCATTCCGCCGCCCCAACTTCATCTACGCTATTCGCCACCTCGATGCGGTAGGTCACCGAACCCCCTTGGCTGCTGCCTCCTTTCTTTCTCGCAACTGGGGGCGGTCAATTCCCCAGCGACATAACCGCCTAAAGGGATTTGCTCCGCCCTTGGGGAATCCCACTCGTGGCTGCATGATTCCCGTCGCGGCCATGGCGGTTGTCCCGCAACCACCGTTCAAACTCGGCGGTCTCGATCCTCCAGCCACGCCCAACCTTGTAAGCCGGAATCGCTTGTTGGTTGATCCAGCGGCGTACAGTATAGATAGATACCTTCAGCAGATCGGCTACTTCCTCGGGGGTCATAAAGGCCCCCTTGTCCTCGATCATACAGCCACCCCTCCACTATGGGAACAATGTAGGCAAGGCTATCCGCACGCCATGTAGTGCGCTTCCGTGTTTAATATAGCATAAGCGAGCATAAAAAGCGATAGGACAATGGTACTATATCCCATTGGCCGGGGCGAACCATGAGTGCGCCGGGGTTTGCCTCCTGGCGGGAATGATATTACTATAGCGGGCAAAATGTGTCTGGAAAGGATGCGACGATGCTGGTCATTGCCTCGGAGAATGGCGGGGTCGGACTGCCAGCGGCCATGGAGGTCTTGCGCCAGGGGGGAAGTGCCCTGGATGCTGTGGAGGTGGGAATCCGCTATGTGGAGAGCAACCCTGATGATCACAGCGTGGGGTTGAGTGGTTTGCCGAATTTATTGGGCGAGGTGGAGTTGGACGCCAGCATTATGGATGGGGCGACACTGAGAACCGGCGCTGTGGCCGCTGTACAAGGCTATGAGCATCCGATCTCGATTGCCCGGCAGGTGATGGAGAGATTGCCCTATGTGCTGCTTGTGGGAGAGGGGGCGGAGCTTTTTGCGATGGAATGCGGCTTTGAGCGGCGGGAATTGAGGACGGAGGAAAGCTTGCACATCTGGCAAGAGCGGCTGGAGCGCATCCTATCGCCGGCCCTGTTCGCCCGCCTCATCCGTCGCCAGGGAATCATCGAGGCGACGGAGGCCTTGGTGGAGGACGTGAAAGGTGGGCATGGGACGACTAACCTGATCGCCATAGATGGGCAGGGGAACATGGCGAGTGGCGTCAGCACCAGCGGGCTGGGGCTCAAATATCCGGGCCGCGTCGGCGATTCCCCGATCATCGGCGCGGGGAACTATGCGGACAACCGCTACGGCGCCGTGACCTGCACCGGCTATGGGGAGATGGCGATCCGCGCGGGCACCGCACGCAGCGTCGTGCTATACATGAAAATGGGCCTCTCGTTGGAGGAGGCCGTGGCAGAAGGGATGCGCGATCTGCGCGATCTGAGCGTGCCCTGGCTGAGGGGAATGAACCTGATCGCCGTGGATAAGGGGGGACGACACTACGGGGCGAGCAGCCGAGAAGGGGTGATGTACACCTACATGACGGAGGAGATGAGGGAACCAGCCGTCGCGCCGAGGATTTATATCCCACTTACGAGATGAACATACGCAGGTCCTTCTCTACAGAATTAGAATCCCCCAAGTTGCTAGGAGGTGGGGCGCTTCATGGCTGAACTGCCATTGTTTCCGCTCAACGTTGTGTTATTTCCGGGGATGATGCTTCCTCTTCATATCTTTGAAGAACGCTACAGGGCGCTGATCAATCAGTGCGCCAAGGATCAGTCGCCATTTGGCGTGGTGCTCATCAAATCGGGCTGGGAGGTGGGGGAGACAGCCATCCCGCACACGGTGGGCACGACGGCGTATATCATCGAGCTGGACAGGTTCGAGGATGGACGCCTGAACATCATCGTTGTGGGGCGGCAACGTTTTCGCTTGCAGCGCCTGCTCCAATACGAGCCACACCTCGTCGCCGATGTCGAGTTCTACCCGCTGCGCAGCGGCGATCCACAAGAGATGCGCGAGAAGGCGCGCCACGTATATCGCCTATTGACCGGCTATATCGGCCTGTTGACCAAAGCTATGGGGATCGAGCTGCGTCTGGAGGAGTTACCTACCAACCCACCGACGCTGGCTATATTGGCGGCGATTGCTCTCCAGGTCTCCCTGAACGAGAAACAAGAGCTGCTGGAAATCCCTTCTTATGAGCGGCTTTTGGAGCGGGAAGAGACCTTGCTGCGACGGGAAAGGGCTTTGCTGGCTTATGTCCTCCGCTCGGCACAGAAGGAGCCGGACGATAGCCTTTATGCTCCCCACTTCTCGCCCAATTGAGAGCGCTTTAGCAACCAACGACCTTCTATCTACGAGGTCATGGTCGCTGCCAGCTTGATCGCTTCGATCATGCTGCGCGGATTGGCGATCCCCTTCCAGGCAATGTCAAAGGCCGTGCCATGATCCACTGACGTGCGCAGGATGGGAAGCCCCAACGTCACCGTCACGCTGGCCTCGAAGCCATAGACCTTGATGGCGATGTGGCCTTGATCGTGATACATGGCCACGGCAGCATCGAATTCTCCGCCGATGGCACGGAAAAAGATGGAATCAGCGGGATAGGGGCCACGGGCATCTATCCCTTGCTCCTGCGCGGCCTTGACCGCAGGGCCGATGGCCTCGATCTCCTCGCGTCCCAGGATGCCTCCCTCGCCACCGTGCGGGTTCAAGGCGGCTACCGCCAAGCGCGGCTTGGGAATCTTGAGCGCATGCATCCCCTCCCAGGTGATCTGGATAGTCTCAAGGACCTGCTCTTTGGTGATGTTGGCGGCAATCTCGCGGAAAGGGATATGACGGGTGACGTGCACAACCCGCAAAGGGATATGCTCTCGCCCATCGTCAGGCCCTGGCGTGATCAACATGGTGGTTTCCCGCTCGCTATGGGTCAGGTCGGCCAGGATCTCGGTATGGCCGATATAGTGATAACCGCCCAGTTGCATCGCTTCTTTGTTGAGGGGCGCTGTGACCAGGGCGTCGGCAAGGCCGCTCTGCACGAGCCTGGTCGCCTCGATGACGTATTCGACCGCTGCTTTCCCCGCCATCGCTGAGACCTTGCCGATGGGCAGTTCATCCCAACGGATGTTGTCCAGGCTCCATACGTCTATAACGCCGTGTCGGAACCCGGCCTCCGGGATCGCTTTGACTCTTGCCATGCGCAGCGGCGAGCCGAGATTCTCAACCGCACGGCGAAGAACGCCCTCGTCGCCCACCACCAGCGGGCGGCACAGGTTGTAGATCTCCGCGCGGCTCAAAGCCTTGACGATGATCTCTGGCCCTACTCCCGCCGCATCGCCCATCGTGAGCGCCAGCAAGGGGCGTGTGGAACCGCTTGTAGGATGCCTCATGAGCGTTTCCTCCTTTCAGTTTCTTGACAAGTTGGCCGAAAGAGGTATACTACTCCTCAAAGGCTCGTAGTGCGCGTTTCAGCGCGTTCCGGGCCACAAATCGCAGGCGAGAGAAGGGCGAGAGCGATGGATCGCTCACTACAAACCATAAAATCAGTGCTCCTGAATCGCCCTGTAGCTATCTTGACCAGGGTTCTGTTGGCCGTGCTGGTTGGGGGCTTGCTGGCAGCGTGCCAGCCCGTCCCGTCGGCGCCTCCTACTCCGTCGCCGACGCCGCTTCCCTCAGCGACCGCGACGTTATCGGCGACGCCCACGCTGGCAGCAACGGCGACGCGGCCTGCAATGCCTACGCCAACGGCGACAAATACCCGCATCCCTACCCGAGCGCCAGTTAACACCCCGTCGCCAACGTCCGCGGCGAAACCCTCAGCAGTGGACGCTATGACGCTCGTCCTGCTCCATACCAACGATACCCTCGGCGAGACGGAGCCGTGCGGCTGACAGCCTCCCAAAGGTGGGTTGGCCCGTCGGGCCACCTTCATCAAGCAAAGCCGTGAGAAGTATCCCCAGGCCTTGTTGCTGGACGCCGGCAATGCCCTGGCCGGGACGGAGGGCCTGGCGGCATCCACAAAAGGAAAAGCCAACATCGAGGCCATGAACCTGCTAGCCTACAATGCCCTGGCGCTGGGCGAGCTAGACCTGTCGCTCGGCCCCACCATCTTGCGCGAGCGGATGAAAGAAGCTCGCTTCCCGTTCCTTTCAGCCAATACAGTGATCTCCCAGACAGGACAGCTCTTCGCCCAGCCGTATATTATCCTCAACGTCGGCGGGCGTCGCGTGGGAATCGTCGGCCTGACCGAACCCCTACCTCCCTTGCCGAGGGTCGCCGGGGAAAAGGAAACCTTGCTGGTGCGAGACCCCATCCAATTCGGACGGCCTTATGTTGAAAAGGTTGTTAAGGAAGCGGAGATCGTCATCCTGCTCTCTCACATGGGTCAGGCCCTCGACGAAGCGCTGGCCGCGCAGGTATCCGGCATTGACGTCATCATCGGCAGCAAAGACCGCACCGTGCTGGTGCCTGT
This sequence comes from uncultured Anaerolineae bacterium, assembly GCA_964412315.1. Taxonomy (GTDB): domain Bacteria; phylum Chloroflexota; class Anaerolineae; order JAAYEA01; family JAAYEA01; genus CAYPON01. The sequence goes on along the minus strand of CAYPON010000047.1, from coordinate 3,520 downwards.
CCGCTATGGGGGCGCGGGGCCGGTCATCGCCCAGGCAGGAAGCCAGGGGCAATTCGTTGGCTTTGTCGAGCTTAAGATAGACCGTGCCGGCGTGGTCATTGCCTTTTCCGGCAAGGCCGAGTTGCTGACGGAAAAATATGCCGACGACCCCGAGGTGGTCAAGCTGCTAAGCAAATACCGTTAGATTGGGCAGGGATGCACAGGGGTAACGATGAGAACATCCTGTGCATCCCTGTCGCAATTCTCCTTGCCCACCTATACAGCGAAAACCATTGTAGCACGCTTTGCCGACACCAACAAACCGTCGCAAGGCGAATGCTTGGAAAGGATAATATCATGCCAGAGAAACAGTACCAGGTGCGCGCAGCGCATTGCGATTACCGCGCCACAGAAGAGGAGATCTATCGCACCCTCCGCCGCATCACCGATCCCCTGACGCGATCCTGGGATAAGATCGAGAAAGCGCAGAAGGTTGTCATCAAGTTCAATATGATGAAACCGTATGAAAGGATTGCCTACTTTCAAGGGCGGCGCCGCGAGTTGGTGGATGACGCCGTATGTCGTGCAGTGCTGCGCCTCCTCAAAGAGCATACTGCTGCCCAACTGGTGGCGCTAGATACGAACATTTATACACACGGGCATCACATACCGTCCGGCTTCAACTATGAGCATCACTTGAGGGATTTTGGCGTGCAATGGGTTGATGCTAATTTGCCCCCCTTCAAAACTTATGAGGTGCCTGGCGGCGGGTTGATGTTCGAGCGTTACACGCTGAGCGCCTGTCTGGCCGAGGCGGATGCCTTTATCTCGGTGGCCAAGATGAAGAACCACGCTTACATGGGCGTTACCCTTTGCACCAAGAACCTGTTTGGCTTGCCGCCGATGATCCCACCGGAAGGCCGCACGCGGGCTTATTACCACCACCTCATCCGGCTCCCTTGCGTTCTGTCTGATCTGGCTATGATCGCGCAGCCCTGTTTGAATATCATTGACGCGCTGACCGGGCAATCAGGGCGTGAATGGGGAGGCGAAGGGCGCATCTGCAACGCTCTGATCGCCGGCGACCATGCGATCGCCACGGATGCCTGCGGCGCGCATCTCATGGGGCATGACCCGAAAGCGGATTGGCCTACACCTCCCTTCAGACGAGACCGAAACCATCTCCTGATGGCAGCGCAACATGGCTTCGGCACCGTGGACCTGGACGAGATTGACTTTCAAAGCGAGGTCAGTGCGCCCCTCAGCCATTTCGATGCTGCGCAAATAGACCCATCGGAGATAGTCGCCAGTTGGCACCGGACAGCCTGCGAGCAAGCGCTGCTTTATCGGGAAAAGAGGCAAGACTTTGCAGAGCGCTATCGCGGGAACTTTATCTATCTGCAGGATGGCGAGGTAGTGTGGAGTGGGCCCGATCCCTCCAGCCTGTGGAGCAGGCGGCTGCTGAGCGGCCAGAAGAGGGATCGCGCGCTTTGGCTCAAGTTGGTGGACCCGGAGGAGCGGGAGGGCGAACGCTTCGACGTTTATGAGGAGTGCCTCGCCGCGATGGCGGCGTAGAAGGTCAGCTTCAAAGCTCGTTATCTTCGGCCACCCGGCCATCTCTCATGCGAATCGTGCGCTGCGCAATAGAGGCCAGGCTGGCTTCGTGCGTGACCAGGATGACGGTCTTGCCTTGTCTATGCACCTCGGCCATTAGCTCCACAATCTGCTGGCTGGTCGCCGTGTCCAGGTTGCCGGTTGGTTCGTCGGCCAGCAGCAGCGGGGGATCGTTGGCCAGGGCGCGGGCGATGGCCACACGCTGCTGCTCCCCACCCGACAATTCGGAGGGGAGATGGTGCGCTCGTGCCGTCATGCCGACACGTGCCAGAAGTTCCAACGCGCGTTCGCGCCGCTGGCCATTATAGGTCCCGCAAAAGTCCATCGGCAAGACCACATTTTCCAGCGCGGTCAGGGTGGGCAAAAGCTGATAAAATTGAAACACCAGGCCGACGTTCTGGCCGCGCCATTTGGCCAGGCTGTTCTCATCCATCTCGCTGACGGAGGCCCCAGCGACGACGATGCGACCGCTGGTGGGTTTGTCAATGCCTGCGATGAGGTTGAGCAGGGTGGATTTGCCGCTGCCGGAGGGGCCAACAATGGCTACGAACTCCCTTTCCGCGATACACAGGTTGACATCCTGCAATGCCGTTAGGTGCTCCTCGCCCATGCGGTAAATCTTGCTGACCTGGTGCAATTCGACTATAGCTAACTTGTCGGACATCATCTATTCTTTATAGATCTCACCACAGAGAACAAAACGATAAGAACTTGCTCTATTGTACCATCATCTCCTGGATCAGAAAAAGGGTAAGGGCGTGACAGAAGCCAACGGCGAAATGGTAGGGGAATATCAGGTTCGGCTGGAAGTATACGAGGGGCCGCTCGACCTGCTTCTTCAGTTGATCGAACGACAGGAAATGGATATTACGCAGGTTTCCCTGGCCCGCGTCGCCGATCAATATCTCGAATATATCGCCACGATGGAGCAGGTCGAGGCCGAGAATCTGGCCGAGTTTTTGGTCATCGCCGCCAAGCTTCTATTGATCAAGTCGCGCGCACTACTTCCCGCGCCACTGGCGGTCACGCAGGAAGAAGAGGAGGAAGATGTTGGCCAAGACCTGGTGGAACAGCTCAAACTGTACCGCCAATTCAAACAGGCTGCCGCCTTCCTGCAAGGGAGGATGGAAGCCAGTCTGCACTCCTACCCGCGCCTCGCGCCACTTCCCAAGCTGGAGCGACACCTCGATCTAACGGACGTCAACGCGAACGCGCTGGCAGCGGTGGCACGCCAGATGCTCGGCGAGCGGAGAGAGTTGCCTCCCCTGGACGAGGTGGTCGCCCCCATTCTGGTCTCGATGGATGACAAGATCGCCTATATCGAAAAGCTGATCACGGAACAGCCGCAGTTCAGTTTCCAGCAATTGCTGCGGGCGTGCGCTTCCCGCCTGGAGATCATCATCACTTTTTTGGCTTTGCTGGAGATGCTCAAGCAACTACGCATCCAGGTGCAGCAGGAGCGGCCTTTCGGCGAGATCATGATTTCCCGTCAAGCTCCAGAGAGCGCTCCGAGCGAATCTCCCTCCCGCGCAGCATGAGATTCTTCGTCATCCTCCATCACCCAACCTGCCAGCCACTGCTCTCGCTCCCGCCAATCGGGGATGTAGCACCCTATCAGAGCTTGAAAGCCCCTGTTGTGATCGGGGATCTTGAGATGGGCAAGCTCGTGGACGATGATGTAGTCTATCAAGTCCCTGGAGAGATGGGGCAGGTCGGCGCTCAAGGTCAGGATACCCTTCGCTGAGCAGGAAGCCCACTTGGTGCGCATGGCTCGGATTTGCACCCGCTTGATCTCCACTCCCATCTCCTCTGCCCAACCGTCTACCAGCCTTTTCACCTCTTCTATCCGCAGCGGTTGCGCAGAGGAAAGCCTGTGAAGCTGCTTGAGCTTTGTCAGGCCGGCAGCGATAAAGGCTTGCGCGCGGGG
>CAYPON010000046.1:0-15352 GCA_964412315.1 uncultured Anaerolineae bacterium | reverse complement strand
GAAGGGAGCAGCGGCCCCCTTCGCTCCACGATCCCGCCGGTCACCGCTCCGGCCTGGAGTTCCTTCATGACGGGACTCAATCCTGGCAAGCATGGCATTTTCCAATGGCGCACTTACGACCCAACGAATTACACGGGATTAGACGAACAGATTGTGACGGCGGAGCGTTTGGCGGGCAAAACCTTTTGGGATATACTGGGTCGGGCAGGCTACCAGGTGGGTGTTATCACCGTACCCATGACCTACCCGCCCTGGGAAGTGAATGGCTACCTGCTGGCCGGCTATCCCTGCCCCAATAGCAGGAGGAATTACACCTATCCCCCTGAGTGGGGGGAAACGCTCCCTTCCAGTTACAATTTCGCCGCCGACTATTACCTGAACGCCTCCGAGGATGAGATATGGCGCGGGGGGCGGGAGATGCTGGAACGGCGCGCCTCTCTAGCCCTGGACTTGATGCGGGAGGAGGGGTTGGATGTTTGTGTGCTGGTGTTGGGCGAGATAGACCGCGCGCAGCACGATTTCTGGAAATACATAGACCCTCGCTTCCCCCACTACCATAGCACAAGGGGAGAATACTATCGGGAGGTCATCGCCGATCACTATCGCGTCTCCGATGCGCAGGTGGGCCGCCTTCTGGCAAGCGTGTCGGCTGAAACCACAGTGATCGTCATGTCGGATCATGGTGCAGGCCCCCACCCACCGTACTATTTCAACACAAACGCCTGGCTGGAGGAACATGGCTTGCTGAAGCGCAAGACAGGAGGCCACGCTGTGTGGGGTCGTCTTCTGCGCCAGGGGCTGGCCACGGCGAGGCGGATCATCCCTTTCGAGGAGCGGCTGCGACGGCTTCTGCCTGCCAAGTTCGTGCACAGGGCGCGCAGCCTCAGCCTCGGTATCGCCGATGTAGCGTGGTCGCGGACGCGCGCCTATCGTTTTCCTATGTACCATCCTGCAGAGGGCATCGAGATCAACCTGCGCGGCAGGCAAGTGGAGGGCATCGTCGAGCCGGGGGCGGGGTACGAGGCGCTGCGAGAGGAGATCATCGCTGCGCTGCAGGCCGCCAGGGATCCCCGAACAGGGGGGCCGATTGTCAGCGCTGTCTATCGTCGCGAGGAGTTGTACAGGGGGGAATATCTGGGAATTGCCCCGGATATTGTTTTCATCACTGCTGCTGACTATAAAGCGGAAAGTGGGGGCGGCGAGGGCAGCATCACTCCGGTTCCTCTGGGCACCTTACATAAATACAATGGGCAACATTGCCTGGAAGGGATCCTGATCGCTCGCGGCCCCCATATCCTTAAAGGGGCCCATGTCACTCGCGCGGAGATCATGGACATCGCGCCGACCATTCTCTACGCTTTGGGAGAAGCTATCCCCACAGCCATGGATGGCGAGGCATTGTTGGAGATATTTGCCCCTGGTTTTTCGCAAGCGCACCCGCCCCGTTATACCGAAACCCGCTACAAGGGCCTGGCTCCTGCGGAGGGGCCATCGGCGAGGGAAGCGGAGGAGATGCGCAAAAAGCTAAGGGGGCTGGGTTATCTTCCTTGAGCCTATCCGCTTTAGACCTGACGGGTTTGCGAAAACCCGTCAGATCTGGACAGGCAGTCACCTTTCGGGAGGTTGAGCGCTTTGGTGATCCGCGTGCTCCATATCGAGCCGATTGGTGGGCATCGTGGTATGCACTATTATGATTTTTCCCTGTGCAACGCTTTGGCCGCCCAGGGCGTCCAGCCCATCTTGCTGACCAGTGATGAAACGGATACCCGGCGGTATAGCCTTTCCTTTCCCGTTGACAAAGCTTTCCGCGGCATCTACGGTCGGGGACGTTCCCTGCAACGGGGGCTGAATTACCTGCGCGCCTTGCTGCACATTGCCAAACGCTCTCCTCATAACGATGGCGAGATCGCCCATCTCCATTATTTTCTGGTGCCACTCTTCGATTATCTATTCCTGCGCGTGATGAAACGGAAGGGATTCAAGATCATTATCACCGCCCATGATATTGTGCCCTTCAACCAAAAGCCCTCCAGCCTGCTAAGCGCGATCTACCACCTAGCCGAGCGGGTCATCGTCCACGCGCAGGTCAATCAGCAAGAGATCATGTCCACCTTCCACCTGCCTGCTGGGCGGATCGCCGTCATCCCGCAGGGACACTATCTGCCATATGCCAACGCGCGGTTGAGCGAGGCGGAGGCGAAAGCGAAACTGGGTATTCCAGCCGGTCACAAGATGGTGCTCTTTTTCGGCCAGATCAAGCGCGTCAAGGGGCTGGATTATCTCATCCAGGCTTTCCCCGCTGTGTTGCGTGCCCATCCCCAAACGATCCTTTCCATCACCGGGCCTGTCTGGAAGGACGATTGGTCGCGCTACGACAGCATGATCCAAAGCCTGGGCTTGCAGGATCACGTCCTGACGCGCATCCGTCATATCCCTGACCAGGACGTAGCAACCTACTTCTGCGCTGCCGATGTCGTCGTGCTTCCCTATCTGAAGATATACCAGAGCGCAGTCCTGCAAATGGCCTACTCTTACGGGCGTCCCGTCGTGGCCACGGCCACGGGTGGAATGGTGGAGGTGTTGCGCGATGGGGAGACGGGGTATCTCGTGCCGCCGCGCGACAGCGAAGCATTGGCCCGCGCGATTTGCCAGATGCTGGCCGACAAGGCCCACGCAGAGGAGATGGGGCGAAAGGGCAGGCATCTAGTGGAAACAAAGTACTCTTGGACGGGCATCGCCGCCGAGATGAAGCGGGTTTACGAGGAGGCCCTGGCCGCCAAAGGAGTGGTATCCCCATGAACCTGCCCGGTTCCGCCCTATCATGGGGGATCACGACTTATAGGCGGACCTTGAAACGCTTTGGGCGCCTGCACTCCGCGCTCTATGCGATAGTGCGGAATGCGCTTATCCCGCTCATGGAAAAAGCGACTGGCTTTCACACGATGGGCGATGATCCGCTGTGGCTCAGGATAGCGTTGACTACGGGGAGCTACGAGCGAGAGATTGTCAGGCTGATCAAGCAGCTCGTCAAGCCGGGCATGACCGCCCTGGATATCGGGGCGCACGTCGGCTACTATAGCCGGCAGCTTTCCCAGTTTGTGGGCAAGCACGGACGGGTTATCGCCTTCGAACCGCACCCGCACACCTTTGGCGTCCTATGCCGGAATACGCAGGCGCTCGGCAATGTGACCGCCGTCCAGGCGGCCATCACAGATCAGGAGACAACCGCCAGCCTTTACGATTACCTCCTCGGCCCGGCGACGGCTTCCTTGCGCTACGGCGAGCACAAGCGAGATTGGTACAAGAATCGTCTATCCGACGAGATAACCCCTCGGATGCGCCAGAATTTGCCCGTCGCCAGCTACGCTGTGAAAACAATGACGGTGGACTCGTATCTGGCAGGAGCACGCATCGCGCAGGTGGATTTCATCAAGATGGACATCGAGGGAGCGGAGATTAACGCGTTGCAGGGAATGAGGCGAACTGTGCGAGCTTCGCCGCGCCTCGTGCTCATCATGGAATTCAATCCTCGCGCCTGGCAATCCTTCGGCGTAGACCCGGCGAAAGTGTGGGAGGAGCTGCACAAGACTGGCTTTGCCAAGATCATGGTCATCGAAGAGCATGGCGGGTTGACACAGGTGGAGAATGGTAACATGGCGGCTCAACTCGCTCACAAGCTTCTGGAAAAGATGACGCGAACCAACCTCTTGTGTGTGAGAGAAGGATAGTCGTATCCATGAGAGTGGCGATTGATGCCCACATGGTGGGACGCCAAGAAACAGGCAATGAAACTTATATTCTCAATCTGATTCAGGCATTGGCCAAGCTCGATGCTGAGAGTTCCTATTCTATCTATACGACCGAGCCGCGAAGCCTTCTCAGCCGCATACAACTGCCCGCGAACTTTCAGGTGATCACCATCCGGCCGGCCCTGCCGGTGCTTCGCATTCCCTTCGCCATGCCCTACACCGCCTGGAGACAATCTTCGGATATCCTGCACGTGACCTATAATGCTCCGCCCTTTTGCCCTTGCGCTACGGTGGTCACTGTGCATGACATCTCTTTTCGCCTGTTTCCCGAATGGTTCTCGCCCCGGGATCGCCTCATCCTCTCTACGTTGGTGCCGCTCTCTATACGCCACGCGGCGCGTGTCCTGACCGTCTCCGAGTATTCAAAGCGGGATCTGGTTCGGGAGTACAGGGTTCCACCGCAGAAGGTCGTGGTAACCCCCGATGCTGCTGCTGAGCATTATCGTCCGCTAGAAGACCCTGTCCGCCTCGCTGCCATAAGGAGACAATACGGGCTGGCCGACAAGTTCATCCTCGCCGTCGGGAACCTGCAGCCGCGCAAGAACCTTCACCGGCTCCTGGAAGCGTATAAGCGCCTTTGCGCCTGTGATGATCTGCCCCAACTGGCCATTGTTGGCCGAAGCCTCTGGCAAGGCTCCCACATCGTCAAACTGGTGGCGGATTACGGCCTGGAGAATCGAGTTGTGTTCACGGGCTATGTACCGGAGACGGATTTGCCCTGGCTCTACAATGCGGCCCTTTGCCTGGTCTTTCCATCCCTGTATGAGGGCTTCGGGCTTCCAGTGCTGGAGGCGATGGCCTGCGGCACGCCTGTTGTGGCGACGAGTGCCTCAGCCGTGCCGGAAGTGGCGCAAGACGCGGCTCTCGTTTTTGACCCCCGCAGTGTGGATGAGATCGCACAGGCTCTACACGATATGCTCAGCAACGAGCCATTGCGCCAGCAGCTTTCCAGGAAAGGCCGGGAGCGGGCCCGGCTGTTTTCCTGGGAGCGCACGGCGCGGATTACACAGGAGACATACCGGGAAATACTATCCGACTCGGAGAAGAAAAGATGAGGATAGCCATGCTTGGCACGCGGGGCATCCCCGCCAGTTATAGTGGGTTCGAGACGTGCGTCGAGGAACTGGGTGCCCGCCTCGTGAAGCGGGGCCATGAAGTGACCGTCTACTGCCGCTCCCATCACATCAGGTTGAGGGACAAATACTACAAAGGCATGGAGTTAGTCAAGCTCCCGACGATTGCCAGCAAGCATTTCGATACCATCGTTCACACCCTGCTTTCTGCGTTGCATGTCTCTTTACACCGCTTCGACGTGGTGTTGATGTTCATCGTGGGCAATAGCCTGGTATCCTTCATCCCCCGCCTGACAGGGAAAAAGGTCATCCTCAACGTGGATGGGCTGGACTGGAAACGCGCCAAATGGGGCAGGTGGGCGCGCCGCTACATCCAGTTCGCTGAATATCTGGCCACGATCTGGCCAAACGCTTTCATCACTGACTCGCGCAGCATCGAGCGGTACTATCTGGAGAACTACCATGCTGCCTCGACGTATATCACCTATGGGGCGGACATCCGTTACGTGCCTCCTGGGCGTTATCTGCAACGCTACGGGCTGGAGCCGCGGCGATATATCCTATTCGTGGGCCGGCTTGTGGCGGAGAACTGCCCGCATCACTTAGTCGAGGCTTTTAACGGCCTGAGAACCGAAGGGGGGGAGGCGCGTCGCTTAAAGTGCGTTATCGTCGGCGATGCTCCCTATGCAGAGGAGTACATCCGCTCCCTAAAAGCAGAGGCCGGCCCTGATGTTATTTTCACGGGCTACCTTTTCGGGGAAGGGTACCAAGAGCTTGCCAGCAATGCCTATCTCTTTGTGGAAACATCAGAGGTGGGGGGGACTCACCCTGCGCTCCTAGAAGCGATGGCTTTTGGCAATTGCGTCGTGGCGAACAACACGCCGGAGAATTTGGAGACGATCAGCAATGCAGGCTCTTCCTACGATGGGCAACAGGGGGCGGCGGCGCTGCGCGTGGTGCTCCGACGCTTGCTCGATGATCCTGAGACTGTGCAAAGCTACCGGCAGCGAGCCATCGAGCGCATCCGCCAGCATTACTCCTGGGACAGGGTAACGGACGCCTACGAGCGATTGTGCTATCAGGTGCTGGGGTGGCCGATCCCTCCGTCGCTGAAGTGAGGCAAGAGGCAGGAGGCAAGAAGTAATAGGGGGTTTGCCTCTTGCAACTTCCACCCTGCATCCTAAGGCTTGGAATGTTCATTCAAGTGCAGTTTGCCCGCTTCATGTTTCATAAGGCATAATGTTTGACTCTGTGGCCCGCTTTGGCAAAAAAGGCCACTTGTGCTAGTATATACCAGCGAACTGGACTACTCGTATCTTATTGGAAACATCCGTAGGGGGATTGACGAATGTTGGAACGATCCAGTACGCGATACCTCTGGCTCTTGTATGTATCGGATATCGTTGCTACGCTGTTAAGCCTGACGCTGGCTAACTGGCTTCGCTTTCAACTCCCCTTCGGCAGGCCGCCCACGCCTTTCGGTATGTTAAACCTGCCTATTTACGGCATCGTTGCGGTCATCTGGTCGGCGATGTTCGCTATCCTCTCCGCCTATCACCCCAGGCGAATCGTCAACGCCATCAGCGAGGCGCGAACAGTAGTCGCTGCCATCATGCTGTCCGTACTGGTGCTGGCTGGCGTTTTGTTTCTTACCTATCGCGGCCTCTCGCGGCTGCTCTTGGGGTACTTTTTTGCGCTCGACCTTTTCACCGTGCTGCTAGCGCGTTCCCTGCTGCGCGTTATCTTCAAGGCGCTGGTCTCCGGCAAAATCCAGGCCCCGCAAGTGCTTATCATCGGTGCCGGAAAGGTGGGGCAAGACCTGGCGCGGAAGCTATCGCAGCGCAGTTGGATCGGGCCGCATGTGGTAGGTTATCTGGACGATGATCGAGCCAAGATCGGGCAATCCTTTGAGGGATACCCGGTGCTCGACCTCGTTGACAAAGCGCCGGAGGTTATCTGGGCTTATGGGGTTGAGGAGGTCATTATTGCCCTTCCCCTCTGGGCTTATGAAAAGATGCGGAATCTGGTGGCTGCATTACAGCAGTTGCCGGTGAACATCAAAGTCGTTCCCGATTTCTTCGCTCTCGCCTTTTTCTCGGCGACGTTAGAGGATTTGGATGGCATTCCCCTCATCGGCCTGAAAGAGCCGGTCATTCGAGGAGGGACGAGATTGGTCAAACGGCTGATGGATCTGGTTTTGTCTGTAATAGCCATTATTGTCCTGTCGCCGGTCATGCTGGCCATCGCCATATTGATCAAGCTGGATTCGGAGGGGCCGGTTATTTTCGCCCAGGAGCGAGCCGGGGAGAATGGACGGCTCTTTCGCATGTTCAAGTTCCGCACGATGTGCCGGGGTGCGGAGAAGGAAGAGCAGACCATGCTCACCCGGACGGAAGACGGGCAGGTTATTTTCAACAAAAGGCCTGATGACCCTCGTGTTACACGCCTGGGACGCTTTCTCCGGCGCACGAGCCTGGACGAATTACCGCAACTTTTCAACGTCCTCAGGGGAGAAATGAGCCTGGTAGGCCCCCGGCCGGAGCTTCCCTTCCTGGTGGAGCTTTATCAACCGTGGCAACGGAAGCGGTTCAGTGTGCCTCAGGGGATGACGGGCTGGTGGCAGGTCAATGACCGCAGTGACAAGCCGATGCATCTTCACACAGAAGACGATCTACACTATATCCAGAACTACTCGCTTCTGTTGGATCTGAAGATCATGTGGCGCACGATCTGGGCCGTGCTGAAAGGGAAAGGGGCCTACTGAGTCGTAGGGCGATCACACGGGATCGCCCCCACGAGACCTAAATCTGCGCAAGATGTCTGCTCCCAGCACAGAACTCAGGCACCCCGGCTGCGGGCCTGGAGGCGTCGGCGTTTCCCCTCTGTATGCCGCATAAACATCGGCACGCCCGGCACCCTGTGCGTTGTGGTCAAGCCCCAAATCCAGCGCACCCCTGGCCAGGCGCGCCTTAACCTCGGCAGGCGTGAGTTGCGACATAGCTTGCAGCAGCAGAGCCACAGCTCCTGAAGCATGGGGAGTAGCCATGCTGGTGCCGGAAGCCCGCGTGTATCGCTCGTCTATCGGCACTCCCATGGACGTGTTCGCAGCACGGCAGGAGATGATCCCCTGTCCGGGAAACAGAATGTCCGGCTTGGTTCGCCCATCCAGAGTAGGGCCTCGCGAAGAAAAGCTGCTCACCCCATCTTGAGCAGTGGACGATCCCACTGTGATTACCTCGCGGGCACAGCCAGGGGCACCCACAGTATAGGCCCCTGGCCCATCGTTGCCAGCAGCCACGCAGACCACAATGCCTTGCGCAACGACTGCATCGCAGGCGGCAGAGAGGGCATCGCTGCCATCGCACGCTCCTGAGGCCCCCAGGGAAAGGTTGACGACGTGCACCCTTTGGTCAACGGCCCACTCTAGTCCGGCGATGACATCGCTCATCATGCCATTTCCATCGTTGTGCAACACTTTCCCTACGTAAAGGGTTGCCTCCGGAGCAACACCTCGGTACCTTGCCCCTGCTCCAGCAGCAATGCCGGTGACATGAGTGCCATGTCCATTTCTGTCCCTGGCCCCCTCTCCGGTCAGATCCACCCCGCCGCCGACTCTCCCGCTAAAGTCGGAATGATCAGGATCCAGGCCGGTATCCAGGATGGCGATTTTGATACCTCGCCCCGTAAAACCGCTGTTCCACATTTGCGGCACGTTGATGTGAGGCACAGAGGTATCAAGCCAGGTATGAACGGGCAAGTCTTCCCATACTTGCTCGACGGTAGGATCCGCTGCCAGGTCGGTGATCTGCTGCACTGTGGCGCGCATCGCTGCCGCCGGCAGGAGCCTGAAGTGGTATTGGGGAACTATCTCGCCCGTGTAACGCCTGGAAACCACCAGGCCCTCACGGTAGCGAACGATGATCGGAATCCGCTTCTCCGGCGGGTAACTTTCCATTCTGCTGACCAAGGCGCGCGTGATCTTTTCCTCGCTCATGTCATCCCTTCCTCCCCTCCCCTGGCATTACATCGTGCTCATTTCCTACGTGGCAGTAGCCGCAGGCTTCATGCCTGCGAATTGCCGGAAGCGGGCCAGGCGCGGACTTCAGCGTCAAGCTCGCAGGAGACCGCCCAAGGCTCCTCGAGGAGTCCCATGGCCTGGGCACCTGTGCTCTCGATGGCAAAGCCCTGGATCAGCTTGCAGCGTCGGCGCACCTGGATGCCTCTGGCTTTCAGCCAGTTATCTGCCTGATCCAAAGCCGCCGAGACGCGCAGAATCAAGCGGAAGGGCTGATCAGGCCGCTGCCGCCATTGTTCCAGCAAACGCGAATCCACCTTCATCGGGACATCCCCTTCCCCAGTCGGCAGGTCTTGTAGGGGCGATTTTATGTGATCGCCCTGCGGTGTCCAACACAGCCTACATAGCCACCACAGAGGCCACGGCGTATTCCTGCGAATGCGACAGGCTGATCGCAAATTCCCGCAAGCCAAGAACTTGAGCGCGAGCCAGGGCGCGGCCATGTAGTATGACCAGTGGCTTCCCCAGCCGGTCGGGCAGAATCTCCATCTCCCGCCAGGAGACGCCCATCAATCCCGTCCCTAATGCCTTGGAAATGGCCTCTTTTCCGGCAAAGCGCACCGCCAACTCGGACACTCTCCCACGACAGAAAGCGATCTCGGCGGGGGTATAGACACGGCCAAGAAAACGATCTCCCCAACGGTTTATAGCCCGCGTGATGCGATGGATTTCGATAATGTCTATTCCCATGCTGAGGGGCATAGTCCGTGCGCCTATTGTTTGATGTCGCCGTCCACGAGCGCGGCGATGTCCTGGCCCAGCCGCACACTGTAGTTGGTCCCGCGATCCTCTGGGTAAATTTGCGTTGTGTTGGCCAGATACAGGTCGGGAATCGGCGTGCGGTGCTCAGGGATATGCTGTGCGTAGTCGCGCGTCACAATCGGCTGGCCGGCATCGTCGCGGAAAAGCCAACTCTCGACGACCCACTCCGGGCTAAAGGCCGGGTTGATGCGCTGCGCCGACGACGTATAGGTCGCCAGCAGTTCCTCTTTGGACATGGAGCAGAGAGGGTCATCGCGTTCCAGATAGTTAGAAAGATAAAGCAGGCGGTAGCCGCCATAGGCTTCCGCAGGGACATAATTGGTATGTTCGATGGCCGCCACGAAGCGCATTTGTGGGTCGCTGATGTTGAGCCAGTAGATACGGGAAAGGGAGCCCTTCATCTTGAGGATCAGGCAGAGGGCGGTCTGGTAGCGGACCCAGCGCAGCTTGGCGGCGTAGGGCGCTGGCAAGTCAGGGGCCAGGGAGAGGAAAATGGGAGATGGCACTGTGGCGATCACTTTGTCGAAGAGCGCCACATCGGGATCTGCTTGGGCATGGGTTGCTCCCAATTCCGAGAGCACTCCCCGCGCGATCTGCAAGCCGGCAGCACGCCCTCCCTCCACGACAACCCTCCGCACAGGGGCCGAAGTATAGACCCTTCCCCCCAGGCTGCGAATGCGCTCGGCCAGAGCATCCAGCAGGATCTGGAAACTCCCTTTAGGGTATCCTAGAACTTCTTTGGTCATCCCTCCTTTGCGCGATCCGGCACGCAGGCGCACCTTGCCCCAAAACCAGGTCATGGACACTTCGTGGTAATGATCGCCGAATTTGCCTCGTAAGGGAGGTTCAAAGAGAACCTTGTAAGCTCGCTCCCCAGCAGCGCGTCGCAGCCACTCGCTCGCGGTATAGCGCTCAAACTTGAGGCCGTTAGCCGTTCTTTGCAGATACAACGTCAGCAGGCCACAGCGGATGCGGTCGAGAAAGCTGAGAGGGGAAAATCGCAGCAAGTCCAGGGGCGTCACGAAATCATAGACCTGGCCGCCATGAAAATACCCCATCTTGGAGGGGAGCCATTGCCATTGGTCTCCCAAGCCAAGCTCGTCCACTAAGGCAATGATGTGGACGTCGCTTGTGAAGATATGGTGATAGAATATCTCCAGCCTCGTTCCTTCGACGGGGAAAGTGGCGGCCTGCCCGCCCAAAACGGGCTGGCTCTCGAACAGCGTCACGTCGTGTCCGGCCTGCGCCAGGCGATACGCTGTCGTCAGCCCGGTCAGACCGCCACCGATGATGCCGATACGTCCCCTGGTTTCCATCCTGCTTGTCCCTCGGTGATAAGCTTGGGGGCGGAAGCGGACTAGAAACCCGTTTTCTGGCAGAAAACGGGTTCCTGGCTTCGCCCCCCGAGATTGTCAAATGTTATACGTTAGAAGCGCCCTGTTCCTTCGCCCTGGCAGCGGCGCCGAACTCGCGCCAACCGACGCTTTCTCGCCACATGTAGTAAAAGCCGACCAGTGTGATCGGCAGCCAGAGGGTGGCATGTAATACCAGCGTGTAAGCGGCGGCCAATGAACCGGCCACGCCGAACCCCTCCAAGACTTTGATGCCGAGAGCGTCAAAGGTGCCGACGTAGCCCGGCGAGGAGGGGATCGTCGTCGCCAGATTGACCACACCGTTCATAAGCATCAGCACATAGAAAGGCACCCGGAAACTAAAGCCATGCATGACCAGCCAGTAAACGACGGTCTCCGTCAGCCAGATCACGAGCGAGGTGAGGAAGATCATGAGCACATCCCGCCCGCTACGCAGGAAACCGAGGCCCTGCAGAAAGCGGTCGGCAAAGCCGCGCATAGGCTCTTGCAGGCGGGCTGGCAGGAGATGTGCGATGAACCACCCGTAAACCCTTTGCGCCCGCGCTGGCGACGCCGCTATGATGAAAAAGGCGGCGAGCGCCCCAATGAAAATCAGGCTGCCGAAGAGCACCACCCGTTGCAGCCAGTTTGGCATCGGCGCGAAAGGAAGGGAGACAAAGACGAAGAACAGCATGACCACGCCATCAAAGATCCGCTCCACGATGATCGTGGCCAGGGAAGCACCGATGCTGACAGCCTGGCGCTTGCGCAATATATAGGCGCGAATAAGCTCCCCGGCCCGAGCAGGGTAGACGTTGTTACCCATGTAGCCGATAACCACTGCTGGAAAAAGTTGCGGGAGGGAGATCGTTTTGAGAGGGCGGAGCATATAGTGCCATCGCCAGGTGCGCGCCCACACCGCCACAAAGTACACCAGAACGGCGGGGACGAGCCAGACATAGTTGGCCTGCCGCACGCCGGTCCAGACTTCGCCCAGCCGCAGCCCGCGCAGGCCGATGTATAAGAAGACAACGCTAATCACTACGCCCAGCCAGAACTTCCAGTTCCGCAACGTGTTCCTCCTGACCGCCAGGATGATTCAACTCTCCCTATCTTTCACGTCGCTGTGATGGGCACTTCCGACGGCCTCGGGCAGGCTCGCTCCACCATCACCCCCAGGATTCGCTCCAAAGCCATGGTGTGGCTGCACACCCCATGCGAGCCAAAGTAGCGACAGCCACATTTCCAACCGCCATTCCGCTCGTAAGTGACCATATACGTATCGTGATCGCCCCTGAAAGTCACCTGGAACCGCTCAAAGGTGATGCGCTCAGGCTCCTCGGCATATCTTTTCGCTTTCTGAATCTTGCTGATCATGCTTGAGTCCATGTCTTCCTCCTTCGGTTTATAGATGGGAAAACAAAAGACACCAAGGCAGGAACGCCTCAGTGTCCTCTCCGCAGTCGCTTCAGGCTCAAAACGCTGTGTCCTTCGCTCAACTTGCCCCCTTCACGAAAGCGCCACTCGCTGGCTCTTTGGTAGCAATATACTATTCTTGAGAGAATTTGTCAAAAACCAGAGCCTGAGAATCCTGCTGATGGCTCGCGCCGTCAGCGGTTCTCCTCCGCGCTTTTCACCCGCTCCCAAAGCTGATCTTGCTCCGCCGCTGATAGATCGCTCAGTTTCATTCCCCGCTCAGCGCAAAGGCGTTCCATGGCCTGGAAGCGTCGCACAAAGCGCTCATTGGCCATGCGCAAGGTCGCCTCAGTATCTGTATGAAGCCACCGCGCCAGGTTCACCAGCGAGAATAGGAGGTCGCCCACCTCCTCGACGATGCGCCTGTCCGCTGGCGCCTGTACCAGTTCCGCTGCTTCCTCGCCGATCTTGGCTACTACCCCATCAATATTGGGCCAGTCGAATCCCACGCGGGCGGCGCGCTCCTGGATCGCCTGGGCACGCGCCAGGGCCGGCAAGGCCAGGGGCACATCTCCCAAAAGGGAGGGAGCGGCTTTCTCTTTTCTCTCCCCTTCTTTGATCTTTTCCCAATTGACCAGAACCTCGGCTGCGCCAGACACCTGAACATCGCCAAAGACGTGGGGGTGTCGCCGCTTGAGCTTAGCGACGATTTTGCTCACCACGTCCGGCATCTTGAACTCTCCACCCTCGGCGGCGATTTGCGTGTGGAGCAGGATTTGCAGCAGCAAATCTCCTAACTCCTCGCTGAGGGCCGCCGTATCCTCCCTGTCCAGGGCGGCGAGCACCTCGTAAGCTTCCTCCAGCAGATAGGGCCGCAGGGACTCGTGCGTCTGCTCGCGATCCCAGGGGCAGCCGTCTGGTGCACGTAAATGGGCCACTACCTCCTGGAAAGCCTGCAACGAGCTTGGTTGGGACAGCGGCGGGATGTAAAGGGAGGTCAAGTGCTGGATTCCCTCCTGCCGATCCAGCTCGTATAGGGGCCGGGTGATGATCTTCTCTTCCGGCAGGCCAGCCGCCGTGACCAGCGTCACCAGATGCTCATCTGGGTAGAGGTTCATCAGCGCGAGCTTGACCTCCGAGGCAAGGTGCGGGCTGTAAAGTTGTCCGATCAGGGCAGGTTGGTCGGGATTGAGAGGTGGGTAGTGAGAGAGGGCCAATTCCGTCGCGTCCAGGATTTGCATCCCCTCCAGCGGATCCAGACGCAGGGCCTGGAAGATCGGCTCGAAAAAGCTCATGCCAGCCACGAGGCGGACGGACAGCCCCGCAGCGGGTGCCTCGGCCAGCAGTCGCCACACCGTGGCCTCGCCGACCAGCGGGTGGCCCGGCACAGCGTAACAGACACCCTCCGGCCTGCGTCCCAATTCCAGCACCTGGCGGGTGATTTCGGCGTAGACTTGGTCGAAGGTCTCTTGTTGCTCGTAGATATGGTCGAAGGAATGCAAGACGAGGTGGCGAGACAAATGAGCGACGGTGGGATGCTGTCGAGTGCGCAGGTAAAGCTCCGTAACCTGGCTCAAGACCTGCTGCGCTTCCAGGGTGAGCAAGGCGGGGTTGCCAGGGCCGAGTCCAACGACAGTGATTCCAGGAGGCATGTGCTCCTTTCCTTGTTTCAGGATGCTATCAGCCATATTATACGCCCAAGGCTTCCGCCCGCCAAGAGTCTTGATTTCGGTTTGACATTCTGCGCTTTATGCGTATAATGAAAACAAGCGAGCGGGTGTAGCTCAGGGGCAGAGCGTCTGCTTCCCAAGCAGAAAGTCATGGGTTCAAATCCCACCACCCGCTCCTACTATTTCTAGGGATCCTTCCCCCCTATAATCGCACTAACAGATAAGGGGGAACGGTAGTCTCCTTAGCTACTTTCTATCCACTCAACTCTCCAGAACCCGTGGTGTTGAGTGCGCTTCGGCACCCCTCGTTTCCCCCCAAGCGCAAGCTCACAAAGCAAGGAGCGCAGGATCGGTCACAGTCCCTTTGAACTGGCTCATATATAGATGGTGGTAGAATCCTTTCTTCGCCAGCAGTTCCTAATGCGTGCCACGCTCTATGATACGCCCCTCGTTGACAATCAACAGCTCGTCGGCGCCGCGGACTGTGCTCAGGCGATGGGCGATGACAAAACTGGTGCGACCCTTCATGAGCCGGAGAAGCGCTTCCTGAATACGCAGTTCCGTCCGGGTGTCCACGCTGCTGGTGGCCTCATCCAGGATCAGGATACTCGGATCGGCCAGGATGGCACGGGCGATAGTGAGCAACTGCCGCTGACCCTGGCTGATGTTGCTGGCCCTTTCGGAAAGCATGGTCTGGTAGCCTTGAGGGAGGCGGCGGATAAACTGATCTGCGTTCGCCAGCTTGGCCGCGGCGATGCACTCCTCATCTGTGGCGTCCAGCCGGCCGTAGCGGATGTTCTCCATGACCGTATCCGCAAACAGGAAGGTGTCCTGCAGGACGATTCCCATCTGGCGTCGCAGGCTATCCTTCTTCATGCTGCGGATGTCCCGGCCGTCTATGCGGATAGCTCCGCCCTGGACATCATAGAATCGCGAAAGAACGTTCACCATCGTGGTTTTGCCAGCGCCGGTCGGACCCACAAAAGCGATGGTCTTCCCAGGCTCTGCGTGAAAACTCACGTCCTTCAGAACAGGCACGCCTGGCACATACTCAAAGTTGACATGATCGAATTGCACGTCGCCGACAACATCTTCCAGGGTCACAGCGTCTGGTGCATCAACCAACTCCGGTTTCTCGTCTATGATCTCAAAGACGCGCTCTGCGCCAGCTATCCCGGACTGGATGCCATTGTAA
>CAYPON010000045.1:0-15356 GCA_964412315.1 uncultured Anaerolineae bacterium | reverse complement strand
GCCAGCGACCACCTGGCCCACAACCCGGAATTGGGATACCAGGAGTTCAAATCGGTGGCTTTGCTGCGGGAGTTGCTGGCAAAACATGGCATCGCTGGCGAAACGGGCATAGCAGGAATGCCCACCGCCCTTCGTGCCGAGCTACCTGGTGGCAACCCCAAGCCACGCATCGCCATCCTGGCCGAGTACGATGCGCTCCCCGAAATAGGACATGGCTGCGGACATAACATCATCGGCACTTCGGCGGTGGGGGCAGCCATCGCCCTCCATCGCGTCTCGGGGTACCTGGACGGTTCAGCAGTGCTCTTCGGCACACCCTGCGAGGAATCCACCGCCCCCGGCGCGGGGGGCAAAGTGCCTATGGTCGTGGCCGGCCTGTTCGATGATGTGGACGCGGCGATCATGATGCATCCTGGCACGCAAAACCTGGTCGCGATGCAAAGTTCGCTGGCCGCGCGAGGGTTCGATTTCGAGTTTACGGGGCGCGCCGCCCATGCCGCCGCCAGGCCCTACGAAGGGATCAATGCCCTGGACGCCGTTATACTGACCTTCAATGGCATCAACGCCTTGCGCCAGCATGTCAAGCCCGACGTGCGCATCCATGGCATCATCACCCGCGGCGGTGGCGCAGCCAACGTGGTGCCCGCTTTCGCTTCCTGTCGCATCCGCGTGCGCTCCGAATCCGCCACCTACCTGGATGAGGTCGTGCAGCGCGTTATCCGTTGCGCGGAAGGCGCGGCCTTGATGAGCGGGGCGACGTTGCAATGGCGAGAGTACGCCAATCCCTACGCCAATTTCATCCCGAACAAGGTCCTGAACGATGTTGCGCGGGCCAATTTGGAAAAGCTTGGCCTGGCCGTAGATGAGGAACCTTATGAGCCGGGGATGGGTTCCACGGATTTGGGCAACGTCAGCTTCAAGACGCCGGCGATGTACTTCCGCCTCGCCATATCCACGGATAAGGAGGTGCGCGGGCACTCCGCTGAATTCGCCGCAGCGACGCTCACCCCGCAGGGCCATCATGCCCTCCTCAACGCCGCCAAAGCTCTGGCCATGACTGCCATTGATCTGATCGCTGACCCGCAAGCGCTGAAAACAGCCCGCGAGGAGTGGATGCGGGCGTTGGATCAACGAAAGTAGCCCTGTCCTAAGAAATGAAATCTGTTTTCAGGTCAGATGTATTAGCAGATCGGCAGCTCGCTCCAGGACGAAATCGGCGCCCGCCTGGCGAAGCTCACCCAACTCGCTAAAGCCGGATAGCACCCCTACGGCGACTGCACCCGCCGACTTGGCAGCACGCATGTCCATAGGAGTATCACCGACCATCAAGCAGGCCCCGCTGGGCAGGCCCAAGAGCCGCGCTGTTCGTCGGATCGGGGCAGGATGGGGTTTCAGGAGCCAGGTATCTTGCCGCGTTGTGACCACCCCGAAAAAGTCGCTCAGTTTGTACTCCTGCAGGAAATGGGCGGCGGCGCGTCGCGAACGCCCTGTGACCAGCGCCAATCCGTAGCGAGGCTTAAGCGCAGCCAGCATCTCCGCCGTGCCAGGCAGCAACTGCGACCTGTCTTTCGTCCCCAAGCCTTTCAGGCGGCGTACCCGATCCACCAGCCCCAATAGATCGCTATTCACTCCCAGTCGTTCTATCGAGGCGAGCAGATAGTTGGAGGGGGCCTCCGTTGCCATCCACAGATGTCGCAGGAAACGTGGCACATCCCCCCCTGGCACCAGGAGGCGCAGAAAAGCCAGAGAACCCCTCATCTCTCCGGGGGACTGTTTGCTCGTGGAGAGCAGGGTGCCATCCAGATCGAACAGGATCGCGCGGACGTTATCGAACATTAGAGGGGCTGTCGAAGCGTCTGCAGGCCAGCCCTGGCCGCCGACATCATCATGTGGAGCGGGCTGCTCCAGGTGATCATCCGCATCCCCTTCTTCATCCAATGCCGCAGGATGTCCAGATTCCCGATGTGCATACCGGCGACCACCCCATGCCGCTGGCTGCTATCCACGACCTTCTGGATGCTCGCTTCTAGCAAGGGATTACTGAACTCGTCGGGGATTCCCAGCGAGAGCGATAGGTCATTGGGGCCGATCAGAGCGACATCCACCCCAGGCACAGACAGCAGTTCATCAATATGCTCCACCGCCTCTTTCAGTTCGATCTGCAAAATGACCATGTTTTCTTCATTGGCCTGCCGCACGAAATCTTTGACTGGCTCGACATGATAGTCACTGTGCCCTTTCAATAGAGAGCAACCGCGCTCGCCCATAGGCGGATATTTGGTGGAGCGGATGATAAACTCGACCTGCTCTCTGGTTCGGACGCGGGGGATCATCAGCCCCTGTGCGCCCGCATCCAGCGGACGGGCCAGCAGGAAATACTCCGCATCGGGCACGCGCACCAGCGGGGTAATACCAGCCAGCCTGGCCACGCGACAGAGGGTGTCCACATCCTCGATGTCATAGGGGCCATGCTCCATGTCAATGAACATAAAGTCGAACCCCGCCTCGGCCAGGATATTGCCAATCGCTGGCATACGTATATCGCCGATCATCGTGCCGAATACCGTCTCGCCTCTTTGCAAAACACGTTTGATTTTGTTGGGTCTCATGGTTATCTCCTTAACAGTTCCCCACACGAGCAATGCTCGCAACCTGATGGATGAAAAGTGAAAAGTCAGCAGATTAAGCGGATTGAGCAGATAATGTTTCTGTTAATCCGCTGACTTTTAGCAGTTTCTGTTGACTCGCGTTCCCCGCTCCCAGACCTCCGGGTTGGCCATGAAGCGGGGTTTTTCTCCACGCAGCGCCGTTAATATCTCCTCGGCCACCGTGACGCCCATCTTCCACAGCCCATCCTCGGTGGAACTGGCGATATGGGGCGTCAGGGTCACGTTCTCAAGCTCTAGCAGAGGATGCGGGAAGGGGATCGGCTCTTGGGTATATACATCCAGCGCGGCGCCAGCGATGCGCCTTTCGCGCAACACGGTCAATAGTGCTTCCTCATCCACGACCGGGCCGCGGGAAGTGTTGATGAGATAGGCTGTCGGTTTCATGAGGGCCAGTTCTGCCGTGCCGATAAATCCCCGCGTCTCGGTGGTCAGGGGGGTGTGCAAAGTGACGAAATCCGCCTCTCTCAGCAGGCTATGGAGATCGGGGCGCAATTGTACGCCGAGGCGGATGGCCCGCTCCGTAGGAATGTAGGGATCATAGGCGGTGACCTTCATGCCCAGCCCCTTGCCGCATATCTCGGCCACGCGCCCGCCGATCCGCCCCAGGCCCACGATGCCCAACGTCTTTCCCAGCAATTCCACACCGACCAGCCCGGCCCGCTGACCAAATCCCGCTCGCCGGATCGTCACATCGCCCGCTCTCACCCGCTTGGCGAGGGCCAAGATAAGGGCCACCGCGTGTTCCGCTGTGGACTCGGTGGGGCCATCCGGCGTATAGACAGCGATAACGCCCTGGGCAGTAGCTCCCGGCAAATCTACGTTGTCTACGCCGACGCCAGGGCGTCCCACCGCCTCCAAAAGGGGCGAGTCGGCCATCAGTGCTTCCGTCACCGGCAAACCGGAGCCGACGATGAGGCCATGCACACCGTTTTTCAATAGCGCGATCACCTTAGCGTGATCGGAGATAGGCCCTATGACCTCCACCTCCTGGTTTAATAACCGCAGGCCATCGTTATGAATCCTCGCTTCCAGCAGAACTTTTTTCAATGTCACACCCTCCTTAGCTCTCTAGTTTTTCGCATACCGGTCCCGGTCTCTCGTCTGATATTTGTCCATCATCTTCGCAAAGCTCTCCTCCAGGTCAATCCCTTCGCGGTTGGCCATGCAAATGAGCGCGAAAATGATGTCGCAAATCTCGATGCCTAACTCCTGCTTTTCTTCATTGGGCTTCTTCGGTTTTTCCCCATAAAGATGGTTGAGGAGGCGAGCCAGTTCCCCCACCTCCTCGACCACCCTGGCCAGGTTGGACATGGGCAGCCAGTAACCGCCGCCACACTCCCGAATCCACTGATCTACCATCTCCTGCCACTCGTGCATTGTCTTCGCCATCTGGCGCTCCTTGAATAGGTAAGGGCAAGGCATTGCCTAGCGAGTGTCTCCTGGCCGCACACTTCATACAATGGAACGCCTCTGTTACGGACATAGTTCTGGCAATGCCTTGCCCCTACACTGACCGCATCTTTTGATCGCGAGCACCCGGTCCAGTTCTGCGTAATCGCGATGCAAGCGGATGTCGGCTCCTGGGAAGCCTTGCTGCGCCAGGGCCAGGGCCGCCGGCCCCTGGGTGGCGCCGATTTCCAGGAAAATAGCCCCTTCCACCGCCAAGTAGTCGCCCGCCTGAGCGAGCAAGCGGCGGATGTGGAACAGGCCATCCTCTCCCCCATCCAGGGCTACGCCAGGCTCGTACTCTCGGATTTCGGGAGATAACATAGCCCATTCGTCGCGGCGAACATAGGGGAGGTTGGCCACGATGCAATCCACCCGCTCGCTGAGGGGGGTCAGGAGATCCCCCTGGCGCGTAATGACGCGCTCCGCCACTCCATGCCGGTGGCAGTTGATCGCCGCTACCGCCAGAGCATCGGCGGAGATATCCAGGCCGTAAAGCAGTGCGCCCGGCAGCTTACTGGCGAGGGCAATGGCAATTGCACCATTTCCTGTGCCTACATCGGCGATGCGCATTTCCATGGCGCCCCCCGCCCGCCGCGCGCTGACGTGCGCAAGAACCAAATCCACCAGCAATTCAGTCTCGGGACGGGGGATCAGCACGCGCCGATCCACGATCAGGTCAAGGCCGTAGAATTCGCGGTGGCCAAGGATATAGGCCAACGGCTCGCGCTGCGCACGTCGCTGGACCAGAAGGGGAAAAGCGGCCCTTTCTTCAGGGGTCAAGAGCCGCCGCGAGTGAGCATGGAGCTGGCTCCGCTTCCATTGCAACAGGTGCGCCAGGAGCAACTCGGCGTCCAGGCGCGGTTCCTCGCAGCCCCTTTCGGCGAGGATGCATGTCGCCCAAGCCAGGGCTGGCTCTATAGCTCCTTCCGGGCAGGTGAACACAGGAGCACACTCCTGGACGCTGCATACATCCCCTGACAGCAGATTCATGCGGCACCGACACTTGCGCGGAAGCTTTACCCAAGCCCAGCCGCTTGCAGGCGCTCGGCTTGATTTTGGGCGCTCAAAGCCTCGATGAACCCGTCAATATCCCCCAGCATAAACTCTTCCAGACGATAGGTGGATTGATTCAAGCGATGATCGGTGACCCGGCTTTGCGGGAAATTATAGGTGCGGATCTTTTCGCTACGTTCGCCGGTGCCAACCTGGGAGCGGCGGGCTGCCTCTAGCTCCGCCTGGCGTTTTTGCTCTTCCATGGCATACAGGCGGGCGCGCAGCACGGCCATGGCTCGCATACGATTCTGCAATTGCGACCGTTCGCTCTCGCAAGATACGACGATGCCGGTGGGAATGTACGTGATGCGGACGGCGGTGGAGTTCTTCTGCATGTGCTGTCCGCCAGGGCCAGAGGAACGGTAAACATCCATTCTGATGTCATCCGGGTTGATGTTTACCTCCACCTCATTCATTTCTGGCAACACGGCCACCGTAGCGGTGGAAGTGTGAATGCGGCCACTGGCCTCCGTAACCGGCACGCGCTGCACGCGATGGACGCCGCTCTCGTATTTGAGGCGAGAATAGGCTCCGCGCCCCTTGATGAGAAAGATGATTTCCTTGAATCCGCCCACACCGGTTTCGTTCGCGCTAATCGCCTCGGTGCTCCACCCATGGTTCTCAGCATAACGGGTGTACATCCGGTAGAGATCGCCCGCAAATAGGCCAGCCTCGTCTCCCCCCGCACCAGCACGAACTTCGACAATGACATTCCTGCTGTCATTGGGATCCTTGGGAACCAGGAGCAGCCGCAGTTCCTCTTCCAGCTTGTCTCGGCGTGCCTCTAGGGAGACGATCTCCTCACGGGCGAGTTCTTTCAGCTCCTCATCCAGGGTCTCCTTTAACATCTCCCGCGTGGTCCCAAGTTCCTGACGAACTTTGACCAACTCGCGGTACTTTTCCGCCGTGGGACCAATCTCCGCTTGTTCCTGGGCATAATCGCGCAGTTTCTCAGGATCTGTGGCTACGGTCGGATCGGCCATTAACCGATTCAGTTCCTCGTAACGTTTCTCAATGAGAGCCAATCTTTCTTCCATATCCATCTACCTCATCACTGACAACGACGAAGCCCCTCGATAGCGCCAAGGGGCTCCGATTCCGTTACATTATACAATCGAAAATGGCTATCTGTCAAATCCTGATTGCCGGCAACAGCGCCTCGATTGACTCGGCGAGGCCTTTGGGTTATGCTACCAGATAGGCGACTGTCAACAAACAACTGTATGCGGAGAATGTATGATGGATATTCGAGCGCACAATCGCATGGCCTGGGACAGGCAAGTTGAACGGGGGAACCAATGGACTATCCCGGTCAGTGCGGAGGTTATCGCAGCCGCAAGGCGAGGACAATGGAAGCTCTTCCTGACCCCCTCAAAGCCGGTCCCGCGGGAGTGGTTTCCCGATCTGGCAGGCCGCAATGTCCTTTGCCTGGCCTCGGGCGGAGGACAGCAAGGCCCGATCCTGGCCGCGGCAGGGGCAAAGGTGACCGTCCTGGACAACTCGCCCAAGCAATTGGCACAGGATCGCCTGGTTGCTGAGAGGGAGTCGCTCTCTATCGCCACTGTCGAAGGGAATATGGCTGACCTCAACATGTTCGCTGACCGGAGCTTTGACCTTATTGTCCATCCCGTTTCGAACGTGTTCGTCCCCGATGTC
Organism: uncultured Anaerolineae bacterium; assembly: GCA_964412315.1. Lineage (GTDB taxonomy): Bacteria > Chloroflexota > Anaerolineae > JAAYEA01 > JAAYEA01 > CAYPON01. The sequence goes on along the minus strand of CAYPON010000045.1, from coordinate 8,529 downwards.
CAACCGGTGTGGGCGGAGGCGTTTCGAGTGCTCCGTCACGCAGGGGCACTATGGTCAGGGTTCACGAATCCGGCGACTTATCTCTTTGACTATGAGCTTGCTGAGCGGACTGGTGTTCTCCAGGTCAAGCACAGGCTACCCTACTCTGATATAACCAGCCTGAGCGAAGAGGAAAAGCAACGATATGTCCGCGATGGGATACCTTTCGAGTTCAGCCACACCCTGGAAGAGCAGATTGGTGGACAACTGGACGCGGGTTTTGTGATCACCGGCTTCTACGAGGACTCTTACGGCGAAGAGGTGTCCGACGCGCTCACAAGATATATGCCTACGTTCATCGCCACGTGCGCCATAAAACTGTAGACATTGAATGCCGCTACCCCACCGTGTATATCGGATCTCTCACAGAGAGGGAAGGAAGCGCTGCAACGTTTCGTAGTTCTCCAGCGCCTTTCCCGCGCCCAGCGCCACGCAGGCGATCGGATTCTCCGCGACGTGGCAGGGGACTTTGGTCTCTTTCGTCAGGTAGCGATCCAGGTTGCGCAATAGTGACCCGCCACCAGTCATGACCACCCCTGTGTCAATGATGTCGGAAGCCAGTTCAGGAGGCGTCTTCTCCAGGACGGAGCGCACCGTGGCGGCGATGGTCGTCAACGCTTCGGAGATAGCCTCGGTGGCCTCGTGCGAAGTGATCTCCACGGTGCGAGGCAGTCCTGCCACCTGATCCCGGCCCCGGACTTCCATCTTCAGTGGCTCTTCCAGCGGCAACGCGCTGCCGATCTGAATTTTGATCTCCTCCGCCGTTTGGTCGCCAATCAGCAGGTTGTATTTGCGTCTGATATATGCAGCAATCGCTTCGTCCATCTTGTTGCCACCGACGCGCACCGAGCTGGCGACCACGATCCCATTGACCGAGATGACCGCGGCTTCGCTGGTGCCGCCGCCGACGTCCACAATCATGTTCCCGGTGGGAGTATCAATCGGCATGCCCGCCCCCAAAGCTGCCGCGAGAGGTCCCGGGATAAGGTAAGCCGCCTTACCGCCCGCCTGGATCGCCGCATCGTGAACGGCCCGGCTCTCGACACTGGTCACTCCTATCGGGACGCTGAGCATGATCTCCGGCCTGAAGAAGCGGGGGCGCCCGCAAACCTTGGTTATGAAATACCGCAGCATGGCCTCCGTGACCACATAGTCAGCGATCACGCCGTTGCGCATCGGCCGCGTCACCTCAATGGTATCGGGGGTGCGGCCAAGCATCTGCCGGGCCTCCTCTCCCACGGCGACGATGCGGTTATCCTTGAGGGAAATAGCCACCACCGAGGGCTCCTGTAAGACGATCCCCTTCCCCCGGACATATACCAGCACGCTCACTGTTCCCAAATCTATACTTATTTGCTTTGCAAACATTCACCCTCTCCAACCAGAGCTATGAAAGCCAAGCTGACAACCTTATGGAGTGCACCCGTAAAAGATACGGCTAACGCTACGACGCTGCTACCCGCTGAATGGAAGCCCCCAGGCTCGCCAGCTTGGCATCAATACTCTCGTAGCCACGATCCACATAGTGCACATTAGTGACCTCTGTCGTTCCCTGTGCGACCAATCCAGCCAAAACGACAGCCGCCCCGGAACGAATATCCAAAGCGTTCACTGTCGCCCCTTGCAGGCGCGTCGGCCCTTGCACGACTGCCGTCTGGCCCTTCACTTGGATTTGCGCCCCCATTTTACGCAATTCTGCAACATATGCCAGACGATCATCGTACATGGTTTCATGGATCAGGCTCTCTCCGGATGCCTGCGTCATAAGAGCAGCAAAAGGGGCTTGCAGATCGGTGGGAAAGCCGGGATAAGGGAAAGTGCGGATGTCTACCGCCGAAAGGGCGCGCGTCGCTTGCACACTGTAGAGATCCCTTTCCGGCTTGACCATGGCCCCGGTCTCCAGCAGCTTGCTCGTCAGTGCCCCCAGGTACTGTGCCAGGCGCCCTCGTACCGTGACCGCCCCTGCGGTGATCAATCCAGCCAGAGCAAAAGTTCCTCCCTCCAGGCGGTCGGGCATGACGTGATAAGCAACGCCATGCAGCCGGCTGACCCCTTCCACTTGAATGATGCCGGTACCGGCGCCAGATATGCGTGCCCCCATGGCATTGAGGCAATTTGCTAGGTCAACAACCTCGGGTTCCACGGAAGCATTCTCGATAATGGTTGTCCCGGAAGCGATGCAGGCGGCCATTAACAGATTCTCAGTGCCTGTGTGGCTGGGATAATCCAGAGTAAGGCGTTGCCCTACCAGTCTCCGCGCCTGCATCACATAATTGCCGTTCATTTTCTGAAAGGAGGCCCCCATGGTTTGGAACCCTTTCAGATCCACGCTAACTGGGCGGGTACCAATGGCACACCCACCAGGATGAGGTGCTTGTGCTTCCCCAAAACGGGCCAAAAGCGGTCCGACGACCAAAAAACTAGCCCGGAACTTGGCGGCCAACTCCGGGTCCACTTCGGACGAACTGAGATCGCTAGCCTGGATGACTAGACTATGTTCTCCTTCCCGGTCTACCCGGACACCTAACCTGCACAGGACTTCGATCATGACGTTGACATCCTGGATGCGCGGAACATTTTCCAACAAGCACTCGTCGGATGTCAAAAGTGTGGCGGCGATGAGGGGCAAGGCGGCGTTCTTGGCCCCCCTAACGCGGACCTCTCCTTTGAGTACATGCCCCCCTTCGATCACCAGTTTTTCCATAGGCCCCGTATTATCCCAGCAATCTAAGCATCTATTGGCCCTAATCTCTCCCAGGGCTGTTTGGCCTCTCGCTTGCCCCTCACCCTTCCCTCTCCCACTGGGAGAGGGATTGAGGGTGAGGGCAGTGCTAGCCTCCCAAGCCGGTTGGATTCCCCCGAACTTTCAGGGCGTGCTCATAAAGAGTGACGTACTTGCGCGCCGAAGCGTTCCAGGAGAAATCCGCCTTCATGTTCTTGATCTGCAATTCGCGCCAAACATCCTGATACTTGAAGGTCTCCAACGCACGCACCACCGCTGCGAAGAGCGCCCAGCGATCATAGGCTTCAAAGGTAAGGCCGTTTCCTTCCCCCGTGCGCGGATCAAAGTCCTTCACGGTATCGGCAAGTCCACCGGTGGCGCGCACAACGGGGACACTGCCATACCGCATGGCAACCAGTTGATTGGTGCCGCATGGCTCCACGCGCGAGGGCATCAGGTACATATCGGCGCCAGCATGGATTTTGTGCGTCAGAGGAGCATTGAAAGTCAAGAATATCGCGGCTTTGCGAGGGTAAGCCTGCGCCATTTTGAGCAGCATTTCATGGTAGTGTTGATCGCCCGTGCCCAGGAGGATGAACTGCAAGTCGAGATCGAGGATATGATCCAGAACCTCGCCCAAAATGTCAAAGCCTTTTTGGTCCGTCAGACGAGAGACCATGCCGATAAGCGGCTTGGTGGGATCCTCAGGGAGGTTCGCCTCCCTCTGCAAAGCCAGCTTGTTCTGCATCCGCTTATCCAGGCGATCAACGTCATAGTTCATTGCCAAGTGCTCATCGGTCGCCGGGTTCATGACCTCGTGGTCAATACCGTTCAAGATGCCGTAGAGCCGATCCTGGCGTTCGCGCAGGATCGGATCAAGGCGCTCACCATACTCTGGCGTGAGAATCTCCTGCGCATAACGCTCGCTGACGGTGCTGACCACATCCGCGAAGTAGATGCCACGGGCCATGAAATCAACCACTTCCGCTAGGTCTGCCATCTCTGGATGATACATGAAGCCGTATTCATCTATGCCCGCAATCTCCAGCACGCGATAGCCGAAGATGCCCTGGTAGGCCAGGTTATGAATGGTATAGACGGTGGCTATGTGGGCAAAGAAGGGATCGTCGCGGTATATCGTCTTTAGCCAATTGGGGATGATGGCGGTATGCCAATCGTGGCAATGGATGATGTCAGGCTGCCAGTTCAGGTGTTTTAGCATCTCGAGCGCGGCCCGACAGAAGAAAATGAATCTCTCGGCATCGTCGGGGTACATGTAGATGCCATCACGGTCGTAATACTTGGCGCTCTCCACCATGTAGACAGCAATATCCTGCCCGATGGTGCCCTGCCAGATAGCAGCCTTCTCGGTTTGGTCATCCATGGGGACAGGGAAAGGGGAGAGGATTTGAGTGAGATTGAATTTCTGAGGGCTGATACGGCCATAACGAGGCATCGCCACACGAATATCAAGCCCCAAAGCTCTGAGTGACTTGGGCAGGGAGCCGGCCACATCAGCCAAACCCCCGGTCTTGACAAAAGGAACGCACTCGGCAGCGAGCAACAAGACCTTCAAAGGTTGGGCAGCTTCCATAAGCTTCTTTCTCCTCGCCTTTCTGCAAGGCCTATCCGAGTTTTCACTCCCAACTGATGATCCAAACGCATAGCCCGGCCACCAGGACAGTAATCACCATCAGGGCGAGACGCTGCGTTGTCAACAGTGCGACATCTTTAGAAGCCCACAGGAAAATGACTACCATCCCGATGGATAGGACTATCCATGCCGCGAGCATTGGATGTTTGGCCAGGAAACCCTTGAAAAAGGCCATAGATCCTCCTTTGACGTGTTCGTAGTAGCGACTTCAGTCACCTTTTGACGCCGGGAACGGCCATAGTGTACCAGAATCAAGGTTTTTTGTCCAACAAGCGGCTTTGTACCGCCTGCCATGCCTGCTCGACCTGGCGGCGTGTGTCCTGCAAGCTGCCGCTGTTATCAATCACCACATCCGCCAGAGCAACCTTAGCACTGGCAGGGGGTTGCGCCTCGATGCGTTGGGTCACCGCCGCTTCCGTCAGCCCGCCGCGTGCCATCAGGCGCGCCTTTTGCTGTGCCGGGTCGCAGGTCACTACCCACAGGGCATCATAGTCGGCGTGCATCCCTGCCTCGATGAGCTTAATGGCCTCCACGGCGATAAGCGGGGCTTTATCCCCCTCGCTGGCCTGCTGTACGATTTCCTCGATCTGCCGGTTGACGTGGGCAATGACGACGGGATGCACAATGCGTTCCAGTCGCCGTAAAGCCTCCGCATCGGCAAAGACGATAGCACCTAGCTTCCCACGATCAATCTCGCCATCGGAGCAGAGGATTTCCAGCCCGAAAAGATTGACGATCTCTCGCCAGGTCGGGGTTCCTGCACGCATGACCTCGTGAGCGACGGCATCGGCGTCAATGACGTGCGCCCCCAAAGAGGCCAGCATCTGGGCTACGCTGCTTTTGCCCGTAGCGATATTTCCCGTCAGGCCGATGATGTAGGGCTTCCGCCTACTCATGCCCTGCCTCGGCCCAAGCGGCGAGTTTCTCATAGAGTTCGCGTTCTACTTCCGCGTAGGCCAGTCCCAGTTCGCGCACCCGATCCACCCTTTGCGCTGTGCTCGCTTCGGCTAGATCCTCCTCTAAAGCCCTCAGCCGACTTTCCAGTGCGGCGATTGACGATTCCAACTCGGCCACAAGTTGGGTTTTCTGCTCCTGCTCCTGCCTTGCTCTCTTCGCGGAGGGGTCTTCCCACTGCGGTTGGCGCTTCCCCTCCTCGCGCACCGATGAGGCGCTCTGTTCCTCGGCCTCTCTCGCCCTTTGCTCGATGTATGCTGAATAGTTCCCCTCATAGGCCCGCAGGACTTTATCCTCTATGACCCAGAGGTGCGTGGCTATGGCGTCGATGAAATAGCGATCGTGGGAGACAAAGAGGATCGTGCCCTCAAAGTCCAGCAAGACCTGCTCCAGGATTTCCTGCGAAGAAATGTCCAGATGATTCGTCGGCTCGTCCAGCAGCAAAAAGTTGGCGCCCTGCAAGGTCAGTTTGGCCAAGGCCGTCCGCCCGCGCTCCCCGCCGCTCAGGGCTGAGATGGGCTTGAAGACATCATCACCTCTGAAAAGGAACCGCGCTAAAAAGTTTCGCGCTTCGCCAAGGGGCAAGTCTTTGATGGAAAGGATCTCCTCGATAACGGTCTTTTCAGGGTTCAAATCCTCGTGCGCCTGGGCGAAATAGGCCGCTTTCACGCCGCCACCCAGGCGAACCTCACCAGCTACTGGCGGAACCTGGCCAATGATCGTTTTGAGAAAAGTCGTCTTGCCGGAACCGTTCGGCCCGAGCAAGGCCACCCGCTGCTGGCGCCGCAGCAAAAGAGCGGGGCAGGAAAAGAGGGCGTTGGCCTTTCCGTCGTCCGCATATCCGACCACCAACCTTTTGCTGACAAGCACATCGTTTCCCGACCGGTAAATTGCCTGTAGCGCTATATGCAGCGTTTTCTGCTCCTGGGGGCGTTCCAAAAGTTCCATGCGTTCCAGTCGTCTCAGGCGCCCCTTTGCCTCCTTTGCACGCTGTCCCGCTTTATAGCGGCGGATGAAATCCTCCGTTTTGGCGATAAACTCTTGTTGCTCGCGGTATTCTGTCCAGCGACGCGCCATACGGTCGGCACGCTGCTCGACGTAGTGAGTATAGTTCCCTCGGTACTGCTCCAGCCTGCCAAAGGATAGCTCCCAGACCCGATTGACCACTCGGTCCAAAAAGTAGCGATCATGCGCGACCATAATAAGGCTTCCGGGCCAATCCTGGAGGTATTTCTCCAGCCATTCGGTGGCGGCCAGGTCCAGGTGATTGGTAGGCTCATCTAATAGCAGGAATTGCGGATCCTGCAATAGGAGTTTAGCCAGGGATGCTCGCGTCTTTTGGCCGCCGCTCAGGATGCTTATCGGTTTGTCGTAATCCGCCTTGCTGAAGCCCAAGCCCCCCAGGATGCGCTGGATGCGAGATTCGTACTCATAGCCGCCGGCAGCCTCGAAACGTTCCACCGCTTTGCCGTAGCGCGCCAGAAGTTCGGGCGCGGCCTCGATTCTCCCCATTTCCTCCTCCATGCGGCGGATCAACTCGCGCTGCGCCTGGAGATGGGCAAAGACCTGAAGCATTTCGTTGTATAACGTTTGTTGCGACGAGAAGGAAGCTTCCTGAGGGAGGTAGCCGATACGCAGATTCTTCGCTGTGCTTACACTGCCCGCGCTTGGAGTTTCCAGCCCACACAATATGCGCAACAACGTGGTCTTGCCAACGCCATTAGGGCCGACAAGGGCGATCTTGTCGCCATGATTAACTTCAAAGGAAAGGGCCGAAAAAACGTCCTGCGCTCCAAAGGATTTGCTCAAGTCGCTTGCCGTTAGGATAGCCATGCCAACACCTGCAAATGAATCAATTGCCAACGGAGATTATACCATATCCTGGCTAATGCTCCAACTTGAAAGAGACGAGGTTCCGCCTATAATCGAAAGCTATCTGGCATGTTGAACAGGGGATAATATGAGCGTGCAGAGGCTTTCGTTCATTACAGTGCTGGGGGGAGTGCTGAGCTGGGCGGGGCTGGGTTATCTTACCTATGCCTGCGCGCCCACGACCCTGACCTGCATCATCTTCCTGGTATTGCTCTTGCCAGCAGCCTTCACGCCACTGACGCTCCTGGCTTACTATCTTCATCGCCGCTTCGCCAGGCCGGGGAATGAGCAGAGGAAATTCCGCGATGCCATGCGCGAGGGTGGCCTGCTAGCCGGGCTTCTCGTCGCCTGGGCAGGCCTGCGCATGGTCGAAGCTCTCAACTGGATTACGATGCTGGTCATGCTAGGGGTAGTTGTCGTGCTCGAGATTCGGCAGTTAATGGAGAGGAAGTAGTCGGTTCGACAAAGGCTATTCACTCGTTTCCCTGTCTACAACGCAGCGAAAGCCATAACTATCGCAGAAGAAACTGGGGGAGTCAAAGGTTCGCGCTGCGCAGCGGGCAGAGGTGCTGTTATAGCTCCACGATCCCCCACGTAGCACCTTGTACTGCTCACCGAAGTTATCACTGGCATAGCTGCTCCCTGGATAGGCGCGATACCAATCAGAGGTCCACTCCCAGACATTCCCCGCCATATCGGCCAGACCGTAAGGGCTGCTCCCTTGAGGAGCATAAGCATCCACCGGCGTAGTGCTGCCGGTACCAGCCTCTCGGGTATTGCAGCGAGCCGGCTCAAAGGTGTTGCCCCACGGCCAAACCCGCCCATCGGTTCCCCGCGCCGCTTTCTCCCATTCCGCTTCCGTCGGCAGGCGCTTGCCCGCCCAGGCAGCGTAGGCCTGCGCGTCCTCCCAACTCACGTTGACCACGGGATGATCGGCCTTATCAAGAGGATACGCGCTCTCCGGCCAGTGGCACGGCGCTCTGTAACCCGTCTCCGCTACAAAGCGCGCATATTCGGCGTTGGTCACAGGATAAGTGTCCATCCAGTAAGCTGGCAGGTTCACCCGATGCCGCGGCCGTTCATCCTGCGGGCCCCCGTCGTCGCCCATAAGGAAAGGCCCCGCGGGCACGAGCCTCATCTCCTTGCCATCCCACCCCACGATGGTCAGCGGCAATCTGGCGACCGCCCCCTCCTGCAGCCCCTGCGCCAGGGCGCGCGCCATCACCTGACGCCAGTCCACCCGCCAAGGCGTGGCGGGGACGTAAACCACAGGCGTGCCCCATTCCAC
>CAYPON010000044.1:0-15681 GCA_964412315.1 uncultured Anaerolineae bacterium | reverse complement strand
CCCAAGAGGTAGCTGAATACCTGCAGCTAGCTCCAGATACGGTCTATCGTTATATCAGACAAGGGAAGTTAGTCGCCTGCAAACTTGGCCGCCAATACCGAATTCCGAAGGAGAATGTTCAGCTTTTCCTCCTGGTCACCTCCACTGGCGGGGAAGGGCAACTGCGCACCTTCTCGAACAGACAGATAGAGGAGTGGCTCGAGGAAGATCGCATTGACCAGGAAACTCGCTCCATGGGAGAGAGACTCCTGACTGTGTTACGGAAGCCGTAACAGCAATCAATGAAAATCACCCGCCACGTCTCACTGTTTTTTGATGCCTCGGTGTTAGTGGCAGCAGCCCATTCTCCAGAGGATTTCATCCGCCAATACTACCCCCAACACGAGGATTATCCACGCCTTCCTCCTACCAGAAGCCAAGTAAGTTAGGAGGAGATGGAAAAGGGGAAATGGGGCTTGCCTTCACCCCAAACTCCAAGTGCTCTACCGGCAAATAGACGCTGCAACTGAATCATGCTATAATGCGGTCACTTTATGTTGTCGGTCGGACGCAGCCATACAGGGTGCGGCTGCAGTGGTAGGGCAAGGGATGAAAGACCTCTCTGTGGTGTGGACGGAAACCGTTGACATATTGGAGGTGCGCTTCGGGCTGGCCGCCGTGCAGGAGATCATCGGCGATCTGCAGACGATCACCTTCCGCAAAGGCTTTTTCTACGCCGCCCCCAGCGTGAACGTCTTTGGCAACTGGATTATCCCCTCCCTTCCCGAAGGCGCGCCCTATCGCAGCCTGCAATGGTATATTGACCAAAGCTATGACCGCGCCCGCCGCAGCGTGATCGGCTCGAAGCTCCTGGAACTGATTGTCAACGAACCCTGGCAGAAAAGCAATGCCCATTACGATCTCTTCTTGCTCGGCCAGAGCCTGGTTCCTACGGCGGAATATCCGTCAGGCCAGCAGGTGCTCGCCCTTTCCATGCCAGGGCGGGCCACGGTCATCTCCGCCGTGCCGCTGCGCCAAATCCAGGATGACCGGCTGCGGCTGTTCACTATTCGTCGCGTCGTGGGGCATCAATTGGGGCACCTAATCGGCGTCCCCAGCCCTTCCCGGCCGGAGACGATCCTGGAACCGTCGGGAGAGAGGCACTGTCCCAACGTCTGCGTCATGCGCGATTCGCCGGAGCTAGAAAAGCTGGTGCAAATGGCCCTGGAGGAGCTTAGAGCGCACGTCATGCTCTGTCCTGCCTGCCGGCAGGACTTGCTGGATATGATGATGGATGCGTATTTCGGGCGAAATTGACGCTAACGGAGAGCACCATGTCCACTGAACCCATCACTGCCTATTGCATGAAATGCCGCGCCAAGCGCGAGATGACCGCGCCGCAGGCGATCTATACCAGCAAGGGCGCACCCGCCACCAGCGGTATCTGCCCCGTCTGCGGCACGCGACTGTTCAAGATGGGCCTTACGCCTGCGCACGCCAACGCCCCCAAGCCGGAGGCCGCTCCCAAGCCCGCGCCCGTCCCAAAGGTAGCGACGGGCAAGCAATTGGTCATCGTCGAGTCGCCAGCCAAGGCACGCACCGTAGGGCGTTTCCTGGGCAGGGATTACGTCGTGAAAGCCTCCATAGGCCACGTGCGCGATCTGCCACGGTCAAGCCTCGGCGTGGACATCAAGAAGGATTTCCAGCCCAAGTACCTCATCCCCAAGGGGAAACGCGAGGTCATCAAAGACTTGCAACAATCGCTCGGCAACGTGGATGGTGTGTACCTGGCGACCGACCCCGACCGCGAGGGAGAGGCCATCGCCTGGCATCTGGTGGCCGCGCTCAGTCTGGATGATGCGCGCTACCGTCGCGTCGTCTTTCACGAGATCACCCAGCGGGCCGTGGCGGAGGCCTTCGCCCATCCCCGTGGCCTGGACATGCAGTTGGTTAACGCGCAACAGGCGCGCCGCATCCTCGACCGGCTGGTCGGGTACGAGATCAGCCCCCTCCTTTGGAAGAAGGTGCGCAGTCGGCTCTCAGCGGGGCGCGTCCAATCGGTGGCTTTGCGCCTGGTCGTGGAACGGGAGCGGGAAATCCAGGCTTTCGTGCCGGTGGAGTATTGGTCTATCGAGGCTGAGCTGGCCAAACGCGATGAGAAGAGGCAAAGCTTCATCGCCAAGCTGGCGCGCATAGATGGCAAAGAGGTTGACCTGAAGAACGAGTCGGATACTTTAGCCATCGTGCGGGATCTCGAAACGGCCACCTATATCGTGGCTGGGGTCGAAAAAGGGGAGAGGCGGCGCTTCCCTGCTGCTCCCTTCACTACGAGCACGATGCAACAGGAGGCCGGCCGCCGCCTCGGTTTTGCGGCCAGGCGGACGATGGCCACGGCGCAGATGCTCTACGAAGGGGTCAATATCGGAGAGGGGCGCGTCGGCCTGATCACCTACATGCGCACCGACTCGGTCAATGTGGCCGCGGTGGCCCAGGCGGAGGCACGCGCCTATATCAACGAAACCTTCGGCCCGCAATACCTGCCGCCCAGCCCTCCCCACTACAAGACGCGCGCTAAGAAGGCGCAGGAAGCCCACGAGGCCATTCGTCCCACTTCGGTGCGCCGCACGCCAGCAGCGGTTAAACAGTACCTGAGCGCGGACCAGTATCGCCTCTACGAGCTGATCTGGCGGCGATTCGTCGCCAGCCAGATGGTGCCCGCCATTTACGACACGACCTCGGTGGATGTCAGGGCCGGGCACCCAGAGCCAGGGGCATTCAGTTTTCTGTCCGCGCGTCATTCTGAGCAGAGCGAGGCGAAGGATCTCCCTCACCCTCCCCTCTCCCAGAGGGAGAGGGAAGAATGCCCCTCACCCTCCCCTCTCCCAGAGGGAGAGGGAATGAGGGCGGAGATGGCGACGGCGATCCCCCCAGGCGAGATGGAGGCGCTGACCGCGGCCTGGCGCTACCTCTTCCGCGCCACCGGCTCGGTGCTCCGCTTCCCTGGCTTCCTGAGGGTCTATAGCGACCAGCGCGTCGAGGGGGAAGAGCAAGAGGAGAAAGAGGGCGGCCCGCTGCCGGAACTGACGGTGGGGGAGCTATTGGACCTCTTGCGGCTCATCCCGGAGCAGCATTTCACGGAGCCACCGCCACGGTATACGGAGGCCACCCTGGTCAAGGCGTTGGAGGAATTGGGCATTGGGCGGCCCAGCACCTATGCTCCGATCCTGACCACGATCCAAGTGCGCGGCTATGTGACGCGCGAGGGGCGGCAACTGGTGCCGACGGAATTGGGCTTCACAGTCAACGATCTGCTGGTGGAGCACTTTCCGACGATCATGGATTACGCCTTTACTGCGCACATGGAGGGCGACCTGGACCTCATCGCCGACGGGGACAAGGAGTGGGTGGGCGTGCTGCGCGAGTTCTACGGGCCTTTCTCGGCGGCGGTGCAGACGGCGACGGCCAGAATGCCCAAGGTGCAGATGGCCGTGGAGGAAACCGGCCTGCTTTGCCCCCAATGTGGCAGCAAGGTAGTGGTCAAAGGGGGTCGCTTCGGCAAGTTCCTCTCCTGCAGCAAGTATCCGACCTGCAAGTACAAGGCGCCCTATCTGATCAAGACTGGCGCGCGTTGCCCGCAATGCGGCGGGGAGCTGGTGGAGCGCAAGAGCAAGAAAGGGCGCACCTTTTACGGCTGCAGCAACTACCCGAAGTGCAACTTTACCGTGTCGAACCGCCCCTTGCCGGAGCCTTGCCCGAACTGCGGCGGCTTGCTGACCGATGCGGGGAAGAAGGGGCGCGCCTGCCTCAAATGCGGGCAGCTTTCTCCGGCAGCGCAGGCCAAGGAGCAGATTAACCGCGAAGACGCGAAGAGCGCGAAAGATATTTGATATAATCTTCGCGTTCTTAGCGTCTTCGCGGTGAATTACTTGTTTAGGAGATGAAATGGCATGATAAAGCCAGAAGACATCGAGTTCTTGAAGTCCATCACTGATGCCGAGCGCGTCTCGGTCAAGAGTGCGGACTTGGAGGCGCACTCCAAAGACGAGTCAATTCATCCGCCCCATCCGCCCGAGGTGGTCGTCTGGCCGAACAGCGCAGAAGAGATCAGCGCTATCCTCCGCTGGGCGACCGAGCATGGCGTGCCAGTGACGCCCTGGAGCGGGGGGTCTAGTTTGGATGGAAACCCGATCCCGGTACGGGGTGGCATCGTGCTGGCCATGTATAAGTGGAACAAGATCCTGGAGGTACGGGAGAAAGACCTCCAGGTGCGCCTCCAGCCAGGGATAGTCTATGACGAACTGAACCGGCAGTTGCGCTCCTACGGCCTCTTCTTCCCACCAGCCCCTGGCAGTTCAGACGTGGCAACCATCGGCGGGATGGTGGCGAATAGCTCCAGCGGCATGGGTGCGGTCAAGTATGGATTGACCCGTGACTATGTGCTCAAGCTACAGGTCGTGCTGCCCACAGGGGAAATCCTGAACATCGGCTCCAATGCCTTCAAGAGCGCGAGCGGCTACGACCTGATCCGCCTCCTGGTCGGCTCGGAGGGGACGTTGGCCGTCACCACCGAGATTACGCTCCGCCTGCGAGGGCTCCCGGAAAAGATCATGGCTGCCCTGGCCGTCTTTGATAGCGTGCGGGATGCCACTAATTCCGTCTTTGAGGCGATCCGTTACGGCCTGGTGCCGGCGGCCATCGAACTGGTGGACCCAGAGATCATCCGCGCCATCAATGCCTGGAAGGGGATGCAGTTGGAGGAGTCCCCTACGCTCTTTATGGAATTTCACGGCAACGCTGGCGGGGTGCAGGGGGAGGTGGCCTACGCCGAGGAGATTTGCCGGGATAACCGGGCACGCTCTTTTGTCCCTGCCGAATCTCCGGAGGAGCGAGAGCGGATTTGGGGGGCGCGGCGCGAAGCACACAAGGCGGTCAAGTACGGCAACCCCGACTACCAGGTGATGATCACCGACATCGTCGTGCCGATCTCCAGTTACCCGGAGATGATTGACCAGGTGTACGAGATCGCCGCCGCGCAGCGCATTCGCGTCGGCACCTTTGGCCATGCTGGCGACGGTAACGTACACGCTGAAGTGCTGGGCCGCCTGGACGATCCCGACGAGTTGCGACGCGCCCGGATTGTAGGCGAGGAGATCGTGGCCCGCGCCCTGAGCCTGGGCGGGACGGCCACCGGCGAGCATGGCGTGGGATTGGGCAAGCGCAAGTTCATGCGGCGGGAGCATGGTGCGGCCCTCGACCTCATGCGTCGCATCAAGACACTGTTCGATCCAGCCGGCATCCTGAACCCCGGCAAGATCTTTGAGGACTAGTAAATACATAGGAGGAAAGAATGAGACTAGCCAAACTACGTCAGTGCCTCACCGATTTACAGTTGGATGCCATCTTGATCAGCCAGCCGGAGAACCGCCGCTACCTGAGCGGTTTCACCGGCTCGGCGGGCTATCTCCTGATCACCGCCCAGGATGCCATCCTGGCGACCGACTTCCGCTACTATGAGCAGGTGGCGAGGCAGTCGCCCGATTTTCGCCTGGCCAAGATCACCGACAAGTTCGAAAACCTGCTCCCGCAGTTGGTGGCAGAGGTGAGGGCCAAGCGGATCGGCTTCGAAAGCCAGCATGTCACCTATGACCAGCACCAGACCTGGACGAAGGCCGTAGAGGGGAGCGAGTGGGTGCCCACTAAAGAGGTGGTGGAACGTATCCGCATGACCAAGGACCAGGCTGAGCTGGCCGCCATCCGGCGGGCCGTAGCCCTCTCTGACGAAGCGGTGGCGCATATCGTGCGTGTGCTCAAGCCAGGCATGACCGAGAAAGAGGCCGCCTGGGAACTGGAAGCCTTTATGCGCACACATGGCGCGGAGCAGGCCGCTTTCACCCTCATCGTGGCAGCGGGGCCGAACAGCGCGATGCCCCATGCTATCTCCTCGGATCGCCCTATCCAGGCAGGGGAGCCGATCGTCATGGATTTGGGAGCCAGGGTGGACGGCTACTGCTCCGACCTGACCCGCTCCTTTTGCCTGGGCCAGCCGCGAGATGCCAAATACGTGGAGGTCTGGAACATCGTGCTCAAGGCGCAACAGGCGGCGCGCGCCGCCATCCGGCCAGGGATGCTCGGCAAAGAGGCGGATGCGGTCGCCCGTCAGGTCATCACGGAGGCAGGGTATGGGGAATCCTTCGGCCACGGGCTGGGCCATGGCGTGGGGCTGGTGATTCACGAAAAGCCAGGCGCGGGACGGCTGTCCGAGGACACGCTCTTGCCCGGCGCGGTCATCACCATCGAGCCAGGGATTTACCTGCCGGGTTGGGGGGGCGTGCGCATCGAGGACATGGGCGTCGTCACCGAGACGGGAGTGGACATCTTGACAAAAGCAGAAAAAAGAGTTATAGTTAGTTGAAAAGTTGATAGCTTGCTATTGCTTGTCTTTTTACAAGTTTTGTGATACAATGGGGCTGAAGGTCAATGGAGATATTTACACAACCGTATAAGTGAGGTGACACGATGCAGATGCCATGGGGAACTCTCAAGGACAAGATTCCGTTTGCGGCAGTGGTCAGCTTTATCGCTGGCCTGGTCATTGGCCTCGTCGTATTGGGGTGGTGGCTCTGGCCCGTGCAGTATCGGGATACAGACCCCCATTCCCTGCGAGAACGACACAAGATCGCCTATATCGAGATGGTCGCCGACTCTTATATAGTTAGCGGCGACCTCGCCGAAGCCCAGGCTCGCCTGCGCGACCTAGAAGGCAAGCACATGTCGGCGGAAGATGTGAAAACCCTGGTGGCTAAAGTGGCTGCCGAGCGCAAGTCAGCCGGCCAGGTGGACGAGGCTGCCAGGCTGCAAAAGCTGGCATCGGCCATCGGCGCCAAGCCGCTGGTTAGCCCTGTGCCGTCCAAGGAAGCGACCAAGGCCGAGCCGACAAAGCCGAAAGCAGAACCCACCAAAGCGCCCTCCGCAGAAGCCAAGCCGCTGGCCAGAAGCAAGGTCTTGACCATTTGTCTGGGCGCCTTCTTTGTCGTGCTGATCGTTGTCGGTGCCCTGCTCATCTGGTCTTATCTCCGCGGCCGCAGGGGCATACCCAGATTGGCCCGCAGAGCAAAGCCACCCCGCCCGGCTCCGGTTGCGGTGAGCGAAGCGGAGGAAGCGGAAAAGTGGCCGAAGGAGATCAAATGGGATGTGACGGCGGAAGCGCAGCCAACGCTGGGGCATTTCGTCACTACCTTTGAGCTGGGGGATGATGGCTACGACGAGTCCTTCGGCATCGAGACGGAGACGGGCGAGTTCCTCGGCGAATGCGGTGTGGCCATCTCGGAACTGATCGGCTCCGGCGCGCCGGAGAAGCCGATCGGCTTTGACGTCTGGCTCTTTGACAAGAGCGACATTCGCACCGTGACCAAAGTCGTGGTCAGCCCCTACGCCAATCAAGATGATGGGCTGCGCACCAAACTGGGCGCGAAGGGGGAGGTCGTGGTGGCGGAAGAGGGCGGCACCTTCACCCTGGAGACGGCGGCCCTGCGTGTCAGAGCGCAGATCGTGGATCTGGCCTATGGTGCGGCAGGTGGTGATCTGCCGTCGCAGAGCTACTTTAGCAAATTCACCGTCGAGTTGACGCCGAGTCGCAAGACGGCATAGAGGGATAGGCGATGGAGAAAAGGCGGAGCGTGGAGACATGCCCCGCCTTTTTAACAATAGGAGCACGTTATATCCATGACATACTATGTCTACGAGAACTGGGTAGCAGGCTGAAGCATTACGTGACATGCTGCTACAAGCGATCAAGACAAATGAAGCCCAGTCAGACATCCCGCGATTGACTACTTGCTATCCTTTGTGACGTTGAGAGGTAATATATGACGACAATATTATTAAACTTCTTGACATAATAGCGCTCACAGTTGACCTGTCAGAGTACAACCTGTGGCGTGGCCAAGTTGGCACCGTGGTGGAGATTCTTGCAGGCGGGGCTGCTTTTGAAGTCGAATTCAGCGATCGCGAAGGGCGGACATACGAATCGCTCGGTTTGCGCCCAGATCAGATCATGGTGCTGCGCTTTAAGCCGCGGAGTGCGCCTCCAACCCCCGCAGCGGTACCAGCCTAGAAAGTTCACGTGAAGGGGAACTACGACTTCAGCCAAGTCAAGGCGACAAGTTCATCATCCTATGGAGGGCGTGGGAAGGAGGAACTGTAACTATCGGCAGGAAGGGTCAGGAAGCGATGACCTCACTACTTTTTCAACTATTGGAAGAGCGTAGCTATCAGGGGCGCATCGTCTCCATCCAGCGTCTTCACGACCTGCGAGACGATATCGAAGCCCACTACAGGAAAGGTCTCTTGGACGAAGCATTCTACCAGGAGTGTCTGACCGGGTTTGTTTTCAGTCCGCCTGAGAGCCTGCCGGAGGCCCAATCTCTGATCGTGGTTGCTGTCCGACAACCTCAAATTCGCTTCATTTTCGCCTGGAACGGAAAGCAAATACCGGCCGTTGTGCCGCCTACCTACCTGCACTGGCGGGAGACCGATAGACAAGTCGAAAGCGTCCTGACAGGGACCCTGGGGCCAAAGGGTCATCGGGTGGCTCCGGCGAAGCTGCCGAAAAAGCTCCTGGCCGTGCGCAGCGGCCTGGCAACATATGGCAAGAACAACATCGCCTACGTCGCTGGAATGGGAAGTTTCCATCGGCTGACGGCTTTCTACTCCGACCTTCTCTGTGAGCAAGACGACTGGCGGGAACCGATGATGATGGAGCGTTGCCAGCATTGCTCCGCCTGCCTTCATCATTGCCCTACCGGCGCGATCACCTCTGAACGCTTCCTGCTCCATGCGGAGCGGTGCATCACCTTTCACAATGAAAAACCTGGCGGCGTTCCATTTCCGGAGTGGCTGGACCCTTCTTGGCACAACTGTCTGGTGGGGTGCCTCCATTGCCAAAGGGCCTGCCCGGAGAACCGGGATTGCCTGGCCTGGATCGAAGAGGGGGCGGAGTTCTCCGCGGAGGAGACCGCACTTCTTCTGGGAGGTACGCCGCTCGATCAGCTTCCCGCCGGAACAGCCCAGAAACTGAGACGTTGGGACATGGTTGACCTGCTTGACATCCTCCCGCGCAACTTGAGGGTTCTTCTTTTAACACTCTAACATTACTCTAACACTTTTCTAACGCTCTTCTAACACACCGTGCATATACTGAAACAAATACACGAATACACGAGTATGCTTCCATCTAGAAGGGAGAACGATCATGTCATCCTTCTGGAACCTTTCCAGCGGTGAATTGAACAAACTGTTGCGTTCATTACCGAGGGAACTGCCCATCCTGCCTTTGCGCAATACGGTGGCTTTTCCCTTCAGCATGTTGCCTCTCGCCGTCGGTTTGCGCCGTTCCATCAAGCTCGTCGAGGAGGCGATGGAGGGCAGCCGCTTCATCGGGTTGGTGGCGATGAAGGATCCCTCCATTGAGGAGCCGGCGCCCGGCCAGGTTCACGAGGTGGGCACCGTCGCCGTCATCAACAAGGTCGTGCACACCCCCGAGGGGACTTTGCAGGTGATCGTGCATGGCCTGGAGCGGATCAAGATACGCCGCTGGGTGGCGACCGAGCCTTACTTGAAGGCAGAGGTGGAAGTCAGCCCTGATCAGGTCGCGCCCTCTCTGGAGCTGGAGGCGTTGCGGCGCAGCCTGCTGGATCTCACAGCCAAAGTAGTGCAATTCATGCCGCAACTGCCGAGCGAGGCTATGGAATTGGTGCGACGTGTCGAGGACCCGCGCTTCCTCGTCTACCTGATCGCGGCCAATGTCAAAATGGAAATGGCCGATGCGCAAGAACTCTTGGCCTACGACTCGGTGGATGCCAAGATGCGCAAGCTGATCGCCACCCTGACCCGCGAGCTGGAAGTCCTGCAACTGGGCCAAAAGATCCAATCCGAGGCGCAGTCCGAGATCGAAAAGATACAGCGTGAATACTACTTGCGGGAACAGATGAAGGCGATCCAGAAGGAACTGGGCGAGGATCAGGGCCACGAGTCCGAAGTCGAGGCTTATCGCCGCAAGATCGCAGAGTCGGGCATGAAGGAGGAGGCGCGAAAGGAGGCGGAACGGGAGTTGGATCGCCTCTCCAAGACGCCACAGCAATCGCCGGAGTACGGCGTGATTAAGGCATATCTGGACTGGCTGACCTTCCTGCCCTGGAAGGTAGTAACGCAGGACAACCTGGACATCGCCCACGCGCGACAGGTCTTGAACGAGGATCATTACGATCTGAGCGAGATCAAAGATCGCATCTTGGAATATCTGGCCGTGCGCAAACTGCGTGCCGAGCGTGGCCTGGCGGAGGAAGCGGTCAGCGACGAGGAGATTCACCGCGCTGGCGGCACCATTCTCTGCTTCGTCGGCCCTCCGGGGACGGGCAAGACCTCGCTGGGGCGTTCCATCGCTCGGGCGCTGGGGCGCAAGTTCACACGCATGTCATTGGGCGGTGTTCGGGACGAGGC
Organism: uncultured Anaerolineae bacterium; assembly: GCA_964412315.1. GTDB lineage: Bacteria > Chloroflexota > Anaerolineae > JAAYEA01 > JAAYEA01 > CAYPON01. The sequence goes on along the minus strand of CAYPON010000044.1, from coordinate 5,205 downwards.
GGAAATCCGCGGCCATCGCCGCACCTACATCGGCGCCATGCCGGGGCGAATCATACAGGCACTAAAGCGCGTCGGCACCCGCAATCCCGTCTTTATGCTGGACGAGGTAGACAAGATCGGCACCGACTGGCGGGGCGATCCAGCCTCCGCGCTCCTGGAGGTGCTCGATCCGCAGCAGAACCACGCCTTCCGCGATCACTATCTGGACGTGGATTTCGATCTGTCGGAAGTTATCTTTATCTGCACAGCCAATCTGCTGGAGCCGATCCCGGCCCCGTTGCGCGACCGGATGGAGATCCTGACCCTGGACGGCTACACCGAGTATGAAAAACTGCACATCGCCCAGGGATACCTCATCCCACGCCAGATCAAGGTCAACGGGCTGAAGCCAGAGGAGATCGTCTTCCAAGAGGATGCTTTGCGGCTGATCATGCGCGAATATACCCGCGAGGCGGGCGTGCGCAACTTGGAGCGCGAGATCGGCACGATCTGCCGCAAGATGGCGACGCGGGTGGCCGAGGAGGGCGCCAATGCGCCGCTTATCGTCACCCCCGACATCGTGCGCGAGTTCCTGGGCAAGCCCAGCTTCTACTTTGAGGCCGCCCTGCGCACCAGCCGGCCCGGCGTCGCTACAGGCCTGGCCGTCACCGCGACGGGGGGTGAGGTATTGTTCGTGGAGGCGGCGCAAATGCGTGGCCACGAGCATCTGACGCTGACCGGGCAACTGGGCGAGGTGATGCAGGAATCGGCACAGATCGCTTTAAGCTACATCCGCTCCCGCTGCAGCGAGTTGGGCATCGCCGCCTGTTTCTTCAATGAGAGCGACATTCACTTGCATGTGCCAGCGGGCGCTAACCCTAAGGATGGCCCCTCCGCGGGCGTGACGATGGTCACAGCGCTGGCCTCCCTGCTCACCGGTGTTCCCGTCCGTTCCGACGTAGGCATGACCGGCGAGATCACCCTGCAGGGGCAGGTGCTGCCCATCGGTGGCGTGAAGCAGAAGGTACTGGCCGCGCATCGCGCCGGCTTAAAGACAGTGATCCTGCCAGCGCGAAACGAAGCAGATCTCAAGGATGTACCGGAGGATGTGCGAGCCGAAATGCGCTTTGCGTTGACGGATACGATAGAGCAGGTGCTTGCCGCCGCGCTGGAGAAGATGCCGGTGGTGGCTAACCTCCCCTCTGTGGGGCTGGGCGTTAACGTATCAAATAATTGAACTGTCAGCATTCACTATCAGCTTTCGGTTGATCAGAACGAAACAGCCCGCACGCTGGGGTCGTGGGCTGTTTCCGTTATGTGAATATGATCAATGGCAATGTCAGAAAGGCCTGAAGGCTGATAGTTATTCCCTCGCCGGTCGCAATCCCATATAAGTCTGTCCCCGTGTCAGCATCCGCAGGATCGTTTCAGGAGGGCGTTTGTCCAGCCTCTCGTAAAGCTCAAGCACCGATAGCGGCTTGTTGCCGTTGGCAAGAAAAGTCATAAAGATGCCATCAATGATGGGGGTGTCCTGGGTGATATAGTCTGGCTTTTGGCCGCAGCAGGTGCGAATGGTGTGCCACAGAGCATCTTCCTGAGTGACCTCAGCCGTTTCGGGGTCTATCCAGTCTGTCTCCTCAGCCGCCGCATATCCAGCAAAAGCCCGGCGGCAATCCTCACAGAGCAAATCCTTCAGATAAACGCGAATATCCCTGTTGTTCTTCTCCCACCATTTCAGGTCTATATGAAACTTGGTGTTCACATCAGGTCGCAAAGGTATCCCCATTGCCATTCCCTATTTGTCTCTGTTAGTATGTCACTACGATGTCTCTAAATAAATCTGCGCGTTGCGAAAGGGGCCGATCGCGCATCTCTTCCTCCGTGCCGTAGAGCAGGTCTTTGAGATTCGGATCATAAGCCCAGTTGCCGGCGCCCACAGGATCGAAGCAAGCCCTTCTTGTAAGCTCGACGAAAATGGGCAGAGCACCGCTTCGCCGCACGAGATTGACAGCAGCATACAACGTCTTGGCCTGGAAAACCCCCTGACTGCTAAGCTTGATCAGCTCAGGCACGATATCCAGGATCAGGTTCGCCAGCGGCTTCTCCTCTTGTGTCCAGGCCTCAGCCAGCTTGTCTATTGTCTCTTGCTCCGCCACATGCAAGAGAAGATACCGATCATAACGGCAGGTATAAGCACGCCTCTGCATCTCGAAAGTGAGCTTGCCATCTAACGCTCTCGCCTCTCTCACCCACTCTCCTCGTCGCGGGCGGCGGTCTAGACTCACAGCCAGCACCATGGGGTTGTCGGTACGCGAGAGGATGACAGTGCCGCCGAGAGGAACTTCCTGTCTCCGGTACCAGTCTCCTAGCCCCCAAGCATATCGGTTCTCCAACCAGACCCAACCTGGCATCATCTGGCCAGCCTCAGTGAAAGAGATCGGATAGCGTGGGCCAGCATGAGGAGACAAGAGACGGCGTATCTCGCGGGTGAGGGGCATAGTACCCTCTCGCCAATGAGCATAGTTCAAGATAAAACTTGCGCTTTCTTGCAGTTTAGCCGAGAGATCTCCCATATCCTCCACATCCGGATTCTCGTCGAGTTCATCGCCGATCTCTTTGACGAACCCGGCCAACTCGCCCAGGATGTGGGGGTGGGAAGGGCAAGGGTGGGCTGCCCGTAGATGTGGAGGCACAGCAATCGCCGCCGCGGGTTCCAGGCTGAAGAGAAACCAGCGCCGTGCCCCAGGCTCTCCCAAACTATCGAAACGCTCGTCCTTCTTGAGCGCCGCCTCCAGGGCAGCCTGCTGTACCTCCCTTCCCATCTTGGTAGAGAGGCCCACTTCGCGCAGCAGTTCGTCCGTGGCCAGGGGGCGTTGCGCCATGTCAATCATCGCTTCGGCGATGTTCAAATGCCCAACATTGACCTCGGGAAGGAGCGACCTGAGGAACCACCTGTCCTCCAGATGGGCAAATTCAGGATCGGCAGCCAACGTCGCTTCCAGGCTTTCCCGAACGTAGCTCCCATAAAGGGCGTAAAGCTGCTCCACGGAGAGCGTGGCCTCGCTCTCACTTAACAACGTCTCCACGGCATCATTCAGAGAATGGGGCTGGCTGAAGTTGCTAGCGAATTCCCGAACCCTCTGCTCGCTTTCAAACTGGACGCCAATTACTTCAAAGGGGCCGTATTTGGGATTGCGACCGGGGCGCATGGAGATGATCTTGCCTCTGGCCTGATTGAGGGCGGAGAAGACAAGCTCTTGCCCCACTTCGTATTTCTCCTGTGGGCGGTAAATCTGGCCCTCCGCTTCGCGGCTTACCTTCTCCTCCTCGATCTGACACCGTCTCTTCATCACTTTGATGGCTAGATCATCCAGCGAGCGCGGCAACTCTTCTTCCAGAAAAGAGGAATAAAGGTGCTCAATATCCTCGTCCGATACCTTCCCCTCCCTCCGCCAATATGCTTCGCTCTGCGTCCGCATTCGCCGCTTTAGCCGTACCAATTCCGCCTCCTATCGGTCATCCCACCTGTAGTTGTAAATCACCACAGAGAACGCAGAACGCACAGAGTTCTCTGGATCTTCTCTGTGGCTCTGTGTCCTCTGTGGTGAAAAACTGTGGGCGAAACAGGGCTCGAACCCGTGACCTCTTCCTTGTAAGGGAAGCGCTCTCCCAACTGAGCTATTCGCCCGCGTGATTGACGGCCATATTATAAACGATAATACATATCATGTCAAACGCACATCATGCCTATTTGACACGCTGAGGGAGTGAAGCAAGTTGCCATCTCATCCAATGAGGGATACAATGGGACATGCTAGCTCGCAGATGCGAAAAGGGGGTGACAAGGTGAGCGAGCAAGTTCGACCGATCCGTATCATCAATAGCGTGGCGCCGATTCGTGTGTGCGATAATGGGGGTTGGACCGATACCTGGTTCGCAGAGCACGGTAAAGTCTTCAACATCGGCGTCTACCCTTATGTTGAGGTGCAGGTCGAGGTATTCCCGCGCGATGCACAGCCCGACCGCATCGTCCTTTTTGCCGAGAATTATGGGGAGCGTTACGTGGTGCACCCGGAATCGCCCACCTTCGACCGGCACCCCTTGCTGGAGGCGGCGATCCAATATATGCGTGTCCCGCAGGATGTGGCTTTGCGAATTTCGATCTATTCCGAAGCGCCATCGGGATGTTCCACTGGGACATCAGCCGCCGTGGCCGTAGCGCTTATCGGTGCGCTCAACTGCCTGACGCCAGGGAGAATGACCCCGCACGAGGTCGCCCAGGCCGCCCATGCCGTGGAAGTGCAACTGCTCAAGCAGCAGAGCGGCATCCAGGATCAGCTCTGCTCCGCCTTCGGTGGGATCAATTTCATTGACATGCATCATTATCCCCACGCCACCGTCTCCCCGATCCTGGTGTCCAACTCTATTTGGTGGGAATTGGAACGCCGCCTGGCCTTGATCTTTTTGGGCAAGTCCCACAGTTCCTCAGCGGTGCACGAAAAGGTCATCCGCGAACTGGAAGACGCGGGGCCTGATTGTCCGCGCCTGGACGCGCTGCGGCGCACGCCCGTCATGGCTCGCGACGCCCTATACGCTGGCGATTTCCGGGCACTGGGCCGTTCCATGATCCTGAATACCGAGGCGCAAGGCAACCTGCATCCCGACCTGATCGGCAAGGATGCTCAACAACTGATCGAGATCGCACGTAAGCGGGGCGCGCTGGGCTGGAAGGTCAACGGCGCAGGAGGCGAGGGAGGCTCCATCACCCTCCTCTGCCCCGCCCTGTCAAGTGAGAAGCGCGCCTTGATCCGTGAGATCGAGGAGGCCAACCCGCTTTTCCACAACATCCCGATCTACCTCAGCCGTTACGGGCTGCGCATCTGGGAGCAGCCGGTCGTCTAGGATACAGATGCGCAGATGACGCCGATCAGTGCAGAAGGGAAGACATCTGCGTCCATCTGTGGATTTCGGTTTTGCCCTTTCATCTGTCCAATGCTGGACAGCGAACAGGAGGTCTAGCATGGAATACCGTTTCTTGGGAAATACAGGTGTCCAGGTCTCAAAGCTCTGCCTCGGGACGATGTCCTTTGGCGGAGATGCGGATGAAGCGACCGCGGCGGCGATGTTCCACCGCTGCCGCGAGCTTGGCATCAACTGTTTCGATTGCGCTAATACCTATGCCAGGGGGCGCTCCGAGGAAATCCTGGGGCGGCTCATCGCCGATTG
>CAYPON010000043.1:0-16055 GCA_964412315.1 uncultured Anaerolineae bacterium | reverse complement strand
CAACGTGCGGTTTACAAAACCGCTGCTCTGCCGGTTGAGCTACGTCGGCACCCAATCCATATTATACCTTTTTTGCGATTGCGGTCAAGTCGGAATAAAAGTATACTCGTTTTCGCTGCAAAAGTCAAATTAACGAGACGTGGCTGTGCAGCGTTGTTGCCAGACCCAATATAACGTAATCGAACCCGCCACCGAAGCGTTCAGAGAGCCGATCTTGCCACGCATGGGAAGTCGGATCAGAAAGTCGCACCGCTCGCGCACCAGGCGACCAAGCCCCCGACCTTCGCTTCCTATCACCAGGGCTAAAGGGATGTTCAAGTCTACTTCATCGTACCGTTTTGCTTGCGGAGCGTGTTCCAGCCCTACCACCCAGATATTGTTACTCTTGAGGGCGGCGATGGTCTGGGCCACGTTGGTGACCTGGGCGATGCGTAGATGCTCCACCGCGCCAGCGGAAGCGTTGCTGACAGCCGGTGTAATCCCGGCAGCCCGGTGCTGGGGAATCGCCACACCATGCACACCGACCGCTTCCGCCGTGCGCAATAGAGTGCCCAGGTTCTGAGGATCCTGGAGGCAATCCAGCAACAGCAGTAAGGGAGGCTCCTCGCTCCCCAGCAGGCTCTCCACGATTTCGTCCCAATCGGCGTAAGGGTAGGGAGAAACCTCGGCAGCAACGCCCTGATATTTCGCCTCGCCCCCTAAATCGGGCAAGCTATCCCGTTCGACGCGCTGGATAGGGATCTTTTCCCTCTGCGCGAATTGCAAGATTTCAGCTACGGCCTCGCGCTCTTTGATTCCCTGCGCCAGGGTGAGCCGGTAAAAGCGGCGCCGACCAGCGCGCAGGGCTTCTAGAACGGCGTGATGGCCGTAAAGCATCTCTGGCATTGGGTTCAGCTTCCCGTGTACCGCCAGGAAGTCCCTTCAGGCCCATCCTGCAAGGTGATGCCCAGCCCAGCCAGACGGTCACGGATGCGATCTGCTATGGCCCATTGCTTCATCTCGCGCAGCTTGGCCCGCACTTCGATGAGCACATCCAGCAAGCCATTTGACAAATCCGCCACCCCTCGTTCCTCCAAGACATCGGGGATGATTCCCAGCACATCGCCCCCCAGGCGGCGATAGAGATTATCTACCGCGGTCAGGCTCTCGCGGCTGAGCGGCTGCGGCGCGTTGAGGAGAATGTTAACCTCGCGCGTCAGCTCGTAGAGCACGCCCAGAGCAGCCGGGGTGTTGAAATCGTCATCCATGTTCTCCTCGAACTGCGCCTTGTACTTGTCCAGAAGGGAGAGCACCACCGCATCAGCCTCCCCCGCCGGAGCACTGCCCAGCCGTTGGCGGACAGCTCGCACCACGCCGAACAGCCTCTGCCGCCCTTTGTCCGCCGCCTCCATCCCGTCTTCGGTGAAATCCAAGGGGTTGCGATAGTGGGCGGTGAGGATAAAGGTGCGGATGGTCATGGGATCGTAACGCTGGAAAGCCTCACGTAGCGTGATAAAGTTCCCCAGCGATTTGTGCATCTCCTGGCCGCGGATCATTAGCATCCCATTATGCAGCCAGTATTTGCAGAAGGGCATCCCTTCTGCTGCCTCGCTCTGGGCGATTTCGTTCTCATGGTGGGGGAACTTGTTCTCTACGCCACCGCAGTGGACATCGAAAGGCTGCCCCAGATACTTGGTGGACATCGCTGAGCATTCGAGGTGCCACCCCGGAAAGCCCCAGCCCCAGGGGCTGTTCCAGCGCATGATGTGCTCCGGCTCCGCTCGTTTCCAGAGGGCGAAATCCGCCACATGGCGTTTGTTTTTTTCCACCGCCACGCGCGTCCCCGCCTCCATCTCTTCCACGCGCCGACCGGAGAGCTTGCCATATTCGGGGAACTTGGCGACCTCGAAATAGATATCGCCATCGGCCTCGTAGGCATATCCTCTCGCCAGGAGCTTTTTCACCAACTCGATCTGCTCTGGGACATGCCCGCTGGCGCGCGGGGAGATATCGGGCCGCGTGATGTTGAGCCTGTCCATATCCTCGAAATAGCGGCGGGTGAATATTTCCACCAACTCCATCGGTTCGAGCCTCTCGCGGGCCGCACCCTTCAGGATGCGGTCTTCACCGGTATCCAGCATATGGCCCACGTCGGTGATATTCTGCACATAGCGCACACGGTAGCCCTTGTAGCGAAAATAACGCACGATGGTGTCAAAGTTGGCATACGTCTTGCCATGGCCAACATGGGCATCCGCATGGACGGTAGGCCCGCAGACGTATATATGCGCTCGCCCCTCGTGGACGGGAACGAACTCCTCCTTACGCCGGGTTAGAGAATTGTAGAGCGTGATAGCCACCTCAGCATCCTCCACGTTTGGGGAGTTCATGTAGCGACATCAGTCGCTTTTCAAGGCCAGGAACGACTGAACTCGTCACTACGAACCCTGCACTGAAATCAACGAGAACTGTGTCCTTCCGGCTGCGCAAAGATCATCCGGCCGGCCACAGTTTGTAGAACTCTGGTCACGGTTACCGTTATGTTACTATTCATGTAGCGACGCCCGTCTTCGACCACTACCATCGTCCCATCATCCAGGTAGCCCACGCCCTGTCCAACATCCTTGCCTTCCTGGATAATGCGCACCTGGATCGTCTCCCCTGGCAGAACGACGGCTTTGACCGCGTTTGCCAGTTCGTTGATGTTTAGCACCTGGACGCCCTGCAACTCGGCCACACGGTTGAGGTTGTAATCATTGGTCACGACAGGACACTTCAACGAGCGTGCCAGTTTGATCAACTTGGCGTCCACTTCGTGGGCGTCTTCTACATCCAGGTCGGAAATCTCAATGAGCACGCGGGACTCTTTCTGCAACCTGTTCAAAATGTCAAGCCCGCGGCGCCCTCGATTTCTGCGCAACGTATCCGGTGAATCCGCGATGCGTTGCAGTTCATGTAACACGAAACGTGGCACAATCAAAGTGCCGCTGATAAACCCCGTTTGGCTGATGTCGGCAATTCGTCCATCTATGATCACACTGGTGTCCAAAAGCACCCGATTATCGCGCGCTGCCACGCTTTCCCGCGACAGCCTCATGCCAATGGCGTTGAAAATGTCCTTCTCGCGCATAATCAGGATGCTCATACACAACAGGCCGGAGATCACGGCGGCGACGAAGGGGAGCACCTCTCCCAAAAAACCTGGCAATAGTGAAAGCGGTAGGGCTGAGAGGGCCGCAATAATAAGTCCAATGATAAGACCAATCATCCCTGCGACGATGTAATGGGCAGGGAGCTGCCGAATCCTGCTGCGCAGCCAGGCGAAGGGCCGCGTTGTCAAATAAGGAGCCAAAAGTAGCCCCAGGCCCGCACCCGACAGCGATATCGCCAGAACATAACGAAAGTAAGGAGGCTCAGCCCCAGCGCGAAGTGCCACCAACTCGCCCACTCTCCAGCCGATGAAGGCGCCGACAAACATGCCGATGAGACGTAAAACAAACTCAGGACTCATAGCAAACCGCCTCCTCGACCTGCGTCTTTATGATATTTGTGAAGTATCCAGTTTTGTCCCCAATCTTTTATGTTGCCCGGTCGCACCTCCCTCAATTCCCTTCGCCTTCTCCTCGCCTTTGTGGTGTGGTTTTCGGCGCCCGTCATCGCGCCAGGGCGACGTCCAAAGCCTCGGCCAGCGAACGCACGCCGATAGTCTCGATCCCCTCAGGGATATCCTTTTTCCTCAGGGCCGCCCTGGGCAGCAGACACCGCTGGAATCCCAGCTTCGCTGCCTCTTTGAGGCGGCGATCCATCTGGGTGACGGAGCGCAATTCACCTGACAGGCCGATCTCTCCCACAATGACTAGATCAGAGGGAGCCGACACATTGCGAAAGCTGGAAGCGATGGCGATAGCCACGCTCAGATCCACGGCCGGCTCGTTAATCTTGAGGCCGCCGACGACATTCACGAAAACATCCTGGTTAGCAAGCCCCAGGCCGACGCGCTTGGTCAGTACTGCAATCAACAAGAGCAACCGGTTCAAGTCCACCCCGTTGGTCGTCCGCCGTGGCAGGCCAAAGCTGGTAGTGCTGGTCAAAGCTTGAACCTCCACCAGCAAGGGGCGAGTGCCCTCCAAAGTTACGGCGATGACCGAACCCGCTGCATCTACAAGCCGCTCCGCCAGGAAAGCCTGTGAAGGGTTTTTGATCTCGGCCAAACCCTGATCGGTCATCTCGAACACGCCAACCTCGTTAGTGGAACCGAAGCGGTTCTTGACGCTACGCAAGAGACGGTAGGAGTGAAAACGTTCCCCCTCCAAATAGAGCACAGTGTCCACCATGTGCTCTAGAACGCGCGGCCCAGCGATCACGCCGGTTTTGGTCACATGCCCTACAATGAAGATGGGAATTTGCCGTGCTTTGCCCAGGCGCAACAAGGCCGCAGCGCACTCGCGCACCTGGCTGATGCTTCCCGCCGAGGAGTCCAATTCCTCCAGATAAACAGACTGGATCGAATCCACTATGACCAACCGGGGGTTCATGCGCTCGATGTGCGCCAGAATCTGATTCAGTTCCGTCTCTGCCAGGACGTAGAGCTTTTCACTCGCGCTGCCGAGGCGGTCAGCCCTCATTTTGATTTGCTGGACGGACTCCTCACCGGAGATATAGAGGACTGGCCCCTGCTGCTCAGCGAGCAACACGGATATTTGCAGGAGCAAAGTGGACTTACCGATGCCGGGATCGCCGCCGATCAAGACAACCGAGCCGGGAACAATGCCCCCGCCCAGGGTATGGTTGAACTCGTCCACAGGCACGGGAATGCGCTGAAACCCATCGGCAGAGACCTTCGTCAGCGGCAACGGCTCACTGCCGGGCGTGAGGGACTGAAAAAGCGATTGGCGTTTCTCTCTGGCCGGGCTGGGCGCGACCGTCTCCAGCATGGTGTTCCATTCTTCGCAATTCGGACAACGCCCTACCCACTTGGGAGAGGTGTAGCCACACTGCTGGCATATAAAGACCGTTTTCGTGCGCGATTTCGCCATTCATTGTTCCAATCAGGAGAGGAGCGAGGGCACAGCTTCCGCCGTAGCTGTCGGTTCACATGCACGCAGGATAAGCTCATCGCCCTCGCGATCAAGCAGCACTATATCGCCAGCTTTGAACCGGCCGGACAACAGCCCTTCCGATAGAGGGTCCTCCACGAGGCGCTGGATTGTCCTGCGCAAAGGACGGGCACCGAACTGCGGGTCGTAACCTTTCTCCGCGAGCAGCCCCTTGGCTTCTTCCGTTGCCTGTATGGACAGTTGGTATTCCTTAAGGCGCTGTTGTACGTATGTCAGGTTAAGGTTAACGATGGCCTGGATTTGTTCCTTGGTCAGTGCATGGAAGACAACCACTTCATCCACGCGGTTCAAGAACTCGGGCCGGAAATGCCGCTTCAGTTCGTCCATCAATTTGCTCTTCATCTTGGCGAAAGCTTCTTTTTGGCTATGGTCATCTTCTTTAAAAGACGTAAAGCCAAGTGGGCCGCCCCGCCTAATCTCCTCTGTGCCCAGGTTCGTGGTCATGATAATGATCGCGTTGCGGAAGCTCACTTTGCGCCCTCTGGCATCGCTGAGATGCCCGTCTTCCATGATCTGAAGCAGCATGTTGACTGCTTCCTGGTGCGCTTTCTCCACCTCATCGAAGCAGATCACGGAGTAAGGTCGGCGTCGCAGCGCTTCTGTGAGTTGCCCGGCATCCTCATATCCGATGTAGCCAGGAGGAGCGCCCACCAGGCGCGCCATGGAATGTCGTTCCATGAATTCTGACATATCCAACTGCACGAGCGCCTCTTCACTGCCAAACATGAATTCCGCCAGGGCTTTCGCCAGCTCGGTCTTGCCAACGCCTGTCGGGCCCATGAAGATAAAGGAGCCGATAGGCCGCCTGGGGTCTTTCAGCCCGGCGCGGGCGCGTCGCACCGCCCTGGAAATCGTGGCAATCGCCTCGTCCTGACCGACGATGCGTTTATGCAGGGCCTCTTCCATGTGCAACAGCCGTTCGGTCTCTTCGCTGGCAATGCGCGAGACAGGTATGCCAGTCCACATGGAGACGATTTCGGCGATATCCTCCGCCGTCACTGCCAGATCCTCCGGCTCCACCATCTGCCAGTTCAGGCGCAACTGCTCGATCTGATGGCGGAGTTCCGCTTCCTGTTCGCGGAGCGCAGCAGCTTCGGCGAATTTTTGCGCCTCGAAAGCTTCCTGGCGTTGCCGCTGGAATTTCTGTAGCTCGCGGAAAGCCTCCTTCAGCCCGCTCGGTTTGCAGCTCTTGTAAATCCGCACACGCGAGGCAGCCTCATCCACCACGTCTATCGCTTTGTCGGGCAGGTAGCGATCCGAAACATAGCGGGCTGCCAGGTTGGCCGCCGCCAGAAGCGCCTCATCGGTGATGCGCAGGCCATGGTGCGCCTCGTAACGGCTGCGGATGCCTTTCAGGATCTGGATGGTTTCTTCGATGGAAGGCTCATCCACCATCACCGGTTGGAAGCGGCGTTCCAGAGCAGAATCGCTTTCGATGTGCTTGCGATAATCTTCCTGCGTTGTCGCGCCGATACACTGTAGCTCACCTCGCGCCAGAGCCGGCTTGAGCATATTGGCAGCATCCACCGAAGTGCCCGCCGCTCCTGCCCCGACTAGCATGTGCAGTTCATCAATGAAAAGAATGCTCCGCGTGTTCTTGATCTCTTCTATGACCTTCTTCAGGCGTTCCTCGAACTGGCCTCGATACATTGTCCCAGCGACCAGCGAGCCAACATCCAACATGACGACGCGCTTATTGTGCAAGTTCGACGGTGTCTCATAGGCGACGATGCGCTGCGCGAGTCCTTCGACGATGGCCGTCTTCCCCACCCCAGGCTCGCCGATGAGCGCGGGATTGTTCTTCGTGCGACGGGCCAGGATCTGGATCACACGCTCGATTTCCTTCTTTCGCCCGATGACCGGATCCAGCTCGCCGCGTCGCGCCAGTTCCGTCAGATCAACCCCCAATTGCTCCACCAGAGATTGCGAGCGGCTGGTCCTCGTTTGCTCGGTGGTCTGCAGAGCGCCGGAACGTAGGAAGTTCATCGTCTCACGCTGTATTTGCTCCAGATTGACTCCCAGGCCCTCCAGAATGCCCGCCGCAATGCCCCCACCCTCTCGGGCCAAGCCAAGCAAGAGATGCTCTGTGCTGATATAGTAATGGCCCAATCGCCTGGCTTCATCAAAAGCCAGCTCCATGACCCGCTTGGTACGCGGCGAAAGCTCGATCTTGCCCTGCACTCGATACTGCCCTTTGCCGATAGTGCTCTCAATGGCAGCGCGCACGTCTGCGACGGCAATACCGAATTTGTCCAACACCTGAGCAGCTAGCCCGGTTTCCTCGCGGATAAGTCCTAGCAGCAGGTGTTCTGTGCCGATATAGTTGTGGCCCAGGAGATGGGCTTCCTCCTGCGCCAAGGCCAGGGTTTGCTTGGCTCTGTTCGTGAGACGATCGAACTTGCTGCTCATATCCATACTCCTTAAGACCGATAAATGCCCCTCCGACAATCTCTTGTCGGATGGACCCCAGAAGTCCCCTCTATAACCGAATGAAGCTATGGGGCTAGCGCGCTCCACAGCCCACTAGCCCCATCTGGTTCATGCTCGATATCGGCGATTTACGCCCAAGCAATCCACCGTGGCTCAAGGACATCCAGCATCGAGGTCGTATTATCCATCTGGCGGAGCGATCGTCACTAACTCACAGACCCCTCGCCGTAATCGCCCTGCCAATCCACGTCGTCATAATCCTCGCGGGCGCGACGCAGGCTCAAGCCCAGGCGACGGCGAGCACTGTCAATGCGAATCACGCGCAGAGTTAGTGTATCGCCCTCCTTGACCACATCTCGCGGATGATTGATGCGCTCCTCAGATAATTCGGAGATGTGGATAAGCCCCTCGATGTTATCATGGAGGCGAGCAAAAGCTCCAAAGTCCGTGAGCTTGGTGATGGTGGCTTGCACCAATTGGCCGACGTAATAGGTCTTATCTACCAGACTCCAAGGCTCGGGCTGCAACCTCTTGAGACTCAGAGCGATACGACTCCGCTCCCGATCCACTTTCAACACGCGCACATTGACCTCATCGCCGACTCGGACAACCTTGGCCGGGTCGGTGACTCGGTTCCAGGATAGTTCAGAGAGATGAATCAAGCCATCAGCCCCTCCCAAGTCAACGAAAACACCAAAATCGCAGAGGCTGCTGACCTTGCCGCGATAATCTGCCCCTTCTTTTAGCTCTTCGAGCAGCTTTTCCTTGCGCTGCCTACGCTCTTCTTTCGCAGCTTCTCGCTCAGATAGAATGAGGCGATTGCGCTTGCGATCTACTTCTACAACCTTGAGGGAAAGGGTCTTGCCTACAAAGGGAGCCAGAGGAGAGGTTTCGGGTGCTGGTGCACTTTCTGTGTGCTGCGAAGCCTGCGGCGAGAGGCCGCTGATCTGCGAAGCCGGCACGAAGCCACGAATCCGGCCCAGGCGAACGATCAAGCCTCCTTTGTTGAAACCAACCACCTGCCGTTTGATGATCTCGCCGGCTGCGTAAAGTTTTTCCGCCTCCTGCCAATCTTTCTCCAGCTCGGCACGCTGTAGAGAAAGCACTACATGGCCATTCTCATCTTCTGGGCGCAAGATGTAGCCGTAAACGTGCTCTCCGGTTTTAAGCTGGGCGAGATCCCTCTCGCTCATCGTCTCCAGCTCGCGACTGGAGACGACAGCATCGGCCTTGGCTCCGATATCTATGAGAATCTCGCCAGGCGCCTTGCTGACAATGACTCCTTCAACGATATCCCCCCGCTTGAAGGACTTGCCACTGAATGACTCTTCCAAGAGTCCAGCAAAAGGGGCAGCGTTTGTAGTTTCGGCTTCGCCTCCTTTCTGCTCTGGCGTCACATCCTGGCGGTCTTCCATACACCTTTCCTCGTTTGTGGATTTCACTTATATTATAGCCAATTCATGGCAAAAGGCAAAAGGAATTACTTTTTGATGGCCATTGTCTCGATCTCCACCAGCGCGCCCAAGGGCAAAGTGGCCACCTGTATCGCCGACCGGGCGGGCGGCTGCTTCGGGAAGAACCCGCTATATAGGCGTTCATCTGGCTGAAATCGTTGATGTCTTTATTCTATAACGACGATAAGGAATTGTCAAAGTTACTAATAGAGACCTCCCGCAGGATGCCTTAGCAACCTGCGGGAGGTTCCAGCCTGTCGTCGGGTCGCCTTACGAGAGGCCGTTATAGGGCAGAAGGAACTCCGCTGCCACGGAGCGGCGTCGCCTAATCATTATGGATGAAGAAGGGACAATGATGTTGCCGCCTTCAACGAGGGTTGCTGGCTCCACGTCATCAGCAGCAGCTATCTGGCTATCGTACACGACATCCCCTATGGTCTTGTCCCAAATCCTGATGCGAAACCTGTCCAGGCCGCCGCCACCATACCGCTGGCCGTCCATCACGCTGAGCATGAAGCCGTAGTCCCCGTTGCCATTGAGCGTCCCGCAGCCTTGGAAGGTGGCTTTCGCCCCGGCGACCACCAGCCAGTCATAGCTCACACTGTGGAAGTTGAGGCTCGCCATGCGGAACTGGAACTCGGCCTGGCCCGCCGAGGCATCTGCGCTCTCCCGGTACCGCGCAACGAACTCAAAGCTCGCTCGGCCGGCGAGCGTTGGATCCGCCACGTAGGCTCCAGCCGGCGAATTGATCCAGCCGCTGCCACTGATAAGGCCGCCATCCGCATTACGGTTCTCGCGGAATGGGGAAGCGGCCTCGCTTGCGCCATCGTCTTTGTCCGCGGCAGCGAGCTTGGCCGTGTGGATATGGCTCACCCCTACAGAGCTAAGCCCTATCCCTTTCTGAGGGCCAGATGTCGGCTGCGATGCGGCTGCTGCGGGCCAGGCATCGCTCGGCAGAAGCAGAGCCATCAAAGCCAGGCCCACCAACGTAGCCAAAATCGTGAAGCGTTGTCTCTCCACAGTGATTTCCTCCTGCGTGAGGGCTTGCTGCTATCATACATGCGGCGCAGGGGAAAATCAATAGTTTTAGCTTACAATTTGCTTACAATTCTTCGGCCCGTATCCCCCTGTCCCTTCCCACGTCGTAATAATAGCAAGCAAGGATCGCGGAGGTAAGGATTATGCGTAAAAGACGTTACCTTTGGCTGTGCGCCCTTTTGGGCATCGGCCTCCTGTGCGGCACGCTGGCCGCCCAGGCCTCCCCTCCCCGGCCACCCTTCGCCGCTCCCTCAAACCAGGGGGCGAAGAACCCCGTGGGAGATGCTGTCGGGCAGAAAGCCATGCCTACCGGGATTAAGGCCGTAACTCCCCAGAAGCAGCCCCAGCCGGCCCTGGCAGAAGAGATGTCCCCCCCTGTGGAGGAACTATCGGAGCTTGGCCTCTCGCTCAAGGAGGGGGCCGCGCTAGAGTTGCAAGGCTTCTCCCCGACCCAGGTCCCCGACCTGCGCCCCTACACGCCACCGGGGTGGAGCTATCCAATCGTGCCCTCTTCCGTGAGAGGTACGTCCACCGTCAATACGCTGTACGCCGGACAGCCCACCTATTTCGACTGGGCGGCGATCAACGATAGCGCCGCCGCCATCACGGCCCGCTTTTACACTTACCTTTACCTTGACGGGGTGCGCATCGCCTCCTGGTACACCGATGGCCTCCAACCTTACTGGTACGCCTACGCC
This sequence comes from uncultured Anaerolineae bacterium, assembly GCA_964412315.1. Classification (GTDB taxonomy): domain Bacteria; phylum Chloroflexota; class Anaerolineae; order JAAYEA01; family JAAYEA01; genus CAYPON01. The sequence goes on along the minus strand of CAYPON010000043.1, from coordinate 5,339 downwards.
CGCGATTGGGCCTATATTGTCCCCGCTCCCGGCTGGCACACGTTGCGCCTGGTGACGGACGCTACGGAAGCCATCGCCGAGGCCAACGAGGGGAACAACAGTTGGGAATACACCTTTTACTGGGAAAGTGCCACCCTGCCCAATCTCGCGCCGTATCAGCCCAGCGGCTGGAGCGGGGCCATCGTCCCTGCCTCCGTCCCAGGCAGCACGACCACTAACATCCTTTACGCCGGACGATCCACTTACATAGATTGGGCTATCGCCAACAACAGCAGCATCGCTGCCGGGACGCGCATCTATACCGACCTCTTTCTGGATGGCGAGCGCATCGCTTCCTGGTACACCGATTCGCTGCTGCCCTATTGGCAGGCCTACGTTATTGACTGGGCCTACACCGTGGCCACGCCCGGCTGGCACACGCTGCGCCTGGTCACGGACTCCGCAAACGCCGTCGTTGAGTCGGACGAGGCGGGCAACACCTGGGAACGGACCTTTTACTGGCAGGAGGCAGCGCGCCCCAACCTGCGGCCTTACAAGCCGGCGGGATGGAGCAATCCCATCGTGTTGTCCTCGGTGCGCGGCACGACCACCAATGGCAGCCTGTACATCGGCCAGCCGATCTTTATTGATTGGGCTGTGCTCAACGACAGCGCGACAGGCATCAACACCCGCTTCTATCACTATCTATTCCTGGACGAGCAAAGGATCGCCTCCTGGTACACGGACGTGCTCCCTGGCCAGTGGTACGCGCTGGTCATGGATTGGCCCTACACCGTGCAGACGCCCGGCTGGCACCGCTTCAAGCTGGTGACCGACGCCACGGGCGTTGTCGTCGAATCGGACGAGGCGGATAACGTCTGGGAGGCGGATTTCTGGTTCGAATCGCGACAGGAACGGAGCGTGGGCGTGGAGTGGGTGAATTTCTACTTCCGCTCCGGCCTGGCCCCGCTGATGTACAACGACCGCAACGCCAGGGGATTCTACAACGAGTTGGGGCGGGTCGGCTGGATACAGGCGTTTCAATGGGGAAACAACAGCGCCTGGGAAAAGGATTTCAAGGATCGCAGCAAAGGCGGCATAGATCACGAGGTGGCTGACGCCGTCGCTTTCGCCTATTTCTCCGGGCACGGCAGCAGGAATGGCTTCCGCTTCGACACCTTGTACGATGACTACGAGCTGCACTATGAGGACGCCCTGTGGGGCAACGGCTCCCTGAACTGGCTCGCCGTGGACGCCTGCCAGCTTCTCAATGACGAGGACGGCGGCTGCGTGGCCCGTTGGGGGCGTGCCTTCGTTGGGTTGCACATCCTCCTCGGCTTTGCTACCGATTGTTACGACGTGCCGCACCGAGGGGAGAACCTGGCACGCTTTGCTGATGGCTCGTATTTGTGGGTGGGGGCGATGCCGATTAAGGATGCCTGGTTCCAGGCCGCGGCCATCACCGAAGATTCGACGACCTATAGCGCGGCCCTCATCGCCCTCCAGCCGGGCATTGATCCCAGCGATGACCATTTGCCGGGGGCCGGCTCCTACAGCGGCGATCCGACCTCGCCCACGGCCTTCTATCTCTGGCACGTGCAGAATTAAGAAAGCCTTCAGCTATCAGCCGTCAGTGATCAACCAATGTTCATAAGCCTGTAAAATCTGATGGCTGACCGCTGAAAGCTGACAGCTAGAAACGAGGGTGACATGATGAGACAGTTGTTCAGATGGTTGGCGGGCATTATCCTCTGCGGCGCGATCCTCAGCCTGGCGTCCGCTTCGTCTCCCGGCGTGGATAGGAAGGGCGAACTCCTGCCGCTCCCTGCCGTCAGGCTGGCGCAGGTGAAAGGCGACTGGAGCAAAGTCAAGGTCGTCTTGCAGGCCTCCCTGCCGTCAAGCCCACGGGAGATGATGGTGTACCGCGTGGTCTATCCGCGGGCCGACGGCGATTATGTCAACAAGCTATCCCGTGCCTTCGTCCTAGACAGCCGAGTGGAGCAGGGTCCAGACTCGCTCATGGTGAGGAGCGAGCCGCGCGCCCTGGAGGTCTACCCCGCGACCGGCGCCTTCTGGTTCAAGGATACAAGCGCACTCTGGAGCGGGAAAAAGCCGTCCTCCCTGCCCTCGGAGACAGCAGGAGTCGAGATCGCTGAGCGCTTCTTGCGCAACTACGATCTGCTGCCCAAAGGGATGGCCTTCGAGAGCACCGGGCACAGCACCCTCAAGGTCTACGACGTCGCTTCCGGGCAGACAGCCGCCTACGACACCGATCTCCATGTCAATTTCCGGCTGAGCGTGGTGGGAATCCCTGTGGCCGGGCCTGGCGGCAAGATCAAAGTCTACCTGGGCGAAGGGAGTCGCCTCATTGGCCTCTATTGGGCGGGCTTTGACGTGCAGCCCCATAAACCGTACCCGCTCATCTCCGCAGCTAAGGCGGTATCGCTGCTGGAGGAGCATGGCGTGGTCACGACGGTGAAACAGCCCCGCAAAGTCACCATTTCCGAGGTAAGCCTGGTCTATTATGCGCAGCCGGGGCTGGAAGTGCAGGAATACCTGGAGCCGGTCTATCGCTTCCGGGGGGAGGTGGAAGGGGAAGAAGGTTCCGAGCCGTACCTGCAATATGTGCCTGCCATCGAGGGGAAGTACCTGAAGCCGCTCCCCGCGAGCAGCGAGGACTCGCCCCCGCGAGGCAAGTAAGCCATGCCCCCGCCGCAGGTTGAACAGGCTCCCCTGGACTGTGCGCGCGTCAAGGCATTGCTCAAGACATCTTACGTCGGCCAAAATCTTGTCTACTATGCCCGGATAGGCTCCACCAACGATATCGCCCGCGACCTGGCGCAGGCTCGTGCAGCGGAGGGCACGCTTGTCATCGCCGATGAGCAGACGGCCGGTCGTGGGCGGCTGGGCCGACAGTGGTTCTCGCCCCCGAATAGCAGCCTGCTCATGTCCCTCATCCTTTACCCTCCTCTGGCCCCCAGCCAAGCGCAACGCCTGACCATGATTTGCTCCCTGGCCATCGTCAACGCCATCCAGGAGATTGCGCAACTGCAGGCCCAGATCAAATGGCCGAACGATCTGCTCCTGGCGGGCAAAAAGACAGGGGGGATCCTCACGGAGCTGGGGCTGCATGGTCAGTCTCTGGCTTATACCATCGTTGGGATCGGGCTGAACGTCAACGTGAGGGCCAAGCAGATGCCCGGCTTTTTGCGGGACATCGCCACCAGCATCGCCCAGGTGCGTCGCCGCCCCATCGCCCGTGAGCCGCTTCTCTGCGCCATCCTGGAGCATGTCGAGAGGCGTTACGACCGGCTGCGCCAGGGAGAGACGCCGGCAGAGAAATGGGCCGCACACCTGGCGACCTTGGGGAAGTGGGTGCACGTTAGTGACCCGCCGGAAACGTTGGAAGGGTGGGCCGAGGGGGTGGATGAGGACGGCGCGCTGTTCCTGCGCCTGGCGGATGGCAGCCGTCGTCGCCTCCTGGCCGGCGATGTCACGTTAATGGGATAAAGAGCACCTCTCTGCAGTTCGACGATCAGACTTTGACGGCTGGACGAAATGATGTTATCATGCGCTTGAACGCCGAGCGCGGGGAGGAAGAGGATGCTCAGGTTGCGATTTGGGGTCATCGGCTTGGGAATGATGGGCAGGATCTATGCGCGTGTCCTGGCCAACCTTTCCGAGTCGGAACTGGTGGCCTGTTGCGACATCGTGCTGGAGAAGGCGACAGAACTAGCGAAAGAGCTAGGTGTCTCTGGCTATGCAGGCACCGATTTCTGTGAGATGCTCCGCCAGCACCCCGATCTGGACGGCGTGGCAGTTACCACCTCCGATCCCGACCATTTCGCGCCGGTTATGGCCGCGTTGGACGCTGGTATGCACGTCTGCGTGGAGAAACCATTGTCCATTTCCGTCGCCGAGGGAGAGAAAATGGTCGCCCGCGCACAGGAAACGGGTCGAATCCTCATGGTCGGCCACACCCTGCGCTTCCAGCCGCAATTCCTCGCCATGCGCGATGCAGTCAAAAGGGGGGACATCGGAGAGCTATTGCATTTCTTCGCCCGCCGCAACAACCCCTCTACAGTGCGAGATCGCCTGCGTGATCGAGTATCCGTCGCCTTTTTCCTCGGCGTGCACGACATAGACATGATGCTTTGGACAAGTGGGCAACCTGTGACCAGGGTTTTCGCCAAAGCGGTGCACAAAGGGCCTGCCGCCGTGGATGATAGCATTCTGAGCATCCTGACCTTTGCTGACGGCACGTTGGCCATGGTGGAGAACTCGTGGGGCATGCCCGACGTCACCGGGCGGCCCATGCGCTTCCACTTCGAGGCGGTGGGCACGAAGGGGGTCATCGAGGTTTACAGCCATGAACAAGGGATCGGCATCTACACCCCCAACACCGCCAGCTTCCCCAACACGCTCTGGCTCCCCGAAGTGCATGGCCGTTTGACCGGCGTATACCATGACCAGGTAGCGCACTTTGTGGATTGCATTGCCCAAAAGCGGACGCCGGCCTGCACGGGGGAAGAGGGATTGATGGCCGTGCGCGTGGCCGACGCGATCATGCGTTCGCTGCAAGAGGGGAAAGAGGTAGCAGTATGACGGATTTGGCCATTCGCGTCGCTCGCCCCGAGGAATTCGAGCGCGTGCTTCAAATCCTGGTAGATGGTTTTCGGGGCCGCACGATTCACCAAAAGCTAGAGCAGAGACACGGTATGATTGGCGGTCGGCCTTGGGAGCACTGGAAGCGGCGAGAGTTGATTGGCTTTTACCGGCATCATCCTGACCGGGTGCTTGTGGCCGAGTGGGATGGGAAACTCCTCGGCTTTGTCACCTATTCCCTAGACCGAGATCGGGAGGTGGGCGAAATCCAGAACAATGCCGTAGACCCTGCCTACCAGGGTCAGGGGATCGGCACTGCACTCTACCGGGTGGTTCTCGACATCTTCCGGCGGGAGGGGATGAAATACGCCTGGGTGGTGACCGGCCTGGATGAGGACTATGCCCAGGCGCGGCGAGTCTATGAGAAAGTTGGGTTCGAGCCGCTTCATCGGTCCGTCTCTTATGTGCAAAAGCTCTAGGAAGCTTTCAGCCGTCAGCCTCTCCCGTCTTTTACTGCGTTGGCCTGTCTCTAGCTTGTGGTTGGTGGCTGAAAGCTGATGACTGAATGCTAATTACTTCTTTTAATCATGTTATCTGGGACTTTGACGGAACGATCCTGCCTTTTGACAGCGAGCAGGCGTTGCTCCATAGCTTGCTTCGTAGCCCTGCTCACAAGACGGGGATCGTCAAGGCGCTTTTGGGGCGCGTCTTCGCCTGGGCCGACCGGCAGGGGTACGCGGAAAACTCGTTCAAGC
>CAYPON010000042.1:3948-16089 GCA_964412315.1 uncultured Anaerolineae bacterium | reverse complement strand
CGGAAGTGGTGGCGGAATGGTGCGAGGCGGTGGAAGCCTGCTGCCTGCTCACTTCGCCGGTCTATCACCTCTTGCGGCGCTGGCATGGCCTGCCGCCATTGCCCTATCTGGGGCAACAACTGGCTTACATCCGCGACGACCCCAACCTAGCTTATGTGTGAGAGCTTGAAAGGGAGGTTCAAGCCCATGAACAAGTTGAACGGCAGGGAGCGTGTGCTTGCTGCTCGCCCGATCATGAAGTGCTGGACGGTATGCCGACGGAGAATATGATCGCGCTCTATCAAGCGGCGGGGAGCTTGTGCACTTCGTAGATGAGCTTGAAGAGGAGGATAAGCGCGACATGGACACTAGATCAATGGGAAGCCGCTTTCTCCACCTGGAGGCGATTGAACCCACCCCTTTTTTCACTCCGACTGCGCAGGGCTTGCAGCAGGGCGTGGATCTGACCTTGACGAATGATGGCCCGGTTGCAGAGGCTGTGCTCATCTTCCGAGTTGGCTCTCAAGAGACGCGGGTAGACCTCGGCGCGATTAAACCGGGGACGACGACGCGGTGTGTCTATATCCCTGACATCCGCCAGGCCGCTCAAATCGAGTTCATCCTCCACGCGCACGGCCAGGTGCAAGATGCACGGTCTCTTACCTGGGCGCCCACCCGCCATTGGGAAGTGTATCTCGTGCAACGCTCCCATCACGACCTCGGCTACACTGACCTGCCCAGCAATCTGTTGCGCGAATATGATGGCTTTATGGATAATGTGCTCCGTTATTGCGAGCAGACCGCCGACTGGCCGGAGGAGAGCAAGTTCCGCTACGTCGCGGAGCAGGGCTGGTCTATCCTGCATTATCTGGAGAACTGCCCGCCGGATAAAGTGGAGAAAACCATCTGTCTGATCCACGAGGGGCGCATCGAAGTGACCGCGCTCCTGGGCAATGAGACGAGCGAGCTATGCAGCCACGAGGAGCAAATCCGCCTCCTTTACCCCACCTTTCGCTTGAAACGCCGCTTCGGTATCCCGATCCGCGTGGCGCAATTGAACGACGTGCCCGGCCTCTCCTGGGGGCTGGCCAGCGTGCTCGCCGGGGCGGGCATCCGCTATTTCATCCCCGGCATCCCCGATTACTTCGCCTGGGGTTACAAGGTGCATCCCTTCTGGGATGAGGAGGCCGTCCTGCCGCGCGATATGAGCGGCGCCTTCTGGTGGGAAGGCCCCGATGGCCAAAGGGTGCTTTTCTGGTACGGGCAAGGCATCGGCGGGCTGTGGACCTTCGAGGATGCGCTGCAAGCCATACCCAAACGCCTCAACGAACTGGCGCAGCGGGGCTATCCCTTCGACCTGCTCCGCTGCCGCGTCTCCGGCGGGGCACGGGACAACGCCCCTCCCCATATTCGTTTCAGCGAGATCGCCCGCGAGTGGAACAGCCGCTGGGCTTATCCCAGGCTGATCGTAGCCACCAATGCGCAGTTCATGGAGCGCTTCGAACGCAAGTTCGGCGTGCAGTTGCGGGTGCTGCGCGGCGACCTGCCCAACACCGATTACACCGTCGGCGCGGCCAGCACAGCGAAAGAGACGGGCATCAACCGGCTCACACACGAGGCCCTCCTTTCCGCCGAGAAGCTTGCCACCTGTGCCACCCTGGTCAGCGATTATCCGTATCCCGCCGATACATTAGCCGAAGCCTACGACTCGATGCTCCTGTACGATGAACATACCTGGGGCATGGATCACCCCACCGGCCCGGCGCAGGATGGATGTTGGAGCCAGAAGAGCCAGTTTGCCTACCGTGCGGCGGCGCTGGCCCATGATGTCCTCTCCAAGAGTAGCAATCGGATCGCCGACAGGCTTCGCCTGGAGGGTGAAGGGTATCACCTGGTGGTGTTCAATCCCCTGGCGTGGGAACGCACGGACTTGGTGACGGTGCCCGCCACTGCACCTGCCCCCTGCGGACGGCCTATGCGCGCTGAACCGACCGGCCGGCTGGTTGGAAGCACGGCCATCGGGCGCAACTTGGTGAGCCTGCCCCTCTCTCTGCTGGAGGTGCCCTTCGAGTTGGTGGACCTGTCCAGTGGCAAGAGCGTGCCCTATCAGATTGTGACCCTAGATGACCCCCTCGCTGCCCGGCCATGGGCCTCCTACCGCTACGCGCTGGGTGGCGTTGATCCTGCCTACCGGAGAGAGCTGGTCTTTGTAGCGAAAAACGTACCTTCGCTCGGTTATAAGAGTTACCGCCTCGTGCCTGTTGCACAGAAGCCTGCTCTCGAGTCATCCCTTCGACTGGGAAAGTATGTCCTGGAGAATCGCTATTATAAAGTGACACTGGATGCCAAGAACAGCGCGGTTACGAGCATTTGGGACAAAGAACTGAAACGCGAGTGGGTGGATGGCGAGGCGGCGCATGGTTTCAACCAACTGGTCGTGCGCTCGCCCGAAAGGGGGGAGGTAACACTCCCTGGCCGTTCGCGTATCACGCCAGGAGAGCGAGGCCCCGTTTTCACCAGTCTGATTGTGAAGGGAGAAGGCCGCGGCTGTCCTCGGCGGGTGCAAGAGATTATCCTGTACAATGAGATCAAGCGCATAGATTTCGCCCATCGTCTGCTCAAGGATGCGATGCCCCTCCTGGAACTGTACCTTGCCTTCCCCTTTGCGATCCACAAGCCTCGTTTTCGCTATGAAGCGAGCAACGCTGTGATCGAGCCGATCCGTGATCAACTCCCTGGCTCTAACACCGACGCCTACGCTATGCAACATTGGGTTGCAGCCTGGGACGAGAAGGGCACTGCCCTCTGGAGCAGCCTGGAAGCGCCGGTGATGGAACTCGGCGGCCTCTGGCCGGGCTATGTCTCGCAAGCGCATCACGGCGTCAGGCCGCCCGGCTATGGACATGAGTTTCTCCGCGACCCGGCCCAACTGGAGAAAGGCCACATCTACTCGTATATCATGGTTAACAACTTTCGCACCAATTTCCAGCCGGTGCAGGTGGCTGATGCCTTGTTTCGCTATTCGTTGACCACCCACAATGGGGAATGGCAACGAGACCGCGCCAGCAATTGGGGCTGGGAGGTCGCTACGCCCCTGGTTCCGGTTTGCATCGTCGGGCCGCAAGAGGGGGATTTGCCCGCCTTTGCCAGTTTTTGTCAGGTAGATGCGCCCAACGTGCACCTGCTGACTCTCAAGGCTGCGGAGAATGGGGATGGCCTGATCTTGCGACTGGCGGAGACAGAAGGGCGGGAGGACGTCGCCTTGGTGATGTTGCCCTTTCTGGAGATCAGCGAAGCCTTCATGACGAACCTCGTGGAAGAGAACAGGGACAAGCTGCCGTGCGACCAGCACGGCCTCCGGGTGCCCCTGCGGGCCAATGGGCTAACAACAGTGCGTTGTCGCACCTCTCGGCGCTGGCCGGAGGTCGGATTCCTGGCCCGCTACTGCTAAGAGCCTGCACGGTAGATTGAATAGCAAAAACGGAGGTGCTATAATGCCTGGCCCAGGTATGGAACTGATCGGTGAAGAGGAAAAACAGGAGCTTCTGGAGGTGCTGGAAGCGGGGTACCTTTTCCGCTATGGCAGCCCCGACAATCCAGCTTTCAAGGCCAAAGTGTACAAGCTGGAGCAGGAAGTCGCTAGGCTGGCTGGTGTGAAACACGCCGTCGCCGTCAACTCCGGCACCAGCGCCTTGCTGGTGGCCCTCGGCGGCCTCGGTATCGGCCCAGGCGATGAAGTCATTGTCCCCGGCTACACCTTCATCGCCAGCATATCCGCCATCGTCTACGCGCGCGCCGTGCCCGTCCTAGCTGAGGTTGACCGCACGCTGAACCTGGATCCGAAGGACGTGCGCGCCAAGATTACACCGCGCACGAAGGCCATCATGGCCGTGCACATGTTGGGCAACCCGGCACGGCTCGACGAACTCAAAGCGATCACTGATGAACATAAACTCTTGCTCATCGAAGACTGCGCACAAGCCTTTGGTGCACGCTACAAGGGGCGTTTCGTCGGCTCCATCGGCCACGCCGGGGCGTATAGCTTTAACATCTTCAAGACGATCACCGCTGGCGACGGGGGGATGATCGTCACCGACGACGAGGTTGCCTATCGCCGGTTCTTTGCCTTCCACGACCAGGGGCATTCCCCGCTGCGCATGGGCGTGGAGATTGGCCGGCGGCCTTTCATCGGCCTGGATTTCCGCATGACGGAGCTTACCGCTGCCGTCCTCCTGGCCCAGTTGCGCAAGCTGGACAAAATCCGGTCTCATCTACATGCCAACAAGCGTCGCTTCAAGCAGGCCATCGCCGACCTGCCTGGCCTGGAATTCCGCGAAACCCCCGATCCGGAGGGTGAATGCGCCACGCTGCTCACCGTCTTTCTGCCGAGCGAGGAGATAGCCCGCAAGATCGCCAAGGCGCTGAGCACGAAAGTGATCGCCGATTCGGGCTGGCACGTCTATGCCAACATGGAGCAAGTCCTGGAAAAGCGCACCATCACGTCAGAAGGATGTCCCTTCACCTGCCCCTATTACAAGGGCGGCGAGATCAGATACTGGAAGGGTATGCTGCCGCAGACGGATGCTCTCCTCTCGCGCGCGATCAACATCAGCATCGGCGTGTCCGACCCTGGCCTCGGCTCCGCCTTTGGCGTGACGATGCGCGACGGTTTTGCCGAGGTAGACGCCCGCGCCGCCGAGTTTCGCCGCGTAGCCGAGGAGTATCTGAGGTGAGAGGCAGCGAGAGACACCCTGTTCGCCTGGGTCTGGTCTCCGTCGCCAGCCCACTGGAAGTGGGTGCCAACCAGGCCCCAGCTCTTCTCCATCGCTTGCAAGATGCCTTCACCAGGGCGGGCTGGGAACGGCTGGAGCTTTGCCCCTCGCCGCAGCCGGCCACTGATGCGGTATCCGCTGTGGAAGCTGGCCGCTTCTTTTACGAGCGACGGGTAGATGTAGTGTGCGTCATCGCTGCTTCCTGGTTTGAGGACTACCTCGTCCTGGATCTCCTGGAGGAATGCGACGTGCCAGTGATCGGCTGGGCCAGGCCGGGGATGGAGACCGGCTCGCTGTGCGGGATGCAGCAGCTTAGTTTTATGCTCAAGCAACTGGGCCGGCCTTACTGCTTGCTCTTTGCCGAGCCGGGTGCGGAAGCGGCATTGTATCGCGCCCGGAATTATGCGTCGGCAGCCGCACTGCGAGGCCAACTACGCCGCGCACGTATCGGCTTCCTGGGTCATCGCGTGGAGGGGATGACAGAAACCACCGGCCACGAGTTGGCGTTGAAAAAGCTGTTTGGGCCGCGCCTGGTGGGGATAGACAGACAACTTTTCCTCGAAAAGGCCGCCCGTATCGCGCCGGAAGCGGTGGCAGATGCCTGGGAACGGTTGAAAGGGAAAGTGGGCCAGGTCACGGCGAGCCAGGAGGCAGGCATTGCCTCGCTGCAAGTGTACACGGCAATGAAGGCAACCATCGAGGAGGGAGGGCTGTCGGCGGTGGCCGTCGGCTGTTATCCTCACCTCATGGGGAAGGTCTGCCTGGCGGCTTCCCTGCTGGGAGAGGAGGAGGTCCCCATCGCCTGTGAGGGGGATGTGAACGGGGCCTTGGCGATGCTCATGCTGACGCGCCTGACGGGCCAGCCGGTGCATAACACTGACCTGCTCGATCCGATTCCGGCGGAGAATGCTATCGTCTTTTCTCACTGCGGCTCCGGTAGTTTTTCTCTGGCCTCAGATCCCTCCCAAGTGACGCTAGGGCCGGTGCGGCTGATGAATTCCGGGCTGTGCTGTCTATTCCCAGCGCGGCCTGGGCCGGTCACATTGCTCAACATCACCCCCACGTTAAGCGGCTATCGGATGGCGGCCCTGTATGGCGAGGCCATAGAAACCGACATGGTTTTCCCCGGCAACCCGTTGCGTGTCCGATTCCAATCCCCGTATAGCGACATCCTGTCGTGGATCGCGGCGGAGGGGCTGGGCCACCACTGGATGGCGGCCTATGGCGACCTTCGACAAAGCCTCGCCGACCTGGCTGGGATGGTGGGCTGCGCGTGGCTGAGCATGGCATAGCGAACATGAACTCGCGCGAACGTCTGTTGACCACCATCTCCCACCGGGAAGCAGATCATGTGCCGCTCCTTTGCTGGTGTTTCGGCTTTGCGCCGCCGCCGCATCTTCGCTGGCGGGAGAAGGGGCGCGAGGTGCGCTACTGGTACACCATGCGTCTAGAGCACATCCACACCCTCCCTGAGCCGTGGGGTATTGAGCAGGATTTCCAGCGCGTCCGCCGCTGGCTCGCTCTCGGCTTGGATGATGTACTGGAAGTCTCTCCTCCCTGGGGCATACATCCAGAGGTGCGCATCCGCGACTGGCAAGAGCCGCCGACGCCCGCTGAGCCATATCCGCTTATCGGGCGGGAGTATGAGACGCCCGCTGGCGTCCTGCGTCATATCGTTCGCAAGACCGAGGAAAGGCCAGCGCCGGGTTGGGTCGTGCAGCCGGATTATGTCGCCCTTTTTGAGGACTATAATATCCCGCGCGGTGTCAAGCACGCTGTCGCTGGCCCCGAAGACCTGCCCAAGCTGCGCTACCTGCTGCAAGACCCCGATGCGGAGCAACTGGCCGCCTATCGGGAGCGCATGGGGATAGTGCGCTGTTTCGCTCAAGAACAAGGGGTGCTGGTGCAGGGATGGAGCGCCTTCGGTATGGATGCTGTAGTCTGGCTGTGCGGCGTGCAGGGGGCAGTGCTGGCGGCGATGACTGCGCCCGAATTCTTCCAGGAGCTTGTAGACCTGATCTATGCCTTTGATCGGCGACGGACAGAGATTATGCTGGACGTCGGCGGGGTGGACATGGTGGTGCAGCGCGGTTGGTATAGCTCGACCGACTTCTGGTCGCCTGCGCTGTTTGAACGCTTCGTCTCGCCATATCTTCGCCAGTTGGTGACCCTGGCCCACCTGGCTGGCCTTCGCTTTGCTTACACAATGACGACGGGGGTACAAGCTCTCGCCGACCTGCTTTTGGCGGCAGGGATCGACCTCCTCTACTATGTGGATCCAGTGCAGGACAGGGTCAATCTGGCAGTCATTAAGGAGAAGTTCAAAGGTCGCATGGCTATAGCCGGAGGGATCAATAGCGGGGTGACCTTGGCCCGCGGTTCGCAAAGCGAAATCTTCCAGGCGGTGCGGGATGCAATACGCATCCTGGCTCCAGGGGGCGGCTTTATCCTGGCTCCGGTAGATGCGCTCTTTCCCGATACGTCCTGGTCGAGCATAGAGGCGATGATAGAGGCCTGGCGCGAGGTACGAGAGCATCCGCTGGAGAGCCGGAGGGAGTAAGTCTCAGCCTGAAGGGCCGACACTGGACGATTTCTAGCGACGGCTCTTTCAGCCGTTGCTATAGCCACCCGTCTATCCAGAGGCCTTCAGCCGAAGCTGTTGCTCCTGCGCTTCACTAGCTCTCGTTGACACCTGGCCCGGATACTGTATACTGAACACAGCGGTAAACTATTGCTCGATGAGGAGGGGATCAATGACAAAACTGATCGTGGAACGAAACGTTGCTGTGCCGATGCGCGATGGCACCATCCTGCGGGCGGACGTTTATCGCCCGGATGGGCCGGGGCCATTCCCCGTGTTGCTTCAACGAACACCCTATGGCAAGGAGCTTTCCGCGTTGGATTTCACCCTGCAAGCCGCCTACCAGGGCTATGCCGTGGTCAACCAGGACACGCGCGGTCGCTGGGCTTCGGAGGGAGTGCACTATCCCATGCGCGACGAGTTTCTGGATGGCTACGACTCTGTGGAGTGGGCGGGAGCGCAGCCCTGGTCGAGCGGCAAAGTGGGGATGTTCGGCGGCTCCTATGTCGGCTTCACGCAGTGGACGGCGGCGGTCATGCAGCCCCCTTCGCTAAAGGCCATCTTTCCCAGCGTGACTTTTCCTGACGTCTACGAAGATGTCGCCTATCCGGGCGGTGTTTTTGCCCTAGGGACCATCCTCAGTTGGAGCCTGGTCGCAGGCGTGCCCGTCGCGCTAGAGCGACTGGGCCTCTCCGAACAGGAAAAAGGCCAAGCGATCCAGCACATGATCGAGACGGTGAATGGATTATCCAACGACAGCACGTTCAAGCATCTGCCCCTGGAGGATCAACCGCTGTTCGCTCGCATGGGCGGCTTCCCCTTCTTCACGGATTGCCTGGCGCATCCGTGCCGCGATAGCCTCTGGCGCAGCCTGAGCATCGCCGCCAACTATGGTCGCGTCCAGGTCCCTGCCTACCATCTGGGGGGCTGGTACGACATCTTTACTGCTGGGACCTTGCGCAATTTCACCGCTATGCAAAAGCACGGTGGTTCAGAGACGGCGCGGCGCGGGCAGAAGCTCATCATGGGGCCATGGCTACATGGCCCGCTCAATGGTCTGGTGGGCGAAGTGGATTTCGGCTTTCAAGCTTCCGGCTTGATGATTAACGTGATCGGGCTTCAACTGCGCTGGTTCGACTATTGGCTCAAAGGGGAGAAGAACGGCATCATGGATGAGCCTCCCGTGCGCATCTACGTCATGGGGCGCAACTATTGGCGCGACGAGGGAGAGTGGCCGCTGGCGCGCGCCGTAGAAACTCCGTACTACTTGCGTAGCCGTGGCGCGGCCAATACTCTGCACGGCGACGGGGCGCTCAGCCCGGCCCCGCCCACAGTGGAGCCGGTGGATACCTACGTCTATGACCCCAAGAACCCCGTGCCCACCAGGGGTGGCGGCCTCTGCTGCTGGCAGGCTGCCTTGCCTGCTGGTGCTTATGACCAGCGCGCCATCGAGGCGCGTCCCGACGTGCTAGTGTATACCTCCGAGCCGTTGCAAAGCGACCTGGAAGTGACCGGCCCGCTGCGCGTGCATCTCTGGGCGGCCACTAGCGCGCCCGATACTTGTTTCACGGCCAAGCTGGTGGATGTGGGGCCGTGCGGGTATGCTCGCAACGTCCTGGATGGCGCGGTGCGCGCCGCCTATCGGCAGGATACGGCGGAGCTTGTCCCCGTTCCGCGCGGCGAACCACGCGAATACATCATTGAACTGGCGGCGACGAGCAACGTTTTCCTGGTCGGACACCGCATCCGCGTCGAGATTTCCAGCAGCAACTTCCCCAAGCTCCTGCGCCACCCCAACACGCTCGCCAATGCCCAATCCGAAGCCGATTTGCGCCCGGCAACGCAGGTGATCTATCACGACAGTGAGCATCCCTCCTGCATCGTGCTGCCGGTTATAGCTGCTTGAAAAGACCTGTGAGGTCTCGCAGACCTCACAGGTCTTTAGGAGGTAGGGCCAGATGACCAACCGAGAAGTGGCGGAACTCCTGCGGCAGATCGCCGAGCTTTTGGAGATCAAAGGGGAGATCGTGTACAAGAGCCTGGCCTATCGCCGCGCTGCTGACAATATCGAAGCTCTGGGGCGCGACATCGTGGAGGTGTGGCGGGAGGGCAAGCTGCGCACCATCCCTGGAATCGGCGAGGCGCTGGCGAAGAAGCTGGATGAGCTATTTCGCAGCGGGCACATGGAGTACTACGAGCGCCTCCTGGAGGAAATCCCGCCTACCCTCCCCAGCCTGTTGGCGATCCCTGGCGTAGGCCCCAAGACTGCCAATCTCCTCTGGCGACAACTGGGATTGCTCACGGTGGCCGATGTGGAACGGGCAGCGCGCGCGGGGCAACTGCGCGATTTGCCTGGCCTGGGCGTTCGCTCCGAAGAGCGTATCCTGGAGGGTATCGAGTCCCTCTATCGCCGCAGCGAGCGCATCCCTCTCGGCACTGCATGGCCCATCGCCCAGGAGCTAATAGCCGCCCTGCGAGAGGCCGTCCCTGCAGTGCATCTGGAAACGGCCGGCAGCTTGCGGCGGATGCGGGATACGGTCGGCGACATAGACCTGCTGGCGGCAGCGGAGGACTCCGAGCAAGTGGCAAAAGCCTTTGCCGCTCTGCCTCAGGTGGCCCAGGTGCTTGGACAAGGCGCCACCAAAGCCTCTGTCCGCTTGCAGAACGGTTTACAGGTGGACCTGCGCGTCGTGGAAACCCGGTATTGGGGCTCTGCGCTGCAATACTTTACGGGGAGCCAGGCGCATAATATCAGCCTGCGAGAGCTGGCTCAGAAACAGGGCCTGAGCCTCAGCGAATACGGATATAAGCGCGGCGATGAAGAGATCCCTTGCGCTACCGAGGAGCAAGTGTACCGGCTCCTGGGCTTGGAATGGATTCCGCCCGAACTGCGCGAAGATAGGGGGGAGATCGAGGCTGCGCAACAGGGTCAGCTGCCTCACCTTGTTGCCTTTGGCGACCTGCGCGGCGACCTGCACGTGCACAGCAGATGGAGCGATGGGGCCAGTTCCCTGGAGGAGATGGTGCAGGCGGCTGTGGAGCGCGGCTATGACTACGTGGCAGTATCAGACCATACAGAGAGCCTGGCCATTGCCAATGGCAAGAACTGGGAAGGGTTTCAGGAGCAGCGCCGGGAGATCGCCCAGTTGCAGGCTCGCTTCCCCCAAATCCGCATCCTGCAAGGGGCCGAGGTCGAGATCAAAGCGGATGGCAGCCTGGACTTCCCAGGCGAGATGCTGGCGCAACTGGACATCGTGATCGCTTCCATACATTCTGGGTTGCGCCAGGAGGAGGCGCAAATCACCGCCCGCGTGATCAAAGCCATGCGCAATCCACACGTGGACATCCTGGGGCACCCCAGCGGCCGCATCCTGGGACAGCGAGAGGCCAGCGCTGTGAACCTGGATCAAGTCATCCAGGTGGCAGCGGAGAGTGGCACCATCCTGGAGATCAACAGCATCCCCGACCGTCTGGATTTGGATGATGTTTACATCCGACAGGCGTTACGCAAGGGCGTCAAGCTGGCCATCAACAGCGACGCGCACAGCACGAGCGGCCTCGACGCGATCCGTTACGGCATAGCGACTGCACGGCGAGGCTGGGCAAGGGCTGAGGACATCGTAAACACGATGCCTCTGGAGGAACTATTGACGTTGCTCTCGACGCGAAGGGGTTGAACGCGCGTGGAGTAGGAAGTCGGTAGGGGGCAGGCACGTTTGTGCACTGCCCCGTTACTTGTGGAAACGATAGGCAGCGATCACTGCACGTCGGCGTGCTTCAAGCTTTCGGCGAAGAGGGAGGCGATGTGATCGCTTTCCAGAGCGTAGTAGGCTTTGCGCCCCACCTTGCGGAACTTGACGAGATTCGCATCTCGCAGTGCTCGCAACTGGTGCGAGACGGCCGACTGGCTCATGCCGACGCTGGCAGCGATGTCGCACACGCACAGCTCTCCCGCCACGAGCGTGGAGACGATCCTCACACGGCTGGGATCGCTCAAGGCTTTGAAGATCTGCGCCATGTGGGTCGCTGTCAGGCCATCCACGAGATTGCTTTGCGCTTGTTTAACCTTCTCTTCGTCAAGGTAATACACTTCGCACCGGTCATCCATTCTCTTGGGCATTGCAGCACTCCTTTACTGAAATATTAGTTTATAAGGGGTAGCTATATCATAACATGAATTGAATTATTTGTCAAATCAAACCCCATGTTTTTATCAACAACTTGCCACAAATGAAAAAAGCTACCACGAAGGTAGCTTTCGGTAACAATGATATGGTTCAAACGTTGCGTAGCGTCATTTGAAATAACCGGATAGAAAGCGGCGGCGGCTGGGATGCCGCAACTTGCGCAAGGCTTTGGCTTCGATCTGGCGGATGCGCTCCCGCGTGACGTTGAGTTTTTGCCCCACCTCTTCCAGCGTGTAAGCACGACCGTCCAGGAGGCCGTAGCGGAGCCGAAGCACCAGGGACTCCCGATCCGACAAGGTGCCCAACACCTGTTCCAACTGCTCTTTGAGCAGGCTGCGGTAGGCGGCATCCGCTGGCGCCTCCGCATCCTGGTCTACGAGCAGATCGCCTAGCTCGCTATCTTCTTCCTCTCCCACTGGCTTTTCCAGCGAGACCGGGCGGCGAGCGAGTTCCATCAGCCACTCCACTCGGCGCGGCTCCAGGCCCATCTCATCCGCGATTTCTTCCGTGGTTGGCATGTGCTCGCCGACCTGCTCGAGATCTCGCGCCACTCGGTATACCCTGCGAATTTTGTCGCCCATGTGAATCGGCAGGCGGATGACCCGTCCCTGTTCGGCAACGG
>CAYPON010000042.1:0-3938 GCA_964412315.1 uncultured Anaerolineae bacterium | reverse complement strand
GGCGAATCCACCAGGTAGCATAGGTGCTGAAGCGGAATCCCCGACGGTAGTCAAATTTCTCCACAGCCCGCATCAAACCTAGATTTCCCTCCTGGATGAGGTCCAGGAAGGGGGTTCCCTGCCCGAGGTACCGTTTAGCGATGCTGATGACAAGCCGGGTGTTCGCTTTAATGACATGGTTGCGAGCTTCGTCGCCCCTCTTAACTTCTTCTATGAGCCGCTCGCGCTCTTTGGCGTCCAGTTTGCGCTCTGTCAGGCGTGCCTTGGCCGCTTTGCCCCGCTCCATCTGCTGAGCCAGGAGCATCTCCTCCTCGGCGGTGAGCAGAGGGACGCGCCACATCTCTCGCAAATACATCCCGACGGTGTCATCGCCAGATATGCCGGGAAATTCGCCCTCCTCTTCCTGGATTGCCTCGGCCGTCAGTTCAGCACCAGAGACATCTTCTTCCGTCTCTACATCGTAGACGATTTCTACGCCCTGGTCGAAAAGATAATTGAGGATGTTGTCCAAAAGCGGCATATCATGCTCTGTTTCGGGGGCCGCTTTGATGACATCGCTTGCTGTCAGGAAACCTTGTTCTTTTCCTTTTTTGACAAGAGATGCCAAAAGCTCTGGATTCCGTCTACCGAATTCGAAATCCGGTGCCGTTTCGGAGGGTGCTTCAAGAGTCGTTGACTTGTCCGTCTCTGGCGATTCCATATCAGAAGCTATCAACTTTCGCTGCCTGATTTCTTCCCTCAGCGGAGGTGATCACCACTATGAGGTAAATCACATTATACGTGATTTGGATACACTGTCAAAAAAGTTTTTCGCTTTGTAACTGTTCAGCTTCACACTCAGTTTGTCCGGCAGCAGGCCACGTTGCCGCTGTTTTTGTTTTTCAGCGGGATCGGTATAATGTGAACATCCCGGTGACCTGCTGAGGAGACATGAAGAAAACCCTGCTTGCGATCTGTTTCGCCGCACTTTTGCTTTGGGGAGGCGTGCGATGTACCTGGTTCCGGGCTACTGCGACACCCAGCGTGCTCCCCACGGCGACGCTCACTCCATCCCCTTCGCCGCAAGCCAGCCCGACGGCTTCGCCATCTCCTATCCCTGCGACAGCGACTCCATCCCCTACAGCCTCTCCCACGGCCACAGCCACCCTATCGCCGACGGCGACGATTACCCCATCGCCTACAGTCACCTTCACCCCGTCACCCACCAGGCCCAATCTGGCCCCGCAGCGCAAAGCGTTACTGCCCGAAGCTTACGAGGATGTGGATCGCCTGCCATTTGCCCCACTTTATGACATAGAGGCTCATGTGAGCCTCTCCGGTAAGGAGCCAACGGTCAAGGGCACCGCACGTCTCGTCTATTGGAACAACTGGGCAGCGCCCCTGTCCGAGATTTACTTGCGGCTCTACCCGAATACCCACGCCTACAACGCGGCAATGGCTATAGAACACGTGCTGGTGAATGGCAAAAGCATCGCGCCAGAACTCTCTGTGGGGGATACCGCCCTTCGGCTCAAATTAGACAGTCCGCTCCTTCCGGGAGAGATGACGGCAATAGAAATCGCTTTCCTCACCAGGGTTCCCAAAGATAGCCAGCAAAGCTATCGTATGCTGAATTATGCTTCCGGCGTCCTGGTACTGAACAATTTCTATCCCATGTTCGCCGTTTACGACAACAAAGGGTGGGACACTGAGCCGATCTCCGACCAGGGCGACGCCGTCTACAGCGAGGTGTCCTTTTATCAGGTGCGCCTCACATGCCCTGCTGATATGGTGCTCGCCACCTCCGGTTCCGAGATAGATCGCAAGACAAACAGCGATGGAACGGCTACGTGGGCCTTTGTCAGCGGCCCTGTGCGTGATTTCAGCGTATTGATGAGCGCGGAATACCGGGTAGCGCAGGCCACGGTCGGCGGCACTACGGTGCGTTCCTTCTATCTGCCCAAAGATGAAGTCGGTGGCAAGGCGATCTTGGAGTACGCCTGCACTGCCCTCGCCATCTATCAGAGGCTCTTCGGCCTTTACCCCTATGCCGAGCTGGACATGGTGCAGGCACCGGTCGGCGCTGGCGGCGTCGAAGCTCCCGGCCTGGTTATGGTGAAGGATGAGCACTACACTTTGGAGCACGGCTATGCCGAATTCATCGTTGCACACGAGGTGGCCCATCAGTGGTGGTATGGGTTAGTGGGCAATGACCAGCCGGATGAACCCTGGATAGATGAATCGCTGACCAATTATACGGCGATGGTCTATTACCAGGAGCTTCGCAGCCGGGAATACGCCGACCAGATATTGCGCTGGTATCTTCGCGATCCCTATCAGCGAGCGATAGATGGAAAACACGACATGCCGGTGAACCTTCCCGCCGCCGCTTATCCGAACCCAATATACTATGAGATTGTCTATGCTAAGGGGGCGCTATTCTACCACGAGCTTCGCCAGCGGCTCGGCGATGCCGCGTTCTTTGCTATTTTACGCGAGTATTCCAGCAAGCATCGCTACGGCCTCGTCACTGGACAGCAGTTCCTGGATTTTTGGCGGAGCAGGGCGGGACAGGACATCAACGACCTGATCCAACGGTGGATTTTGGGGCCTTAGATATTCCCAGCCACAGCCAGCCCCGAGACGACGCTGGTGAAGGCGTTTTGCTCCCGTATCTTGGCCGCGCCGAACTTGCGCTCCAAGAGGGCCTGGACGCAGGGCGTGAGGGAGGCCCCGCCGGTGCGTAGAACGACATCCAGCTTTTCCGCACCCAGCCCGGCATCTGCTAAAATGGCATCCAGCGCCCGCTCTATATCCACCAGGCGCGGTGCGATCATTATCTCATAGGCGGACCGCGTCAGCAACTCGGAGATGGCGATAGCCTCCTGGAAGAACTGGATTTTCGTATACCGCGCCGCCGAAAGCTCGCATTTGGCCCGCTCGATCTCCTGGAACAAGGCCCAGCCGTAATTCTTGACGATCAGACAGATCAGGGCCTCGATCTGGCGCCAATCGTTGGTCGAGCGACGTACCTCCCGCAGGAACTTCATGACCATTCGCTCATTAAGCAGAGACATGGTGTACCAAGTACGCAGTTGCGCATAAATATGGGAGGGCATGGGCAAATCCTCCCCTCGCGCCGAACGCCAAGTGGCCCGCTGGCCGAAATAACGCATCAGGCGATGCTCCATGATGTCCTCGTTGAAGGTATTCCCGCCCAGGATCACCCCACCGACGGCCAGGACATCTCGCGTACGATCGGCTTGGCGGCGGTGAGCAGGCCCCAGCCGCACGATGCTCAAGTCCAGCGTCCCGCCGCCGAAATCGAAGACCAGGGCCGTTTCTTCATGGTCCAGGCTGGCCTCATAATGGAAAGCCGCGCCCAGCGGCTCGTACAGGAACGCGATGTCGCGGAATCCGGCCAACTCGGCGGCGCGTTGTAGCCTCTGCTGTGCGAGACGATCTGACTCCTCATCCTCGGCGAAGCGTACCGGCCTGCCCATCACTACCTGGTCAACGGTTTCGCCATAATACGCATCGGCGCGCGCCTTGATCTCCCGCAGGATGCAGGCGACCAGCTCCTCAATCGAGTAGGATGTGCCAAAGACATCGGTGCCAACGTAGCCGGGATCGCGGAGCGCGGACTTGAGCGCCTGGAAGAAGCGCCCGGGGATTTCTGTGTCCACGTCGAATTGGATGTATTCGTCGCCGAACTCAGTGAGGATGAACTCGTTGTACCAGACGCGCGATTTGACGATCTCCCGGCCGGCGTTTCCCGCGACAAAGGCATTGACCGCCTCCTCGCCGATGGCTGTGCGGCCCGCGCGGTCTATCCAAAGGAGCGTGCGCACCGTGCCTGGGTTCGGCGCAGCCGGATCAACTGAGATAAGCTCGACCCGGCCATCGCGCCAGAGGGCGACCGCCGAGTTGGAAGTTCCAAAATCAAGGCCGTATCGCAT
>CAYPON010000041.1:0-16419 GCA_964412315.1 uncultured Anaerolineae bacterium | reverse complement strand
CCTTGAACAGGTCTACCCATGATCTCTTCCCCTTTGCTGCAACCTGGATGTTCGCTGCTACGTTGTGCGCGCCTTCGTTGGCCAGGATGTAGAAATGCTCGCCATTCTTGACCAGGTGGCGATAGCGCACGTCGAGCTGCGGCGGCGTGAGGATGACATCTGGCGGCGTCAAACGGTCGTTGGCCGTAATCAACTCCTGTGGCGTACTGGCCACGGTTGCACCTCGCAGAGATAGCCCTGTCCCACCCCAGAGAATCACACGTCCCGTGTGGGCCAGCCGTTCCAGCGCCGGCTGTGCCGACGGCGGAATCCGCTCTATGCCGTCCACGACCAAGGCCTGATAATGCATCCCGGCGATCCTGATCCCTTCTGGCCCCACCTCGGCATCCTCCCAGAGATGGCGCATCTCCAGATAGTTAAAGTCGCGCTGGTGCTGGTAACAGACCTTGGCCGCAGCCCAGGGGAGATAATTCGCCTCTCCCAAGATCGCCACGTGACAGATATGCTGGCTATCGGTATTGAGCCAGGACATCCTTCGGCAGTAATCGGCGAACGTCTTGTAATCCGCCCACCATTTGCTGTTCGGCCCCACGTCCGGGGGACGCTCATCGCGGCGCGGCCCGCGCACCGAGTAGTAAAAGGCATGGGGGATGAGCATGTTTACGCCTCGGACGAAGCACCAATCAGTGATCCATTTCATCTCTTCCCAGGTGAACTCATGCCCATACGCGCCGAAACACTCGTTGCTGTTGCGCCTGCGCCGCAGATGGATCATGGCCGAGGAGGAGCACTTGGCCTGGGTAGAGTGCGTCCCTTCCAGCGCACTGGGATGGTTGGGCAACACCCATCGCCAGACGATGTCCTGGCCGGGGATATGAAAATAGCGCTCTGCGCCGATGTCCTCCGAGCCGGCGGGGTGTCCCAGCAAAGCGATGTGATGCGCCTCGCACCATTCGTATAGGGGACGATAGTACGTCTCTTCCAGGCGTTTGGACAGGGCCAGGTGGTATTCCGTCCGGCGGAGCCGGGCCTCCGGCTCGTCGTCATACCACAAGGCGGGGAGGCAGGGGGTAAAGTCGTAATTCAGGATGCGATTGACGTGCGCCAGGATGCCTGTGGTGCCGGGCATGACATTCCTCTCCCGGCACCTGCCCAAAAGCCCAGGCTCATCCGTAAAGATGCCGATGATGGTCTTGCCGAAGTAGTCGCCCACCGTTTCAGTGTATTTGTCATAGACCAGGCGGATGAAACTGGCTACAGCCTCCGGGTTCAAGATGTCGCCTGCGGGCGGCTCATCCTCCGCCGGGCCTTCGCCGATGTAATGAAGGCCGCGAATATAGGCATCCGCCGCCCGGTCAATCACCGCGATCCGCTGGCCATTGGCCCGCCTGACGATGGCAACCAGGTTCTGTCCCCGCGACAAAACCGGTTCTTCCCCTTCCTTGAGGTCAATCTTGGCCAGGCAGCGGCACTTGTGGGCGGGATTCCGCTCCACCACCTGCCCGGAGGATGAACCGGAAGGATACATCCCCTCATCGTACAGGACGACATACATGCCGTGACATGCGGCTTCCTCGACCGCGAGACGCACAAAGTACAGCATTCGCTCCGACCTCCAGCCAATGTCGCGCGGCAGGCCCACCCTGGGATGAATGACAAAGCCATATACCCCGTGCTCCTCGAAATCGGCGATCTGGCGCTTCAGTTCAGCCTCATGCAGATCATCGTTCCAGAACCAGAAGGGAATGAGGCTGAATTCACGATCGGGATCCATCAAATCAGTAGGGAAAACGGTAGTGCACTTTTGGCGGTTCATCGCCTGCTCCTTAGGTCAGCAAGTAAACGGCAGGCTCACCCCTTTAACCCGCAATTAGGCGTCGGATCGCTTCCAGGCTCTTTTTAGCAGTTGCATCCAGGTTGGTGAGGCTGCCCCCTCCTCGGACGGGCGAGCACATCTCGTAGGCCACGTAACCGTCGAAGCCTCCTTCGCGGAGGCCGCGGAAGAAGGCCGCATAATCAATGAAGCCCTCGCCCACAGGCACAGCGCGCACCACGCTGGTCACCTGCTCGTAATTGACCAGCCCTCCCACGGCGCGATAGCGAGGCCGCTTCACATAGTCGGCCACTGTGGTCTGCGCCATGCGCGGCGCCAGCCGCCTGGCCCAATAGCACAGGTCAGCATCCTGCAGGGCGGCACTCCAGGCGTCGAACATGGCGCGACAGTTCGGGCGGCTCACTTCGTTGAGGAAATCCTCGTACGATTCCACGCCGACGTCAATGTCATGGTGGTTTTGGACGCCGATACTGACGCCGTACTCGGCGGCGATGCCGCATGCCTGCTGCACGGCCTCGACGCAGCGATTCCACTGGACATCGTAGGAGAGCAGATTGGTGAAATGGCCGGTGAAGACGCGGATCAACCCCGCCCCCAGGATTTGGGCGAACTCGGCGAGGCATTTGATGTAGCTGAGCTGCATCTCCACCAGTGGCGTCATCGAGCTTTCCACCCCAGCGGTGAAATCGGTATAGGCGGCGATGCTGGCGACTTTGAGGCCCAATTCATCTAGCGTGCTCTTGAGCGACCGCACCTTGTCCGGCGTATAGTCCACAATGGAAAGGTGTGGCCGCTTGCCCATGATCTCCACGGCGGGGTACTCCAGTTCCTTCGCCTTGCGTAAGGCATCCGGCAGGCTCAGGCGAGCCTGCCCCCACAAACCTGCATAGCTGACAGTGAATAACGCTGGAATCATCTTTTCTCATCCTCCTCATTTGTGGATGACTTCAGAACAATAGGCAAATAGCTTTTCCACTCCCGAATAGGGGAGTTGTCCGTCCAGACCGGGCTGGTGTAGGCGGGCCAAAGCTCGCCGAGCACATTGTGATAGGCCTTGACATAGTAGAAATGCCCCGGCGAGCCAGGGACGCGGGGCGTCCAGGTGAACCAAACGGCATCAGATATCGGCCTGGTGGACGTCACGGGCACGCCATTATCGCAAAGAGTCAGCGAGACTGCCTGGTCTTGTGGCGTGCGGCTATAGGTCGTCACCACGAAATCAAGCGTGGCTGTATTGGAAATCACGGCCCCCATCCACTGTCCATTGGCACGCATGGTGACGGCGAAGTCACGCGCAGCCATGGAAAAGGTGCGCCTTGCTCGCAACGCCTCCAGGATAGCTTCCCTGGTCAGGTTCGGTGCGACTAGCCCCATGAACTTCCACCTTCCCCACACGGCCTGGTGCGCGTCTAGATTCTGTACAGCGCCGATGCGCCAACCAGCCTGCAAACCCAGCAGGTATTGATCACCCGGATAGACCATCAGGGTCTCGCACAGATACATCCTGGTGGCACCTAGAGGGTCATAAGCAAAATCGTCAAAATTCCAGTCGTACCTTTCATCTTTCCAGGGGTGGTTGAACTGGCCGATGGCCGTCGGCTGGGCGGCTAGCCAGGTGTAGAACTCGGGTAATGTATCATATCTGGCATCCCCTTCCGACACATAGACATCAGTATCCAGAACATTGATGTGGCCTTTGGGATGGCTGAACTCAAAGCCGCGCAGGCCCACGAACCGCCCACTGACCGTCGCCGCCTCGGCCTGGCGCATAATGTCTCGCCATTCCCTTGCGTCCAGTTGATTGGAATGATCCGTGACAGCGAAAAAGTCCAGGCCATTGGCCCTGGCTGTGGCGAAGGCATCCGATGGGGTGCCCACCCCGTCGGAATAGCTCGTATGGGAGTGTATGTCTCCAAAGTAAAGATGCATCCCGTCGCCAAGGAGCGAGTTCCCCGAAGTGGTATGGAAAACCCACATCTCATTCCTGGCGAGGCGCTGTCCTGCCCGGTTCCGTATCTCCCCGCTGAGCCTGGCCCCGTATCTCCTGTTCGGCAGCAGGGGAGCATCAGGATAAAAGACCGCTACTCTGCTGGCACTGATATAACGGACGGAGCCGGGAACGCGCGTATCGCCCCGATAGACCGCGAAGGTATCGGAGTTGATCGTGCTCGCATCCATGTCCTGATCAAAGGTAGCTGAGATGAGAGTGTAGGTTGGCACAGCCCGCGCCTCTACGGAAGGGTTGCGGGAGATGACCTGGGGCGCAGCCGCCGTCTCAATAAAGGCTGTTGGACCACCCTGCTGGGCAGTAGCCGCTTTTGCAGAATGCGTTATGTCAAATTGGTGATTACTTATGTCAAATATAAACAGGAGAGCCAGCCAGACGACCAACAGCCGAATCACATGCCAGACCTGAGCCGCTATCCTGCCTACCCTGTCCATCCTTGTTCAACCACTCCTTGGTATCCTCATCAAATGTGGATGCTCGGGCCTTTGCGGGCGACTTCTTCTTCTCCGAGGGCTGCCCGGAAAGCCTTGAAATCGGCAGCGAGGGCCTGGCTAAAAGCGCCGATGTCGCTGATGTGCACGATCAGGTTCGCTCCGGCCTTGGCCCAGGCGATCTCTTGATCCATCCCCGCCGAGAAGTGAATCCCCACCCCTACATTCTTGGCGCGCGCCTTGGCGATGATCGTCCGGACCGCCTCGTCAAAGCGCGGATGTCGGTACTCCTCCGGGATGCCCAGGCTGAGGGAGAGATCGTGTGGCCCGATGAGCACGGCATCAAGCTGAGGCACAGCCAGGATATCATCGAGCGCGGCGATGGCGTGTATGCTCTCGATGTTGACGACCATGACGCTATCGGCATTCCTCTCGGCGAGATACTGCGCCAGCGCGGGCTCCAGCTCCTCCCTGCTGGCCAGGATCGCCTGAAGCCGCTTCCCTTTGAGCGGCCTGAACTTGACTGCGCCACGCAACGCCTGCACCTCCTCGACGCTCTCCACATAAGGAGCAATGATCCCTGCCGCGCCACCATCCAGAACCATACACGCCAGGTAGGGATCGGGTCGTGGGATGCGGACGATGGGCGGAATGCCAAGTGCCTGGTACATCCGGCACATCCAGGAAAGCTGCTCTCGATCAATGGCGACATGCTCCGTATCAATGAAAACGAAATCCACCCCCGTGCGTCTGACAGCGTTGGGCCAATGTGGAGAAGTCGAGAGAATACACGTCCCATACACCCGCTTCCCCTCCCGCAGCGCAGCAGCAAGCTCTCTACCTCTCATGTTTTCCCCTTTCTACAATACTGTTTTGTCCAACTCCATGCCCAGCTCTTCATACAGCTTACGTCGGCCTACTTTGTCACCCTTCAACTCCTGGTGAGCGTACCTGGCGACCTCGCAGGCGATGCCGCGCGGCACAACGATGACGCCATCCCCATCAGCGACGACGACATCCCCCGGATGCACAACAACACCCCCGACGCACACGGGAATATCTTTGGCGTCGAAGCGCAACCTGCCCTGCACCATGCTTTGAGATATGAATCTAGACCAGAACGGCACCTTTTCCAAAATCAACTCATCAGTGTCCCGCACGCCGCCGTTGGTGACATAGCCGCGCGCCCCGTTTTGTACACCCTTTAGCGAGTTGTTCGACCCCATCAGCCCGGCATCCACGCCGCTTTGGTCCATGACGATGAAATCCCCTGCCTCGATCTCCGCTACCCAGGGATAGGTGCAGACATTCTGATAGTACCAGTGCGACCATTGCGTGTACTCTTCCGGCGACATCTTGGGCATCGGCCCATCGTAGGGCAGATAGCGCACCGTCCTAGCGATGCCCACTACCCTGGTCCGGAACAGTGGGCGAATGTCGGGAGACATGGAGCCGTAATGGTGCATCATGTTCCAGTCCATGCCATCGCGGACATCAGCCACCCGCAGATCCTTGTACAGCTCAAGCAACTCCTCCTTTTCGTCTTTCGACATCATCATCCCTCCTCAGATTTATGTCACATTTCCGTAGGGGCGAACCCGTGTGTTCGTCCACGCCCTACCGTTCTGCCAGCAAGAGCAGCGCCGTTACTGCTGCCGTCCAATGATAGTCACGGATGGAGTCCAGCTTGCGCCGAATGTCATAAGGCTCCCGACGCAGCCCCTTCCGGTCACAAGCTGGCGGCGGCACCTGATCTTTCGAGTCAAAGAACTCGAAGGTGACGCCATACAGTTCGTAGTACTTTTGCACGTAGTGGATCGTCCTGTCTGCCAGCCATCCGGCCAAATCTGCCCGGCCATGCTTCAGAAGCCCCAAGATGATAAAATAGTTCAGGTTGGCCCAGGTCGGGCCGCGCCACATGTCCGTTGACCAGGCCGGTTCGCAGACGGCCAGGCTGGGCACCGGAAAGGCTGTGCCGAACTGATTGGGGTCTTGCAACGCCTTAACCAATGCCCCGAGGTGATCTGCCGGAAGGTCGTCTAGCAGGAGCGGCATGAAACCGCTGGCCGCCTTGATGCGAGAGAACTCGCCATCCAGCGCACGGTCGTAATAAAAGCCATCTCTGGCGTCCCATAAATACTCATGGACTTTGGCTGATGTCGCTTGAGAACGCTCCAGCCATTCTTTCGCCTTGGCCGTGTCTCCCAACTCTTGGGCGATCCGGCCCATGTACTGCATATCCATTGCCGCCCAACTGGAAAAATCCACCGCGTCCATCGTTAGGCCCCTATCGAAACGGGGGGAGTTATCTAATCCCGACTCCCCAGAGCGACAGCGCACATCGCCCTCGATCAGCCACTCTAAGAGGCCATTGCCGTTCCGATCCCGATTGGCCAGGTCCCAACGAAGATAGGCTTCCAGGCGAGGCAGAGCATACTGCAAAGCGGACTTGTCGTGAGTAAACTGGTAATTCTCCCAAACTCCCCAGGCCAGGATCGGCGGCTGGGTGATGTGAGACTTTTTGCCGCTGACACCGGATTGGTGAGGGATCATACCTTCCGCGTTCCGCGTTTCCAGGACGCTCTTCAGAAACTGCCAGGCTACTTCTGGATAAAGGTGATTCATAGCCAGAGAATGAAAGACTGAGTCCCAGAGCCACATGTCCTTATGGGGGACGCGATCTGGCGTAGACCACATCCCCTTGATCGCGCCCTCCGCAGACAGTGCATTGACCTTTATCACACTGACGCATTTCTTGAGCAGACGCTCCCTATCCACAGGCTTGACAGCGGGAACCTTTTGATAGATCGTCAGTCGCCTGGCAGCTTCCCCCCATGGATCGCACTGCAACCCCGCTTTGGCCCGTTTGATCGCCTCGTCCGCCGACCGGCCATAGGATAGCGCAAAACGCCCTCCTGCCTCAACAAGAGCCAGGACATCGTGGTTCCTGGCGCCTTCTGTAACCCAGGCGGACTCTATCCATGCAGCATTGGGGCCATCCTCGAATCGCAGTCGGAGGAACATCCCCGCCGGCGCACTGCCTACCAGCGTGTGCCATGCGCTGTAAGCCATGAGCAATGTGCCTTTTTGGCTCTCCACCGCTAACACGTCCCCTGTGGCGATGCGGGGAGTGCCCCGGACGCCCAGCTCGACGTCCAGAAAGCGGCGTTGCGGCGTATGAAAGAGCAAGCCATACCTGTTCCTGGCATAGGTGGCGACAAAGCCGGATGCGACACTCGTCGCGCCGTCCAAGCCAGAAGAGGCAAAGATAGCTCCCTCTCCCCAGACATTGGGCAGACCATGATGTTTGGCTAATAGCTCTGGCAGCATAAGCTCTTCCTTCCTTCACCTCATTGGGAAAGATCATTCCCTTTCAACCATCTGGTAATCTCCTCAGCCAGGCTTTTGCCAACTCCTGGCAATTCCCGCAGACCGGCTTCGCCGCGAAGTTGATAGATCGCGGCCAGGCTCTCCGGCCACTCGTCCACCGCCCAGGCAGCTTTGCGATAGGCCCAAATGCGATAGCCCTCTGCCTGTTCCAGTTCCAGGTCATAAGTTCTGAGAAACAATCTCTCTGCGATGCGTTTGTTAATAGCCAACGGCCCGGATGCCACATAGCGTGGCATGCGATCCATCAAGCCATAGCGAGTGCATAGCTCTCGTACTACAAGCCCTAACCGGGCGCTATAAGAGCGAGGGGGAGCGTAATTAGGCTTGTCTCCTGCCTGCCAGTTGTACAGTTGCCGCCAGCGGGCCTCCAAAGACGGATCAAGGCGCTGAGCCGTCTCAAGCGTGCGTTTGGCTTGGACTCCTTCCATAGTTAGTCCACCTGCCAGCACAAAGGAACCCCCATGCTCTTTGGTGGCACGTATTGCTTCTTCCAGATGCTTTTCGTCATCGCCTACAACGGGTAGAACGGGCATGAGCGACGTCCCCACCAGAATGCCAACCTCCGCCAGCATCTCCATGGCCTGCAATCGCCGCTTCAGGCCTGGGCTGCGCGGCTCAAAGGCCCGCTTCAGGGTGGGATCCATACTGCTCATACTGAAGACCACTCCCACCCAGGCCCGCTGTTTGATCTCCATCAGCAAATCCAGGTCGCGGGTGAGCAATGGTGAGCGCTCGACGATGAACAGGGGGAATGCCAAATCGCGCACCACCTCCAGCATCCCGCGCGATAGACGATAGCGCTCCTCGGCTGGCTGCTGCCAATCGCCACAGGCGATCACCTCACGATCCAGGTGGCCGAGTTCCTTTCGCAGTAGTTCCACCGCGTTTATCTTGACCTGAATCAGCGTATCGAATGTACCCGGGTCGCGCCGTCCCAGGTAGCGACCGCCTCGCAGGTAGCAGAACTCGCAGCCGCTTCGACAACCTACATAGGGATGAGCGCTATACTTGTCCCAGAACCAGGGGCCGTCCACATGGCGATGGATATTAACAATCCTGCGGGCCTGGTACTCCTGAAACTCCAACTTCATCCGAGCCTGCCCTCTACCGCCTGGGCACGCTTTACTTGGCCTCCTGAGCTTTTATCTCGCGTTTCCGCAGTTACAGATGATCTAGTTCGCATATCCTGGCTCGGTAGTACAGATAGTCTTCGTAACGCACATTAACTGGGACGCCATGGTCACAGGTGGGGATGTAACCACCCCGTTTGACCATCGGCGGGATGACTCGGGCGAGGAATCTCTCAATCGCCTCCTCCCCCGCCGCCAGGACGCGCTTGTCTATCCCGCCGATCATGACCAGACCGGGCCATTTGCGCCCGATTTGCACGACATCACAGCCAGCGGCCACTTCCCAGGGGCTCATCACGTCCATCCCTGCTGCGAGGTAAAGGGGAACCGCCGGCTCAGCCCAGCCATCGGTATCCACGTGGAAATAGAGCTTCTTGCTCTGCCGCCGTCGCGCCTTGCTCGCAACATCCTGATAGTAGGGAAGCAAGAACTCCTTGACCATATCGGGCGAGATGAGCAGGCCATGATTGTAACAGATATCTTCCCCCAGGCCAAGTTCGTCCAGGGCGATGTATTGCTGGATCCTCTCTAGCCCGGCGTTCATCACTTCTGCCCAGCGCTGCATAATAACATGGATGAGATGCGGCTGGTCGTGAAAGGCGTAGAGCACTTCCGTCGGCCCTATCAGGGCACGGAGATACATATAGCCGCCGATCATCCCCTGCCGGATGAACCTCCCCTCTGCTTTCCCCAGCTTGGCGGCCAGTGCACACTTCTCCTCCAGCTCCTCATACCGTTTTGGATCGCTGGGATCAAGGCGGGGTGCCACTTCCTCTTCCCAGTCCTTCCAGCCGGCCACGGCATGTTTGATGTAGGTGGGCATGAAGCCGTGGCGCCGTCCCTTGAAGACGCGCAGCCAACGGCCAGCGATATCCTGGACGACCTCGGTGTCTCCCTCCTGCCTGATCACCTTATCCTCGTAAGCGGGAAAGAAAGGCGGCTCACACCATCCCAGATTCAGGCCAACCTCGGCAATGCCTGGCGGGTCATAACTAAAGAGGTTCCGTTCCTCATAGTCTGGCGGGAGGCCCTGCTTCTTCCATTCCTCAATCGCCTCCGGCCAGATGGAGAACTCACGTCGCACCAGGTGGTCAAGGGGTTTGAATTGGTAGGTTGCTCGGATACGATCCCCTGCGTTCATGAGTGTCCTCCAAAACAGTAGAGCCTCCCGCGGGCCGCATCCCGTTGGCCTGCGGGAGGCTGCTCGAGTCTCAACTCAGTACTTGCCATACGTCCGCGCGACCTCGATCATCTTGCGGATATTCGCATCCGGCGTATCTCTCCCGCATTGGTCGCCGGTGGAAAGGATAAAGCCTCCTCCTTCGGCGGCATCGTCAATCGCCTGCTTGGCCGCTCGTTCCACATCTCGCGGCGTGCCCAGGAGCATGACCGCCGTCGTGTGCAGATTGCCCATCAGGCTGATTCTCTTGCCGAACTCTCGTTTGACCCGCGCCAGATTGCAGTCGCCCATGGGCGGGATTTCCAGCGGGTTGATGCTTGTAAGATCGGTCTCCTCCGCCGAAATCTTGACCAACTTGTACTCCGGCCCGCAGCAATGGATCTGGCTGGGAATCCTCGCCTCTTTGCAGATGGCCGTCACCTCTTTCAGCGTGGGCAGCGCCAGTTGACGAAAGATCGGCTCCGGGTTGGCAATCATAAAGCCCGATATGCCGATGAGCAAAAAATCGGGCTTGAGCTTGACGATCTCACGCGCCCGGCGGACGATGCGCTGGTGCTCCTCCTGGCAGCGAGCGATCACCACGGAGGGGTTATCATAATACTCATAGATACCGTCCACATCCCGCACGCTGAGGCCAGGCAGTCCTACCGACATGCCGACAACTCCGGCGTCACCCATGTAGGCCATGGCCTCCTCGAAAGCTTTTATGCCCTCGTAATGGTTGCGCGGGAGGACGTCTTCCCGCTCCGTCGGCGCGCTCTCTGGCAGGCCGGCTTTGGCCAGCGGCCAACGATGCGTGGGCGGGTTGTCTATGTAATAGATCGAGCAATAGTCCGACCACTCTTCCCGGCCATCTGCTGTCGCATGAAAGCGGGTATAGATGCGGTCAGGGGTGGATCGCACGATGGCCTCTTGCCAGTCAGGTCCGGCCTCCCTCTCCTCCCGCTCAAAATCGAACTCCACCGGCACGCTGGGCAGCCAGCCGTCGAAGCCGAAATGCTTCGCCGCATCAATGTAGGCTTTCCAGAGCGGCGGATCCTGGTAGAGGTAGATGTCCCAAAAGGGCTTGCCTGTGAGGCGACAGGGGATCATGTTCGATGTGTCGGGAGCTACCGGCACGTAGTCAGGCTGGCTGCCTTTCATGGCCACTAACATGCGCTCTTTCGACGTCATAGATGCCATATCGTTCACCTCTTGTCAGAGGCATTAGTGTAATCGCAATGTCCGCCGATGCTCGCCGGGTTTCGCTCGTCTTGTTCCTCTCGAACCTGCTCTATCATCGTCACGGTGTCTATGTCCAGTGGTTTGCCCCCTCGCTGCGCCAGCATTTCCTCACGATGCTTACGGATTCGCTCCATTGCCTCCAATTGTCTCGCCAGAGCACCTTGCGCTCGTTGCTGTAACTGCGCCTCGATCATCTCCCGAACTACCTCCGATATGCTCCGCCCCTCGCGGCGGGCAATCTCTACAATAGCGCGATGCTGCTCCGGTCTGAGCAGGATTTGGGCCCTGTACAACTTTGTTCCCACACACCGCCTCCTAACGTTGCTACACCATAATATACCTATACACCCCACCGCCGCAAAACCTGATACATCGCCTCTGTCCCAAATAGCACTGCCTCCACCGGAACCCGCTCATCCGCCGCGTGGGCAAACTGCAACGGGTTAATATGTTCCGGCAGGTTCATCGGCATGAAGCCGTAGGTCTGGATGCCCAACGGTGAGAAGAAACGCGCGTCGGTGCTCGCCGGCAGCAGGAAGGGCACCGGCACTCCCTGCGGATCGGCCTCGCGCAAGACGCCAGCCAGAGTGTCGAACAGCCCCATATCCACCTCAGCGGGGCCTGGGTCATAACGGATCAGTTCCAGCGCGACCTCCTCGCCGATGATGCCGCGCAACTCAGCCATCATATCCTGCGGGCCGTAGCCGGGAAGCAGCCGCCCGTCGAGTTTGACGACGATCTCGCTCGGTATGACGTTGATCTTTTCGCCACCATGCACAATCGTAGCGTTGACCGTATTGTGCAACATGGCATCGAACATGCGCCATTCCGTGCCGAGGTGATCCAGAATCTGATCGGTGAGCGTCGGCTCCAGGAGTTGCTTAGGGACCGAGTCCATTGGCGGAGGAAGCGCAGCGGCCACCGCTTCGAAAAACTCACGGACAACGGGGATAATATGCACCGGCAGGCGACGCTGATCGAGCCGCTGCAACATCCGCCCCAATGTGCTCATCGCACCGCCTCGTATCGGCATGGCGGCATGTCCTCCCGGCCCACGCAGGGTGGCTTTGACGCGGCAGATCTGTTTCTCCGCGACCTGGATCGGATAGAACTTTTTCCCTCCGAAATGGAGCGTAAAGCCTCCTAATTCCCCCAGGGCATAGCGAATGCTCCTAAACAGATCGGCATGGTTTTCCGCCAGGTATCGCGCCCCGTAATGCGCACCTGCTTCTTCATCGCTCAAGATGGCCAGCACGATGTCACCGGGCGGCGTCAGGCCCTCCGCTTTAGCACGCAAGACGGCGGCGAGCATCATAGCCACGCCCTCCTTCATATCCAGGGCGCCTCGGCCCCAGATATAGCCATCTACCAACTGAGCTGAAAAAGGCGGGTATCGCCAGGTCTGCTTCTCGGCAGTCACCACATCCACATGGCCGTAGAGCATCAAGGCCGGGGCACGGCCCTCTCCTTTCAGCCGCGTGATGAGATTGGGGCGGGATGGGCTACGCCCCACTAGCGTGGTCTCGAATCCGGCGGCAGTGAGCAGCCCATTGATGTATTGGATGCACTCTAGCTCATTTCCCGGCGGGTTGGTAGTATCGAAGCGGATCAGGTTTTGCAGTAATTCCACGGGACGCTGATAGATCGGCGGCTGTTCACTTGTCAATGGCATGGATGTTTCTCCTCGAACCTCGTTACAACGCTGGAACGTTGAAAGGTTATAATGTTCAACTTTGGTAGAAAGCGCGACCGTACTCGGCCCCCACATGGAACATCTCGACGATGTTCGCCAGCGGTATGCCGTCGTGGAGGGAATGGTCGGAGGCAAGTATATAACCACCACCCGGCGCGGCGATATCTATCGCTTCCTGCACTTCAGCAGCCACCTCCTCTGGCGTGCCGTAGGGGAGCGTGCGCGAGGAGTCTATGTTGCCGATGAGACACCAGCGTTTGCCGTATTGCTCCTTCATGGTGCGCAAATCCATACCCGCCGTGCGTTGCAGAGGATGGACGGCAGCGATCTTGGTTTGCGCCAGGTCGGGCAGATATGGCTTGATATGCCCACAAGAGTGGAACAGTACTGGCACGCCCAGGCTATGCACGTACTCGACCAATTCCGCACAAGGCGGTAGGAAATAGCGGCGATAGTGCTCCAGGCTGAACAACCCTCCGCTGCTGGAGCCGAGATCCTCGCTCACCCAGACGGCTACACAGCCCGCCTCCACCGCGCGGCGCGCTGCTTCCTTGAAAAAGTCGTTGGAGATGCGGCAGACCTCGCTTACCAGTCCAGGATCATCGTACAGGGCGTAAGAGATGTTCTCGTAACCCATCAGCAGCCAGGCCGTGGTCAGAGGGCCTTGCGTTCCGCCAAGTAAGGCGATATCGTCATTGTCCATGTCACGGGCGGCGATGATCTCCGCTGTCCGGCCCGGCAGCGTCGGGTCAGGGGGCCGGTATCGGGCCAGATCGGCGCGGCTCTTGATGGGATAGTCAACCGGTGCGTCAATCGGCCACGAGGAGGGTGTCTTCTGATAGATCGTGCCCCACTCATCCTGGTAGATGTCCTCCGCCAGGTACTTGGGCTTGTAGCCGGTAAACCCGCCGAAAGGAATCCACACCCCGTCATGATCGAGGGCCAGCGCACAGCGGACGGCATCCGGCCCATTGTAGCTCCCTGGCCTGTGGCCGATCAGTGCCTCGTAAAGCGGTTCCTGGAAGAGAAAGTCGAATAAGGGAACACGGTCGGGTTGGCCCAGCTTGACAGCGGTCAAGAAACGCTCTTTACGTTTCACGTATCACCCTCCTTTCTCATAGCCAATCCCTCAAGAAAGCCACTATTTCCGCGCGCATCGCCGCGCTCTCGAAATGGCCGATGTCATAGCGCAGTAACTTCCAGGCATCGGGCGTGCCCTCCTGTGCATACACCTTTTTCAGCTCCGCATCAATGCGATCCAAGCCAGCGGGTGGGGTCAGCCGGTCATAGTTCCCCGCCAGGCTGAGGTGGGCACGCGGCGCGATGAGGGCATTGATCTGCGCCGTAGTGAAATACTTCAGCAGGCCCGGCACGTAATAGTATATCCCATGTCCATCCAGGCCCCGCGACTCGATCAACGCCTGGTAATCGGTCAGACAGCAGATGTCCACACAGACCTTGATCCGCGTGTCCAGCGCCGCCACCCACCAGGCCATCGTGCTCCCCATAGAAAGCCCCAGCGTGCCCAGCCGCTCCGCATCTACCTCTGGACGAGAGACTAGATAGTCAATAGCGCGCAGGCTATCGTAAACCATCATCCCCCACATCACCTGGCCCTGCCAGAGCATCTGCTTGAAAATCTCGGACTCGGTGCGGCCTCGCCGCTCGCCGAAGGCCCAATGATCTATACAGAGGGCGCAATACCCCCTGCGAGTCAGTTCCTCGGCACAGGGCGGCTGCTGAAATCCGCTGCGCTCCAGGATCAACTCGTCCTTGCCCATCACGTAATCGCCCCCGTGGGCGTGATTATAGAGGATCGCTGGCAGCCGCCCTGCTTGCCCACGCGGGCGCACAAAGTAGGCGGGGACAGATTCGATCCCATTCAGGTCAAGCACTAACTTTTCCAGGATGTACGACTCGCGCTCCTCCTCCATGACCTTGGTCGCGGAGATTTTGCGCGAGCGGTCAGGCAGGTCGCCGAGAAGCGCATAAAGCTGCTGGCGGCGCGCCTCCTTATCCATGCTCATCGTCAGCACCTCCTCATAGTCCAGCGTCTTTTCACGGATAGTTGGATAATACCAACGGCAGAAAGACACCTCTCCGTCCTGGAATGGAGAGCGTGACCTGGCGCTCCTGCATCATAATGTCCGGCGCGTCCCATCTTTTGGCCTCCAGCACGGACTGGAAAACCCTGCGGAAGCGCAATTCGGCAGTGACTGTCACAGGGCCGCCCTCAGCCGGCGTAGCAAAGGTGTACATTGATCTATCGCTGCCCAGCGCCGGGATTCGGTTATCGCTGACGATGAGGGTTTGCTTCCAGTAGCTCACCGCCGGTGACTGGCCGCTTTTCACGTCGCGCAACACCTTGGCGAAAGCCTTACCTGGCAACCCTGCCTGCGCACCACCCCATTCGGGCACGGTAGGCCCGCCCCGTTGGAGCAAAGGCAGCCCTTGCCCACCTGTAGCCATCACCGTCAGGATCATGTGCCGTCCGGGAAAGTCGGTGGGAACGTGATGGCCAGCGGCGACGTTGGTCAGCACGACGCTCACCTGGATAGTGTTGGTAAGAACCTCGGCAGTCAGGGTCACAGCGACAGTGCTCTGCATGAAAGCGGTGTCCTTGACGCCCAGGTCGAGGTGCGAGGCCAGACGAACCGGGTCACGAGCCAGACCGCCCTTTCCCGGAAGGCAAAAGTAAGGGCTGGTGCCAGGCGGCATGTGGCAGGTCTGGCACTCGATGCCCCGCGCCGGGTACTCGCTTTCCTGCCGCTCGCGGAAGCTCTCGTAAATCGGCGTGCCCCAGAAGGAGAACTGATGACAGGGAGCACAGAACTGGCTCTTCTTTTCTAGCGGCAGATAGCTCACCCGCCGCGTGACATCATCGAGCGAGCCAAAGAAGATTTGGTCATTTCCGTAGGGACGGTAGAGGCGCATAGAGACGACGCCAGGGGCGTTTTCATAAGGGCGGCCCGTCGCCGAGTTCAGATAGACCGCCCCGATCTTGTGGCAGAACTCGCAGAAAACACCCTCCCGATTGACGCCGGTGAGAGTGTTCATGTCGGTAGTGAAGGGCGCATCGTAAGCGGCGCCGGGGGCGTGGCAGGTGGCGCAGTTGCCCGCCGTGCCTGGGAAGTCCAGCCTGTAACCTGGCGGTACGGTGCGAGTGCCGCTGACATCGCTGCCGTTGTACAGGGAGAAGAAGCGTGGATTGGTGCCGGAGCCGGCATGGGCGGTGCGCTGCCATTCGGGAAATGCGGGGATCATGCAATGGCCGCAGCCCAGCCTGGTGTTTGCCGGGTCTGGGTAGGAGGTGTTCCAGACATAAGCGGTATTGTCGCGAGTGTCGTAGGGCCTGAGCGTGATGGTAATGTTCTCGGCGGGCGGCGCTACGGTTGCCCAGCCAACCTTGTAGTCGGGATACCAAGCGGTGATGGTGACGGTCACACCCTCGGTCAGGCCTGTGAGCGTGAAGCTGCCATCGGGGGCGGCGTAAGTGAGGTTCTCGGTCGTTTGCACGCGCACCCAGGCT
>CAYPON010000040.1:15137-16616 GCA_964412315.1 uncultured Anaerolineae bacterium | reverse complement strand
GCCTCAGACGGGGCGACCTGGAGCGAAAAGGCCATCATCTTGACCTACTTTACAAAGCAGAGATTATACCATTAAACTGTTGAAAAGACAAACTGCATCCGTATTGGATCGGCAAATGGAAAACCGCCCCGAGAAACTGTTAGACATTACCTGGCTGCTGCGGCTGGCATGAGCAAATCGTGGTGGACGGCGCGCACTGCCTGGTCGGCATCCTTGCGCTCTACCACCATGGAAAAGTTGCACTCCGATGATCCCTGCGCCACGGCGAGGACGTTGATCCCCTCCCGCCCCAGCGCGCCAAAGATGCGCCCGGCCACGCCTGGCGTCCGCCTCATTCCTGCCCCGACGACAGCTACAATCGCCACCCCATCCAGACTGACGATCCGGTCTATATTTCGCCGCACGATTTCCAACTCTAACTCTTTGTGCAGCGCCTCGACCACTTTTTTCGCCGCAGCCTCTGAGACGATAAAGCAGATGTTCTGTTCCGAAGATGACTGCGAGATCATGAGAACGTTCACGTCCCCACGGGCAACGGCGGCGAAAGTACGGGCGGCGATGCCAGGCACTCCCAGCATCCCTCGGCCTTCGACGGTGATCAGGCTGAGGTCTTTGATCACCGTCACCGCTTTTGCGGCGTTATCCGTGACGTGCGATTCGCGCACCAGCATCGTGCCGGGATGGGTATGGTTGAAAGTGTTGACGATGCGCAGCGGGATGCTGAGTTCGGCGGCGGGAAGGACCGTTTTGGGGTGTAGAACCTTGGCTCCATAATAGGCCAGTTCCGCCGCTTCGCTGTAGGTCATCTCAGGGAGCGTATACGCCTCTGGCACGATGCGCGGGTCTGCCGTCATAATGCCATCCACATCGGTCCAAATCTGGATTTCGTCAGCGGATAGGCACGCGCCCAGGATGGTTGCCGTGTAATCACTGCCGCCGCGACCCAGGGTCGTAGTGACACCCTCAGCCGTCGCGCCCATGAATCCCGTCACGACCGGTATGACGCCCCGTGCCAGGATCGGCCCTAATCTCGCCAGGACTCGCCTGCGGGTCTCCTCCATCAACGGCGTGGCCTGTCCGAAATTATCATCTGTGAGGATGATCTCTGTCGCCTCCATAGCCTGCGCCTTGAGTCCAGCGGTGGATAGAGCGCCCGCCAGCATGGCCACCGAGAGCCGCTCTCCCAGCGAGGAAATGAGGTCAAGCCCCCGTGGCGTCAGTTCGCGCAATGTAGCGACGCTACGGCACAGCCGCTCAAAGTCATACAGCCGGTCCTCGACCAGGCCGCAAACATCCAGGCGTATCTTGGCCTCCAACTCCAGTTGCTCCACCGTGTCCAGATGCCGGCGGAGGAGATCGGCCTTGAGCCGCTGGTAATGCTCGTGCTGCCCTTTGGCGGCTGCTCTCGCTCCTTCGATGAGTGTGTTGGTGACGCCGCTCATGGCCGAGACAACGACGACTGTCTGGTTATCTTTCGCC
>CAYPON010000040.1:0-15127 GCA_964412315.1 uncultured Anaerolineae bacterium | reverse complement strand
CGGCAGCGTCAGATGTGTATAAGAGACAGGCATCGCCCACCGAGGTTCCACCAAATTTCATGACCAGCATATTCGATCCTTCTTCTCCAACATCATGGGTAGCCGCGGGCTTACGCCTGCGCCGGGGCGCGCCCGTAAAGGGTGCGACACAGTTTTATCGCTCTCGCCGGTCGAGTTCGCGGGCGATGGCCTCCTTGACCTGTCGCGCATCGGGGGGCAGTTCTAGAGGCGGATTGGCGTGCCGCGAAATAACCTCCGGCAAACTGCGTTGATGATAGCCAACCTTAAAGTCGGTGAACTTGAGGCCATGCGCTGTGGAGACGACAACCACCCGGTCGCCGGCTTTGATTTCGCCTCGCGCGACGAGCTTGAAGAGGACTGCCAGGGCGACGCCTGTGTGGGGGCAGCAGTACATGCCCGTGCGGTCGCCTCTCGCTGCGGCATTGGCCAGTTCATCCTCGGTCGCCTGCTCTACGATCCCGCTCAGCTCGCGCAGCACCTTCACCGCCCGCTCATAGCTCACCGGATTGCCAATTTGAATCGCGCTAGCCAGTGTTCGCTCGGCTTGCACAGAGCGATATTCCCTGAAGCCGGTCAGGTAGCTCAGGTAAAGGGGATTGGCTTTCGCGCTTTGTGCGCAAGCGATACGTGGCAAACGGCTGATCAGCCCCAGTTCTTTCATCAGCAACAGTCCCTTCCCCAGCGCGCTGACGTTGCCCAGATTCCCCACCGGGATGATGATCCAGTCGGGCACTTCCCAGTCGAATTGCTCGACGATCTCGATCCCTACCGTCTTCTGGCCTTCGATGCGTAATGAGTTCAGCGAATTCGCCAGGTAGATGGTATTGTCCGCTGTCACTTCCTGGACGATTTTCATGCAGCCGTCGAAATCGGTGTCCAGGGACAGCACCAGGGCATTGTTGGCGATCGGTTGGATCAACTGCGCCGTGGAGACCTTGCCATGCGGCAAAAAGGCGATGGCGGGGATGCCCGCCGCCGCGCAATAAGCCGCCAACGCTGCCGAAGTATCCCCCGTGGAGGCGCAGGCGATGGCGCGAATCGGCTGACCATTCGCCCGCATCTGTTTGACTACGGAAACCAGCACCGTCATGCCCAGGTCCTTGAACGACCCCGTGTGGCTGTTCCCGCACAACTTGATCCAGAGATCGCTCAAGCCGAGTTCTTTTCCCAACCGCTCGGCCCAAAAAAGATTGGTGTGTCCCTCGTACATGGAGACAACGTTATCATTGTCCACATTAGGACAGGTCCACTCTTTCTTGCCCCACACGCCGCTGCCATAGGGCCATTCGTTGGTGCGCACACGACGGTCGAACAGGTCTATCCAGGCAGCGGCGCTGCGAGCCTTGAGCGCCGCGATATCATGTTGCACATCTAGCAGTCCACCGCACTTCGGGCAGCGGTAGACCACATCGAAAACCGAGTAGCGCCCCCCACACTCACGAACGCACTGGAACCAACAGTCGTATTTCACAGCCACGACCTCCCGTCATCTGCCAAGAGCCTCTCCAATAACACAGCACCATAGCATAGGAGCGATCCCACATGATCGCCCCGTGACCCTGATCGTTCTTTAGCTACGGAAACGACTGAAGTCATCACACTAACCACCGCATTACCTCTAGGTACGCGGCACCCACCCTTTGGCGACCAATAGTTCCCCATTCAGGATAGACCCTCCTGCGGCCCCTCGGATGGTATTATGTCCCAGCAAGACAAACTTAAAGTCGAAGAGCGGGCAGGGGCGCAATCGCCCAACGGTTGTCGCCATCCCTTTCTCGGTGTTCAGGTCATACTTGGGTTGTGGCCGGTCGTTCTCGTCGCGCACGAGGATGGGATGCACTGGGGCGGAGGGAAGGCCAAGCGCTTGCGGCTCGGCGCGGAATCCCTGCCAGGCACGCTGTATTTCTTCCGCCGTAGCTCGCTTCCGAAAGCGGATGGAGACACACTCAGTGTGCCCATCGCGCACAGGCACACGGTTGCATTGCGCGCTGACCGTTATTTCCGCATGGCGTACCTGCCCATCCTGGAGTTGGCCGAGGAGCTTGAGCGTTTCGCGCTCCATTTTCTCCTCTTCACCGCCGACATAGGGCACGACGTTTCCCAGGATATCCAGCGAAGCGATGCCGGGGTATCCTGCTCCGGAGATAGCCTGCATAGTCACGACATAGACCTGCACCAGCCCGAAAGCCGCATGGAGTGGTTTGAGCGCGAGAGTCAGGTGCGTTGTCGAGCAGTTGGCTGATGTGACGATAAAGCCGGGCCATTTCCTTCCTCTTCGTTGCGTCTCGATGAGTGCCAGATGCTCCCCATTCACCTCTGGGATGATCAGCGGCACGTCGGGATCGAGGCGGTGGGCGGAAGCGTTAGAACAGACAAGATAACCGGCGGCGGCGAAACGCTCCTCGACCGGGCTAGCAAGATCGCCCGGTAGTGCAGAAAAGACGAGCGAGCAGTTGAACGGAGCCTCTGGAGTGGCCTCGAGGACGGGCATGTCCCGCGCCCAGGCCGGCATGGGCGCATCCAGTAACCAATGGCAGGCTTGCGAATACGGCAGGCCGGCGGATCGGCTGGACGCAGACAAGGCCACCACCTCGAACCAGGGATGGCCGTCCAAAAGCTGCACGAAGCGTTGCCCAACCGCTCCCGTCGCTCCCAGGATACCAACACGAATCTTCATAACTCTGGCCCTCCATATAGGATTTCACCACAGACTACAGAGAAAGCTAAATATAGCTCTCCCCTCTCTGTGTGCTCTGTGACGATTTCTGTAAACAAGCAGGGCCAGGAGGTCATTCCTGGCCCTGCGCTGCGCCATCTGTGCTACGTCAATGTGCTATGGGTATGAGATTGAGATCGTTATCGTTCGCTGAAGGCGGCGTCGAAAGCCCTGCCAGAGGGCTTAAAGTCCACCGTTCTCACAAACTCGCAGGCTTCCTTGGCGCCATGCTCGCGATCCATGCCCGAATCTTCCCACTCAACCGAGAGCGGGCCTTGATAGTTGATGCGGTTCAGGGCGCGGATGATCGCCTCGAAATCCACATCCCCTCTGCCCAGGGAACGGAAATCCCAGCCGCGTCGCGCGTCGCCGAACGGGAGATAGGAACTGATGATGCCGCTGTCGCCATCGAGCATGACTTTGGCGTCCTTCATGTGCATGTGGAAGATGCGATCCGGAAAAGCTATGATAAAGCGCACCGGATCAACGCCCTGCCATTGTAGATGGCTGGGATCAAAATTGAAGCCGAACTCTTTCCGATACTTGAGCGTCTCCAGCGCACGACGCGCGCTATGAAGGTCGAAGGCAATCTCGGTCGGGTGCACTTCCAGCGCGAACTTGACACCTACCTTGCCGAACTCGTCCAGGATCGGGTTCCACTTGGCGGCGAAGAACTGGAAGCCCTCCTCGATAGCCTGCGGCGGAATGGCAGGAAAGCTATAAATCAGATGCCAGATCGAGGAGCCGGTGAAGCCATTGACGACGCTGACGCCCAGTCTCTTGGCGGCGTGCGCTGTGCGCATCACCTCCTCGATGGCCCAGGCGCGCTTTTCCTCCGGCTTGCCGCGATACTTGGCCGGAACCCAGTCATCGGTGCGGTAATCGTTCGGATCGCAGACGCATTGCCCCACAAGGTGCGTGCTGATGGCCCAGACGTTCAAGCCATTCTTGGCGAGCAACTCGCGCTTCTTGTCGCAGTAACTGGCGTCGGAAAGGGCCTTATCTACTTCAAAGTGATCCCCCCAGCAGGCCAACTCTAGCCCATCATAGCCCCACGATTTCGCCTTTTTCGCCAGTTCAGCGAGAGACAAGTCTGCCCATTGCCCGGTGAACAAGGTGACAGGTCGTGCCATTGTGACATACCTCCTTGAAGTGTTGTTCGTCACCTTCCCGCAGTCTCCGAGCTTGCGGGAAGGTAAGCGAGCTTATCGTTTCCAGATGGCGGGCACCCACTTCTGTTTGCTGCGGGCGCTCTCTACCACCTTTTCGATGAAAAAGACCCCTTTCGCGCCATCGTAGACCGTCGGAAAGTCCAGCTCCAGCTCGGTGGGCTGGCGTTTCAGTAGCTTGGCGCGCATGGTGTCTGTGGCGTTCGTGTAGATGTTGGCGAAAGCCTCGATGAACGCTTCCGGGTGTCCGGAAGGGATGCGGGTGGCCCGCTTCGCCGCCTCGCAGAGATAGGCATTGCCCCGTTTGTAGACCTCCTCGGGGCCGCTGGGCGGACGGAAATAGAGGTAATTGGGA
Source organism: uncultured Anaerolineae bacterium (assembly GCA_964412315.1). Classification (GTDB taxonomy): domain Bacteria; phylum Chloroflexota; class Anaerolineae; order JAAYEA01; family JAAYEA01; genus CAYPON01. Next base: position 10,866 of record CAYPON010000040.1, on the reverse strand, counting down.
TGCTCCTGGTGCCACTCCAACGCTCCCTGGGTGCCATAGACGCGGATGCGGAGATTGTTCTCCTCGCCGGGGCACACCTGAGAAGCCCAGAGAATGCCGCGCGCGCCGTTGCTATAGTGGATCAGGACGTTCACGTCGTCATCCAGGAGGCGGCCTGGCACAAAGGTGGTCAGATCAGCGCACACCTCGGCTATCTCCAGGCCGCTGATATAGGACGCCAGGTTCTCGCAGTGAGAGCCGATGTCCCCCAGACAGCCGGCGATGCCTGCTCGCTTGGGATCCGTGCGCCAGGCAGCCTGCTTCTGCCCGGTATCCTCCAACTTGGTCAGCAGCCAGCCTTGGGGATATTCGACGACGACCTTTTGTATCTTGCCCAGCTTGCCGGTCTGCACCATGTGCCGCGCTTGCTTGACCATCGGGTACCCGGTATAGTTGTGGGTCAAAGCGAAGACAGCCCCCGTTTTCTCCACCAGAGCCATCAATTGCCTGGCTTCATCTGACGACAAGACCATCGGCTTGTCCAACACGACGTTGAAGCCTGCCTCCAGGAAAGTCTTGGCGACGGGGAAGTGCATGTAGTTGGGCGTGACGATACTCACAAAGTCAATGCGCTCCCCCGACGGCAGCTTGCTCTCCTTTTCCGCCATCTCCCGATAGGAGCCGTAATTGCGCGCCTCGGGCAGGTACCAATCGCGACCGGAGGCTTTGGCCTTTTCTGGATCGGAGGAAAGCGCACCGGCAACCAACTCCACGCCACCATCCATGATCGCTGCGCGGCGATGCACCGCACCGATGAAGGCGTCTCGCCCTCCTCCGACCATGCCCATCTTGAGCTTACGATCTAGTAACGCCTTTTCTTCTTTGCCTCTGACCATCTTCGTCCCTCCCTTTATGATTTACCAACCACACAGCCACACTGCTGCTTCAGCGAGGTTTTGAACGGTGCCCATCCTATATTAACACAAGGTTGGCCCTTTGTCAAAATCGGGCATATTGATAGAATCATCAAAGCATGATATAATGGCGTCATTCTTGGCAACAATGCAAGGGCACGAGTTGGAGGGTCAGGGGAATAGCTTGAAGCTGCAAGAATATCAGGCCAAAAAGATTGTTGCCCTTTATGGCATCCCGCTCCCTGAAGGAGAAATAGTGGCTACACCGCAGGATGCGCGTCGAGTGGCGGCGCGACTGGGCGGCAAGGTGGTCATCAAGGCGCAAGTCCCCGTTGGCGGACGCGACAAGGCAGGTGGCATCGCGCTGGTGGACGGGCCTGACGCTGCGGAGGCGGCAGCGCGCTATATATTGGGGATGCAGATCAAAGGGCTTGTCGTGCGCGAGTTGCTGGTGGAGGAGGCTGTCGCCGTCGCGCAGGAGCTTTATCTCGGCCTCGTGGTGGATCGAGGCTCCCGACGGATAGTCATGATGGCTTCCGCTGAGGGTGGGGTAGATATCGAAGAGGTCGCGCGCCGTGCTCCCACCAGCCTGGTTCGAGTCTCCCTGGACCCTTTCTTGGGCTTGCGCCCTTATCAAATCCGAGAGCTGGCTGCTGGCATCGGCTTACCGCCCTCGCTTTTCACCGCATTCTCCGCCCTGGCGCAGGGCCTGTACGATTGTTTCCCGGCCTCCGATGCCACCCTCGTGGAGATCAATCCCCTGGCCGTGACCCAAGCCGGCCAACTGATCGCTCTGGATGCCAAGATATTGCTGGACGATAACGCTTTCTATCGTCATCCCGACTGGGCAGCTCTGAGCGATGAGCATCAGGATGACCCTCGCGAGCGTGAGGCGAGGGAAGCCGGCCTGAGCTATGTCAAGCTCGATGGGGAGATCGGCTGCATGGTGAACGGCGCGGGATTGGCGATGGCTACGATGGATATCATCCAGCATCATGGCGGCCGTCCGGCCAACTTTTTGGACATCGGCGGCGGCGCTAGAGCGGAGAGAGTTGCCGCCGCCCTGCGTATTATCCTGGCTGACGAAAACGTTCGCGCCGTGCTCATTAACATCTTTGGCGGCCTCACTCGCTGCGATGAAGTCGCTAGAGGCATCCTTTCCGTGCTGTCTGAAATCCAGCCGCGCGTCCCGATTATTGTGCGGTTAGTGGGAACCAACGAGGAGGAGGGACGGCGCATTCTCGCCCGGGCCAATGTCACGATCGCTGAATCCTTAGCCGGAGCCGCACAGAAGGCGGTTAAAGCTGTGCGGGGCGTACTGAAGGCGGGGCTTCCATGAGCATTCTGGTGGGAAATGAGACACGGGTGCTCGTGCAGGGGATCACGGGACGGGAAGGGTCCTTTCACACGCGCCAGATGCTCGAATATGGCACGCGCGTCGTGGCTGGCGTGACGCCTGGCAAGGACGGGCAGAGGGTGGAAGGAGTGCCCGTTTTCGACACGGTCGGAGAGGCCGTGCGCGCTACGGGTGCGAACGTTTCTGCCATCTATGTTCCTCCTCGCTTCGCACCGGATGCTCTCTACGAAGCCGCTGATGCGGGCATCCCTTTGCTGGTCTGCATTACTGAGGGGATACCTGTCTTGGATATGATCCGTGTATGCCGCTATCTGGAGATCAAGGGGGTGCGGCTCATCGGCCCCAATTCCCCCGGTTTGATCTCGCCAGGCAAAGCCAAAGTGGGGATCATGCCTGGCCATATTCACAAGCCTGGCCCCATAGGCGTGATCTCTCGCAGCGGCACCCTGACATACGAGGTGGTTTGGGCGCTCACCTCTCGCGGCCTGGGACAGTCTACCTGCATCGGCCTGGGAGGCGATCCGGTCATTGGCTCAAGTTTTACGGACATCCTTTCCCTCCTTCAGGAGGATTCTGAGACTGAAGCCATCGTCCTGATTGGAGAGATCGGGGGGAAGGATGAGGAACGGGCGGCGGCCTACATCCGCGCCAGGATGTCCAAGCCGGTCGTGGCCTTCATCGCTGGCCTGACTGCACCGCCCGAAAAGCGAATGGGCCATGCCGGAGCGATTATTTCCGGGGGGCAAGGCTCAGCACAGGAGAAAATCGCCGCGCTGAAAGAGGCCAGCGTGCACATCGCCGCTCATCCGGAGGAGATACCGGATTTGCTGAAGTCGTAGGGCGATCACACGGGATCGCCCTTACACTGCTGATGTTATCATAGATTGGCGGAGCATTGAGATGAATCCCGATTCTGGGCTGGGCTTATCCGATCTGCAGGCTATTCTTTTTGATTTCGACGGCACCTTGGTGGAACTGCGCATAGATTTTGATGCCATGAAGCGCCGCGTGCGCGAGGTGGCACTGGCGTTGGGCGCGGACTTGACGGGCTGCGAGCGTCTGTACACCTTGGAGTTGATCGAGCGAGTTTCCAGCGAACTTGAACGCCGAGACCCGGAACTCGCAGAACGCTTTCGACAACAGGCTGAGACGGCGGTGATTGACGAAGACATGAAGGGGGCTGCGGAAGCAGAAGTTTACCCTGGCGTGCCGGAGTTGCTGCACATGTTACATGATCGCAACGTCCGCGTCGGCATTGTGACGCGCAACTGCCGCCAGGCGGTGGAGCAGATCATCGCGCGGAGCGATTTGCCTTATGATGTCCTCTTGACACGGGACGATGTGCCTCGCGTCAAGCCCGATCCGCTGCATCTGGAGATCGCATTGCGTGCTCTGCACGCTTCGCCATCGCGCACCCTCATGGTTGGTGATCACCTCGCCGATATTGAGGCGGGTCAGGCGGTGGGTGCCTGGACGGTGGGCATCCTCAACAGCAACCGCCCCTCGGATTACTTCGCGGCTGTTCATCCTGATGCGATCCTCTCCAGCGTGGTGGATATCCCAGCCTATTTGGCGGCTCATCCTTTGCGGAGAAGTTGATATTTCACTTTCTAGTTGACAGATAATAGGGTCGGAGTTATAATCTGCTGCGTCTGACGAATCCATTGCTTTGGGGGAAGAATAGTTTATGCAGCGACGCGATCTGATTTTTTTGGGGGTCATCCTGGTGATTGTGATTGCAGCGGTCTGGGTTGATTCGCCCACCAACACAGGCCTTCATATCTCTTTGGGGCCGGTGAAGATTGATCGCGAGATCAAAGTGCATCAGGGCCTTGACCTTCAGGGTGGAGTGCAGGTGCTCCTGGCAGCGGATTTGCCAGCCGGAGAGTCGGTTAGCGCAGATGCCATGGACGCGGCGCGTGGCATTATCGAGAATCGTGTGAACGGTCTGGGTGTGACGGAGCCACTGGTGCAGGCGGTAGGCAGTAATCGCATCGCGGTCGAGTTGCCAGGTATCAAGGACCCGGAACAGGCGATCGCTACACTGCGCCAAACAGGGCTTTTGGAGTTTATTGAGGCAGGATTCGCCCCTATAAACGTGGGGACAAAAGTCAAGACTAGCTATAGCGTAGCCGGAGTGTTAGGTCCCCTTCCCACGCCTACCCCGCCCCCAAAAGCGACGACGGAGGCTTCGCCAACAGCCAAAGCGATGACTCCTGAAGTGACGATCAAGAGTCCCATTACCCCTGCGGCGACTATCACCAATACTCAAAGTGTGACCGCGACCCAGCCGGTTACGCCGACCGCGGCGACGAAACCGCCGGAAAAGATCTATCCTACGGTACTCACGGGGAGACACCTGAAAAGCGCGGCCATAGGCTTTGATGAGAATACGAAGCAACCGGAAGTGGACCTCGAGTTCACGGATGAGGGCGCCAAGATCTTTGCGGATTACACGGCCAAGAATGTGGGCCGATACCTGGCCATTGCGTTGGATCAAGAGGTCATCTCCACGCCAGTGATCCAGACGGCTATCCCCAATGGCAGGGCGCGTATCACAGGCCGCTTTACACTGCCCGAAGTGAAGAGTATCGTCATCCAGTTGAAATACGGTGCCTTGCCGATCCCCTTGAAAGTCATAGAGCGACGCACCGTCGGCCCCACACTGGGGCAAGATTCCGTGCAGAAAAGCATTAAGGCGGGCACGATCGGCCTGGTCATCGTTCTGATTTTCATGCTCACCTATTATCGCCTGCCAGGCTTCCTGGCGGATTTGGCGCTCCTGATCTATGCCCTGATCACCTTTGCACTATTCAAGCTCATCCCGGTCACCTTGACTTTGCCGGGCATCGCTGGCTTTCTGTTGTCGGTGGGGACGGCTGTGGATGCCAACATCCTCATCTTTGAGCGCATGAAGGAGGAATTGCGCAGGGGTCGCTCGTTGGGGCGTGCCATCGAAGCCGGTTTTGACCGCGCCTGGACATCCATCTGGGATTCTAACCTGGCGGCCTTTATCACCTGTGCTATCCTTTGGTTCTTTGGCAGCACCTTTGGAGCCAGCATTGTCAAGGGGTTCGCTGTGACGCTGTTCATCGGTGTAGCGGTCAGCATGTTTTCCGCCATCACCATAACGCGCACTTTCCTCCGCGCCGTGTTTCGCTTCGCGGGGGAGGGTTTGCTCGCAAAGAAATGGCTGCTAGGCATCTAATCTAAACTTGGAGGCTTGCATGTTCGATATCGTTGGCAAACGCCGCTGGTATTTTGCTATCTCGTCGCTGTTGATTCTGTTGGGACTGGTGGCCATGATCGTGTCCATGATTCGTTATGGCTCGCCAGTTCGCTTGAGCATTGATTTCACCAGCGGGTCGTTGCTCGAGCTTCAATTCAATCAACCTGTCCCCCCAGCCGAAGTGCGTCAGGTTTTCGTTGACCAGGGGCTGGTGAATATCTCTGTGCAGTCAGTGGGCGATGGTAGGAGTGTGATTATCCGTTCTAAGGAACTCGAAGTAGAAATCAAAAAGGTTATTGAGGATTCTCTGCGGGCCAAGTTTGGTGATCTGACCGAGCTGCGATTTGAGTCTGTTGGCCCTACGGTTGGCCGGGAGGTGACGCGAAGCGCGTTCCTGGCAGTGGCCGCCGCGGCTGTGGCGATCCTGTTCTTTATCGCTTTTGCTTTCCGCAAAGTGCCCAATTCCTTTCGCTTTGGGGTATGCGCTATCTTGGCTGTGTTGAACAACGTGTGGGTCTCCGTTGGCCTCTTCTCGCTTTGGGGACTTTTGTTCGGCTGGGAAGTTGACGCACTCTTTCTGACAGCGATCCTGACGGTCATCGGCTTTTCGGTGTCGGATACGATCGTTGTGTTCGACCGCATCCGCGAGAACATCCCCAAACGGCGGGGAGAGCCTTTTGAAGTCGTCGTCAATCGCAGTCTGCTGGAGACTTTGCATCGGTCGCTGGCGACACAGTTGAACGCGATGTTTGTCCTCGTCGCCATCCTTTTCTTCGGCGGAGCGACTATCAAGCGATTTGTGCTCACGATGCTCCTTGGCTTCGTCACTGGCACCTACTCTTCGATCTTCAACGCTGTACCTTTGCTGGTCGTTTGGGAAACGGGCGGGCTGGCCAGGATTTTGCGGCGCAAAGGCCTGATGCAGGCATAGAGGTGAACTTTGGCACAAATGTCTAAAAGGGTTCTGGTTGTTGATGACGAACCTTACATCGGTTATCTGGTCAAGATGGTGTTGAGCCGGCGAGGCTATGAAGTTGTGCTGGCCCTAAATGGTGAGGAGGCGCTGACCATCAGCCAGGAGAGGGGTTTCGACCTGTTTCTCCTGGATGTCGCCATGCCCAGGATGGGTGGTGTCGAGCTTTGCCGTCGGCTGAGAAATCTTCCCCATGCTGCCCAGACACCTGTGGTGATGTTGACAGCGCGGGGCGATGAGAGAACCAAAGTTGAAGCGCTCGAAGCAGGGGCCGCGGAGTTTATGACCAAGCCTTTCAGCCCTAAAGCGCTGCAAAAGCGGGTGGAGGAGATCATCGGCGATCCCCTCAAGGAGTTGTAAGTGCAACAGGCAGAATTCTACAGAGAACACGTTGTAGTTGAGGAGATCCCTCTCGATACGGTGGAACTGGTTGCGCTCGTCAAGAGCTTTTCCAGCCTATGCGACATCTGTTTTTCCTTATTAGGACCTCGCGGGGAGCCCCTGTTCATTCATTGCCCTGTCGGGGCCGAATGTCTGACCTCATTGCTGGCTTTGCCTCCCACAGAAGAGTTGCAGGTGGAATACTGTCCCAAAGGGGCTTTGCGGGTGATAGCTTCTGTCCAGTTGGCTGGACAGACTTGCTGTTACCTGATGGGAGGGGTGCCGGCTGCGCCTGGAGATCGTTCAGCGGAGGCCCGGCTGCGGGATAGCATCGAGCAACTGCGGCAGGTCGTCAAACTGCTTCTTCGCCAGACTTTACAGTTGGAGGGCCTGGGGCGCGAAACTTTGCTGCGGTACGAGGAGCTTAACCTCCTTTACGAGATGGGCGAGTCCATTATCTCGGACATGACCATAGACGAGATCATGGCCCACATGCTGGAGAGGGCTGTGGAGATCACCGAAGCCCAGGGAGGAGCTATTGTGTTGCTGGGCGCCGCTGGCTCCGAGGATGATCTGACGGCGCAAGTGGCTTTGGGTTGGGGCAGCGAGTACGTTACGAAAGGGAAGACGTTTCGTATCGGTGAGGGAGCTTTGGGGCAGGCTATCGCGCAACGTCGCCCCCAAATGCTGGCAGAAGCCCTCGACGACCAACTATATGGCTCCAAGGGCCAGCCGCTCAAGCTGGAATCCGTGCTTTGCATCCCCTTGTCCACCACTGCGCGCCTGGTGGGAAGCATGATCCTAGTGAACAAAGGTTCGGGAGGCTACTTTACCGCGGGCGATGAAAAGCTGAGCCTGGCTATCGCTTCGCAAGCGGCCATCGCCATCGAAAACAACCGCCTGCAGCAGCGCATCCGTGAAGAGGAACGCATCGGCGCAGACTTGCAGCGTTATGTATCCCCCAACGTCGTGCGCGCTGTCCTGGAGGGCGGAGGCCTGCAACAGTTGATCGGGGATCGCTGGAAGGCCACGATCCTCTTTGTGGACATCCGCGATTTCAGCATCGTTGTGGAGCAGACGCCTCCCAACGTGATGATCACTGTGCTCAATGAGTATTTTCGAGAGATGAGCGAGATCATCTTCCGCTACCAAGGCGCGATTGACGAGTTTGCGGGCGACCAACTGCTGGCCATTTTCGGGATTCCCCTGGTGACGCCAAAAGGGGCGGAGAATGCGGTGCGGGCCGCCGTGGAAATCGTGCGGAGGATGGAGCAGCTTTGCGCCGATTGGCAACGTCGCGGCTTGCCGGTGTTCAAGGTAGGGTTAGGTTTGAACACGGGCTGGGTTGCTGTAGGCAACATTGGTTCCGAGAAACGGATGGAACTGACGGTCATCGGGCCTCCTGTAGTGATCGCCTCGCGGGTCGAAGACCTGAACAAGCTGTTTGGGACGCAAATCCTGGTGACGCAGGATACTTTGGACGAGGTGCGAGACATCGTGTTGTATCGTGAGCGGGGGGAGGTGATGCTGAGGGGTATCAGCCGCCCGATCTCTTTATATGAGATAACGGGGCTGCGGGATGCGCAAGCTCAGCGCTGAACTGCAAAGCGCACCTGTAAAAGGTGCGACTACTGGCGTTATTCGGCAACGGGTAGTCGCAGGCTTCACGCCTGCGTGTCGCACACCGACGTGCACCTGTAAAGGGTGCGGCTACCGGCGACCACTGTGATCGGCCCAGCAGTTGGTGATGCTGGGTTTTCTGTTTTATAGGAGCATAGAACAATGGGATTGATTCTGGTGCGTTATGGCGAGATCGCCCTGAAAGGGGGCAACCGGCGCTACTTCCTCAAAAGGCTGCGCGACAATATCCGGGACGGCTTGAAAAAGAACGGCATTCAGGGCGCCATGCAAAGCGCTCAGGGCCGCCTTTATGTGGAAACAGACCAGGTCGAAGACGCGCTTTCCTGCCTCAGCAGGGTTTTTGGCATCGTATCGCTCAGCCCGGCGGTGATCGTCCCCTCTGAGCTTGGGGCTATCCAAACAGCAGCTCTGGAATGGGCGCGGCAGGTGGGACTTGGCCCTTCCAAATCCTTTCGGATCCGCGCCAGGCGTGCGGATAAAACCTTCCCCGTCATTTCCCCCCAAATCGAACGCGAAGTGGGACAATCCATCCGCGAAGCTAGCGGTAGCCGTGTGGACCTCTCGGAGGCGGCGGATTTGACGATTGACATCGAGGTGCGTCCAGAGGGCACTTTCGTCTATGGGGGAACCATCGCCGGCCCTGGTGGATTGCCGCTGGGCATCGGCGGGCGCGCTGTGGCTCTCATCTCAGGAGGGATTGATTCGCCTGTCGCCGCCTGGCTGATGATGAAACGCGGTTGCAGCATCATCCCCCTTCACTTCAGACAGAGCGAGGTCGAGGCGAGCAAAGCCCTGGACAATTGCCGGATTCTGGAAAGCTACGCCTATGGCCAGGAAATCCGCCCTATCGTCCTGGAGCACGAGCAGGTCTTCGGCGACACCTTTCGCAAGCTGCATCATATCGGCGCAGAGCGGTGGATCTGCGTTTTCTGTAAGCGTACCCTATTGCTGAGAGCTGCCGAAATCGCGCAGGAACATGGGGCGCGGGCGATCATCACGGGAGAGAGCCTGGGCCAGGTGGCCAGCCAGACCCTGGCGAATATGGAGGCTATCTCCTACCGCGTTCCCAAGCCGATCCTGCGCCCTCTGATCGGCCTGGACAAGGTGGAGATCGCTGCTTTGGCCAGGCGAATCGGAACCTTTGCCATTTCCACCCGGGACTCTGCCCCTTGCCCCTACTTGCCGCAGTATCCGCTCACTAAAGCGGAGATGGGAGAGTTTCTTCGCGTGCTGACGGAGCTTGAGGAGAGTGGAGATGTTCATGAGAGCATTGGTTTATGATGGTGGCCTGCGTCTGGCGACAGATCACCTCATGCCGGCCCCGCCGCCAGGCGAAGCTTTAATCAGAGTGAGCCTGGCAGGCATCTGCAACACGGATTTGGAGATCACCCGCGGCTATATGGGCTTCCAGGGCGTTCTGGGGCACGAATTCGTCGGACAGGTGGAGGCGTGCGTCGAGCCTGCCTGGATTGGGCAAAGGGTCGTCGGCGAGATCAATTGCTACTGCGGGGAGTGCGCTTACTGTCGGCAAGGGTTTCTGACGCATTGTCCTGAGCGCAGCACCCTCGGCATCTGGAAGCGGGATGGCTCCTTGGCCGATTATTGCTCTCTGCCCTTGCCTAACCTGCATGTCGTGCCGCCGGAAATAAGCGATGAGGAAGCGGTTTTCACCGAGCCTCTGGCGGCGGCCCTGGAAATCCTAGAGCAACTGCATATCAGGCCCATGGAGCGAGTTGTCGTCCTAGGAGATGGCAAGCTGGGGCTTTTGGTGGCCCAGGTCTTGAGCCTGGTCGGGTGTGACCTGACCTGCCTGGGCCACCATGAAAAGAAGCTTGCCATCTTGCGCCGGCGAGGCATTGACGCGCGGCTGGCCGATCAGGTTGCTGGCCTCAAAGCAGATTACGTTGTAGAATGCACGGGGCGACCTGAGGGCTTTGCGGCGGCACGCGCGCTTCTGCGGCCACGTGGGCGGCTCGTGCTCAAAAGCACCTATCATGGGGAAGTAACTGCCGACCTCACCGGCCTGGTGGTGGATGAGATCGCGCTTGTCGGCTCCCGCTGCGGGCCTTTCGCTCCCGCCCTCCGCCTGCTCCAGCGCGACCTCGTGGATGTAGCTTCCATGATAGATAGCGTTTATACTTTGGATCAAGGGCTGGCAGCTTTCGAGCGGGCCAAGGCCCGAGGGGCATTGAAGGTTCTGGTGAGCGCGGAGTGAACTTGTTGCCACGTTCAAACGTCATAACGTTGGAACATTGAACTCTGGCGATTGGGAGAGTCAAGACTATGAAAATGAGGGCCGGTTTTTGCGCAGCTATTGCTTGCGTTTGCCTTATCGCCATGTTTAGCTGTGCCCCTAGCTACCTGCCTACTACGCCTTCACCCACTTCGAGAG
>CAYPON010000039.1:0-16734 GCA_964412315.1 uncultured Anaerolineae bacterium | reverse complement strand
ACCTTGCTAGCATACGAGGTGACCAACGAATGCTTAGCAGCAAATTAGCCCAAGTCGCCCTGGCTGTGGCCTGCTTTTTACTCCCTCTCGCTTTATCCGTCGGAAGGGGGCAGCAACAAGCCGCCGGCATCTGGATACGAGGAGAGTTTGAAAAAAGCCGTTTGACACATCTGACGGTTGGGGGTGAAGGCGATAACGTGATCAGATATGCGGCACTGGATGGGAGAGGCGTCTATCGGAACACCGATGATTTCTTCTTTTGGGCGGCGAAAAGCAGCGGCCTGCCCGCCGGCTTGCTGGGACGGGTTGATACACGCGCCCTGGCCGCAAGCCCGCACGACCCCCGCTTGGTTTACATAGCTCTCGACAACGGTGGCCGAGGGGGAGGAATCTACCGCACGATCAACGGCGGCGCCTTATGGACGCTTGTGGATCGGAAACTCGCTGGCCGTGCGCAAGCCGTGGCCGTCGCCACCAGCAAGAGAGGGCCTTCCGAAGCGGAGCATGTCGTATACGCGGCTGTGGGTGGGCGACTGTATCGGAGCGAGGCTAGGGATAGCTGGCTGCACCTGGAGCAATGGCCGGAGAGTAACCCCATCACGTTATTGGCCGTGGATCCCCTCGACCCAGGAAGGCTCTATGTAGCCAGCAGCAGAGTGGGCCTCTTCCAGGCCAGCGATGGCGGAGCTACCTGGACCGTGATCTCTGAGGAGTTGCGCAACCTCGACATCCTGGCCATAGCGGTGGCCACAGTGGGCAATCACCCTGCCAAGCGAGTGATCTATCTCGGAACTGACAGCGGCCTTGGGCGGGTGACGATAGCGGAGCAGGAGTGGACTGTAGAGCTTCTGTGGGCCGGTCATCGCATTCATGCTCTGGCCATTGATCCGGCCCGGCCAGACATGCTCTATGCGGGCCTAAGCAGAGGGGGGGTGTACCGCAGCGGCGATGGTGGCTTGCAGTGGGAAGCAATGAACAGGGGACTGGGCGGCGCCGATGTATATGCTCTGGCTTTCGACCCGGCCAGGCCGGAGATCCTGTACGCGGGCACGAGCGATGGTGTGTGGCGCTGCACCGTAACCGATTTCGTCCCCACGGCGACGCCGCCACCGACAGGGACGGCCAGCCCCACCAGCGTGCCGACCAGCACGCCTGAGCCGACAGCGACGCCCACCTCAACTCCCTTGCCATCGCTCCAACCAACCCGGACTGAGACGGCAACAAGGACGAATACTCCGACGGAAGCTGTCACAATAATGGCGCCGCACACCCCAACGGGAACCAAGGTGCACACGCCAACAACTCCAGCCATCATGACCCCGACAGTGGCCCGTACTTACCAGCCGACGCCCACGGCGACACCAACCTATACGCAATTGCCCACGGACACCCCACTGCCGACCAACACGCCGCTGCCACCAACGAGCACGCCTGTGCCGCCCACTAATACGTCGGTACCGCCGACCAATACGCCGCGTCCACCGACGAATACACCTGTACCACCAACGAACACGCCCGTGCCGCCCACCAACACGCCGGTACCGCCAACAAATACACCGCGCCCACCGACCAATACGCCTGTGCCGCCTACCGACACGCCGCTACCATCTACGAATACTCCCGTGCCAACGGCGACGTTGCCGCCCAGGTAGTCAGGCAACGGCGGCTAACGGGCATCTCGCGGCAGTCGAACCTGTATCCAGGTGAGAAGAATCGCTATGAGTGACGAGCAAAAAGCCAAGACATCAGAACAGTTTGAAACGATGCAGGATTACCTAAACACGCTCTATGCCACGGAGCGCCGCTTGGGGCTCCCTTTCAAGTGGCTGCTCTTCCTGGCAGGAATGTTCATCGTCTGGGGGACGGGACAGGCCCATACCTCTATTCTCGTGCTGCTGAGCTTCATGTTTTATGGCATGTCTAATGTCCTCTTTAGCTACACCACTTACGCTGGTAGAAAGTTCGTGCTACCTGTTAGCAGGGTGCTTTTCTTCTTATCCTACCTTGCTGACATTCTTTTTTCCAGCGTCCTGATCTATTTCACAGGGGCTATCGGCAGCGAACTATACCTGCTCTATTGCCTTCTCGCTCTCAAAGGAGTTATCTACTATCCGGTTTGGCACGAGCTACTCGTTCCCCTCTACCTATCGGGGCCTCTTTACATTTCCGTGCTTTATTACAACTCGCGGAGCGTTTTCTTCCTGACGGATCGCGGTTTTCTTTTCCGCTACCTTTTGCTCTTCGGGGTGGTGCTGACTGCTACATATCTTGCTTGGCTAATAGAACGCAAGCAGAAATGGATCGTACAACTGAGCCACACTCTGCAGCGTACTCGCCAGGATTTGGAGGGCAAGACGGAACTGATCCAGCAGACGGCCCAAGACCTGGGAAACAGGGTCATGGAGTTGCGTTCGCTCCAGGAAGGCGTGAAAGCGATCAACTCGGCCCTGGCCTTGGAAAATGTCCTGAGGCTAATCGTAGCGAATGCGTCCCAAGTCCTGGAGGGAGCGCGCTGCTCCATCGCCCTGCTGGAGAAGGAGGAGGAGGTCATCACCATGGCCGCTTCGGGCGTGTCCCCGGCAAGCCTCTGGGGCACCCGGTTCAAACTGGGCCAGGGAGTAGCAGGTTGGGTCGTGCAAAATGTCAAGCCCGCTCTCATTGGCGACGTGAGACAAGATCAACGGTTTATCCGCATCGGGGAGGAGCCAATCTGCTCTCTGATGAGTGTACCGCTCATTTCGGGTAAGAAGGCGATTGGAGCGCTCAGCGCCACCAGTCCTCGCCTGAACGCCTTTAACACCGAGGACCTCAGCCGCCTGGAAGCTTTCGCCGACCAGGCAGCCGTTGCTGTCAAGAACTCCCGCCTATACGAGGGGTTGGCTGAGGAAAAGAAGCGGACAGAGGAACTCTACCGGCACGTTCAGGAGAAAAGCACCGAGTTGGAGGCCATCCTGCGCGGCATCGGCGACGGCGTTATCGTCACCGATCCGAACTTGAAGCTGCTGCTGATGAATCCCGTAGCTGTTCGGATTTTCCGCCTCAGCCGCGATGTACCCTCCGGAGCTTATGTGCCGGAACTGATTGCCAACGAATCGCTCGCTTCTCTGTTGCGAGAAACCCTGGAGAAGCGAGATGGCGCTGTCATCAAAGAGATCGAAATCCCCAGCAGCCAGGACGGGAGGCGCAGCATGATCTATCAAGGCCTGGCCGCTGCCATCTCAAGCACTGAGGGGCAGGTGCGAGGGATTGTCACTGTCCTGCGCGACATCACCAGCCAGAAAGAATTGGAGCGCATGAAGTCCAATTTCCTTTCCGTGGTTTCTCACGAGCTAAAGACGCCACTCCACTCTATAAAAGGCTTTGTGGATATCATCTTGATGGGGAAGACAGGCGCAGTGACGGAGGTGCAGCGCGATTTCCTGACGACGGTTAAGCAGCAGACAGGACAGCTTCAAAACCTGATTAACGACTTGTTAGAGTTCTCGCGCCTCGAGTCGGGGCAAGTCAAGCTGCGCCTGGAGCAGGTCGCCCTGGCGGAGATCGCAGTCCGCGTGGTGGAGAAGCTTGCGCCTTTGGCAAACGAGGGCCAGATCGCACTCAGCATGGCCCTCCCTTCCGATTTTCCCTCGATTGAGGGGGATGCCATGCGCCTCGAGCAGGTGCTGACCAACCTGGTGGACAACGCGGTCAAGTTCACCCGCGCCGGCGGCTCGGTAACTATCGCTGGACGCGATTTGGGCGAGCAGGTGCAGATCTCGGTGCGCGACACGGGAATTGGCATCCCTCTTGAAGAACAGGGGAGGATCTTTGACCGCTTCTATCAGGTAGATAGCGGCTCAACCCGTTCTTACCGGGGCACGGGACTTGGCCTGACGATTTGCAAACATATCATTGAGCATCATCGCGGTCGCATCTGGTTCGAGAGCAAGCCAGGTGAAGGAAGCACATTCTATTTCGTCATCCCCAAAAAACTCCCCAGGGAAGAGGAGATTTCGCTCGACTTTACGACGTTGCCCAGCGAACGCCGCCGCTGAGGGAACGCGATGCTATGTCATGATTCATGCGATAGGCTCCGGCAATTCGTCACTACGATCAAGTTGAAAAAAATTAAATATACTTACTTGAAATCTGGCCGTACATTAAAAAATTTTCATATACAGGCCCCCTCCTATTCATCTGATTTTCATATTCCCACCGTATAATGGCATTTACTTAAAGGAACTCCTATTCGTTTTCTTTCAACAATTGACATTTTTGTTATAACGAAAGGGAGAAGAATCCATGGTTTTGTACGTGCGGGAACTGACGGTGGAGGAGGAGACAGAATTGCGTAACTGGGCGATAAGCGATGATGCCGAATTGAGACATCGGGCACAGTTGATTCTATTATCCAAAGATGGATATCGCATACCGGAAATCGGCCCCCTGCTCATGGCGCATCCAGCGAACCTGCGGAAATGGATTCGCCGCTTCAATGAGGAGGGCTGCAAGGGCCTCGTTACAAAACGCTCCGGCGGCCCCAAGCCCCGTTTCACCGAGGAGCAGAAGCGTCAGATCATCGCCCTGGCAGAGGCGCGCCCCAGAGACCTCGGGTTGCCCTTTACGCGGTGGACATTGCACCGCCTGGCCGAGCAAGCGCAAAAGCGGAAGATCGTGGGGAGCATCAGCCACGAACGCATCCGGCAAATCCTCCTGACTGCAGATTGCCAATACAAATGAGTCAGATGGAGGCCGTAACAAAGACCCGAAAGGTGGCGGCGAAGTATATGGCTTGGCAAACCTTTCGGGTCTTGACGCCTTTTCCTAGACCGAGTCCACTCTTGCCGGCGGCATGGTTGGGTTGCTGCCGACAGTTGAGCGATAACTTGGCAAGCGAGCGCTCTCAGCAGATTTTCTTGCCCCTGGAAGATCCTTTTGCCTGGCAGTATACTCTACTGCCGTGGTAGAAGTTCGCCCAACTGCCCGATCTCACTCGTCGCAGGCTTCCACGGGGGAAGCTACGTCTGGCAAATCCTGATCTATTACGGGCGGTATATTCCACCACTGTTCAAAACAAGGCAGGCATGGCCCTATGCGGCTGTGCCTGCCTTAAAGTGTCAGCAGAAGGATGTAGCTTATGAAAGTCTGCTTGATCTCTCCCAAGTGGAACAAGATGGTCAACAGTTATCCATCCCTGGGGCTGGGCTACCTGGCTGCTTTCCTGGAGAGGGAAGGGCACCAGGTCAGGATCTTCGACCTGGGCTTGACGCCTGACTCTCCGCTGGAGCAGGATATCACAGCAATCGTAGCCTATAAGCCTGATCTGATAGGGCTGACCGCTATGACCAGCAACTATCACAGTGCCCTGGCCACGGCACAGTTGCTGAAGGAGAAGCTGGCGGCGCCGATTGTGATCGGGGGACCACACGCCACTGTTTTCCCCGAGCGCGTTATCCAGGAAAATTGCTTCGATTACCTGATCTATGGCGAAGGAGAGATAACGCTGCATGAACTGGCCAAAACGCTGGAAGCCGCGAATTTCCGCCCTTCGCCCGACGAGTTACGCAGCATCCTCGGCTTATGCTTCAAGGATGACGGCCAGGTTCAGAAGAACTCTGCCCAGCCCCTCATCCGCGATTTAGATTCACTCCCCTTTCCGGCGCGCCACCTGTTCGATCTGGGACGCTATCCGCTCTACACGCCGCATGGGCAGCCGATGATCACCATACTGTCCAGCCGGGGTTGTCCTTATAATTGCAGCTATTGTTTCAAAGGCATTGTGGGCCGCGTATATCGTCAACGCAGCGTCGAGAACATCATTGCCGAAATCCGGGAAGTTATCGCCACATATGGGATCAAGAACTTTTATTTCATTGACGATCTGTTCACGATCAATGAGCGACGCCTGCAAGAGCTGACAAAGCGCATGGTCGGCGAACAGTTGGACATCCGCTGGCAATGTCTGGCCCGCGTGGACAAGGTCACGCCGGAAATCCTCGCCCAGATGTACCAGGCAGGATGCCGCCAAATCCATTACGGCATTGAGTCGGGGAATCAAGAGATGCTCGACGCTATCGGCAAGCAGATCACCTTGCAGCAGGTGCGCCAGGCGATCACATGGACTCGTGAGGCAAGGATTATGTCTAAAGGCTACTTTATGCTTGGCCTGCCCGGCGATACGGAGGCGACCATGGAGCAAACGATCCGTTTCGCTGCCGAACTGGACCTCGACGAGGCAATGTTCAGCTTAACCACGCCCTTCCCCGGCACGCGGCTCTGGGACGAACTGTGCCGCAAACGCCCCGGCACCGAATTTGACGCCGACTTTAGCCGGGCTTATTATTACAACAGTTATACCGAGGAGATCGCCCCCTTCCTCAATGTCTCCGAGGTTTCCGATGCCAGGCTGGCCCATCTGATCAAAGAGGCCGAGAAGTGCTTCTGGGAAGGAAAGCGGAAACGCAAATACATCCGTCACTTTGGGAAGCCTTGGGGCGCCTGGATTTGGCAACTGTCCAATGTCCCCGTAGTGCGTGCTTTGGGTCGGTGGGTGCTGGACTCGGGACTCTA
This sequence comes from uncultured Anaerolineae bacterium, assembly GCA_964412315.1. Lineage (GTDB taxonomy): Bacteria > Chloroflexota > Anaerolineae > JAAYEA01 > JAAYEA01 > CAYPON01. Next base: position 10,185 of record CAYPON010000039.1, on the reverse strand, counting down.
TCGCGCCGGCCTCGAGCTGAGGCAAGGGGGAGCGGATTCATGGTCCTAGAGCGAATACGCCATCGGCGGCGCTGGCTGCTGCGAAGAGCCAACTCAGCCGTTAAGTGGTTCTTCTACCGCACCGGCCACACCAGGCCCCCCATATACCCCGACCGGATGTATTTGGAGTCCACAAATGTCTGTAACCTCTTTTGCATCATGTGCCCCACAGGGTTGCAGTTGATAAAACGCCGGAAGGGCTACATGGACTTTGACCTGTTCAAAGCGATCGTGGACGAGATGGCGCCGCATGTGAAAGCGACGACGCTGCATATCTGGGGCGAGCCTTTGCTGCATCCCCGCCTGATAGACATGATCGCCTATTGTCGCGCCAAAGGTCTGCACAGCGAGATTTCCACCAACGCTACGCTCCTGGATGAGCGGATGAGCAAAGAGATCATCGAGGCCGGGCTGGGAACGATTTACCTCTGTCTGGACGGTGTCAAGAAGGAGACCTACGAGCGGGTCCGCCGTCGAGCGGACTTTGAGGAGACGAAAGAGAATATCCTTCGCTTCTTGGAGATGAAAAACGTGCTCTCTGGGCAGAGGCCGGAGGTCAAGATCCAATTGATCGAGATCGCACCTACCGCCGCGGAAATCGAGGAGTTCAAAAAGCTGTGGAGCATTCCCGGTGTCAATCGGGTTAATATCAAAGCGTTCGACTCCTGGGGAGACCAGATCAAAGAGATCAGCGAACTACGCGCCACCGAAGCCCGCGTGCCAGTCAAGCGTTTCCCTTGCCCGAATCTCTGGTATCACGTTCATATCTATTGGGATGGCACCCTGGTCAGATGCGATCGCGACTTTGACGCTATCGGCCCGCTTGGTAACGTGGCCCACAGTGGGGTCATACACGCTTGGCGCGGGGAGGCAATGGCCGAGTTGAGGCGACAGCATGTGCGCAACGAGTTAGATGATGTTGCCCCCTGCAACACCTGCACCGAGTGGAGTTGGTGGAAGCCCACCCTTTTCACCTCTCAGGGGAATCTCCCTGTCCACCAGTAGGGGCGATCCGTGCATGGCCCTCGAAATGCGATGAGTAAGGTTGACGAGCCACTACGTATGAGCCATCCAGTCTGGCGCTGCAAAGGATTCCTCGTCTTGTTGCCCCTCCTGGTGGGAGCAGGCTTGCGGCTGTATGGCCTTGCCACCGAAAGCATCTGGCTGGATGAGGCAACCAGTATCCTGCTTGGCCAGGCGGACATTCCCACGTTGATCAAAGCGACAGCCCAAGACATTCACCCGCCGGCCTACTATGTTCTCCTCCACTTCTGGCTTTACCTGGGTGACAGTGAGTTCATCGCCCGTGCGTTGTCCGCTTTTCTCGGCGTGATCTCCATCGCTGTGATCTATCAATTGGGCGCAAAGCTCCATGACGAAGCAACAGGCTTCGCCAGCGCGCTGCTCCTCGCTATTTCGCCATTGCACATCTGGTATTCTCAGGAAACGCGCATGTATGTGCTTGTGACCCTCTGGACGATGGCGGGCAGTTTTTGGCTGTGGAGAGCCTTGCAGAGGGAGGCCAGGGCCGACTGGATAGCGTATATTCTATGCATGGCCCTGGCGCTTTATACACACTACCACGCGATCTTTATCTTGCTCTTCCAGAATTGCTTCGTGGGAATCTGGTGGAGCTTACTACCGGAGCGGAGGGGACTGCTGCGCTGCTGGCTGATGGCGCAGGGCGGCCTGGCCCTGCTTTTCCTGCCCTGGGTTCCTGTGCTGCTCAGCCAAGTAGCGCAGGGAGGGGGCGGCTGGGTGGCCAAAGCGATCGGGCATCCCGGGCCAAGGGCCCTCCTGGAAACCTGGATTGACTTCAGCCTGGGCAATGTCCGCCAATGGTATCCGCTCTGGATTCGCCGCGCCGCATATGGGCTTTTTGTCCTGGCTCTAGTCGCGGCGTTTATCGCCTCGCTGCGAAAATGGCGGCGCGGCGACGACTTCGTAACCTGGGCAGCTTACCTCTTCAGCGGGATGTACACGCTGCTGCCTCTGGGAGGGATCTGGCTGATCTCCCAGGTCAAGCCGATGTACGCTGGACGTTATCTGCTTCCTTTTCTGCCGCCTTATTTGCTGCTCGTCGCTGCCGGCATTCGCCAGCTTCCCTGGAAATCCTGGCGCGTGGCACTGTTTTGCGGTTTGATGGCCGTCTCTTTAGTGGGCGTGGCGATAGCGGCGCAACGCCCCCAAAAGGAGGATTGGCGGAGCGCAGTCCGCTACGTCCTGCAAGAGGCATCGCCGAAAGATGTGGTCGCCTTCGTGCCGCTCTGGAATTTCAAGCCGTTCGATTACTATGCTCGCGGGCGGTTGGCTCTTTACCGGGAATTGCCTGTGCCCCTTCCCGCCGAGGCGGACATATCCCTGCTTTTAGCCCCCGCGCTGGCCGACCGCGAGCGGCTCTGGCTGATTTGGTCGCCGGGGCACTACGCGGACCCCCTGGGGAGGGTGCAGGAATATCTGGATGGCCATTTCCCCCGTTTGCTCCGCGGCGACTTTCCGGGTGTGGGCAGGATAAGCCTCTATCAGACGACAGGGTCACGGTGATGGACAGGATGAGTCAGCAGATTAGGCGGATTGAGCAGATTATGTTCATGTTAATCTGCTTCATCTGCTTAATCCGCTGGCCGGTGAGGGTTTCATGAAGCAGAAGGCCGATCAGGGAAAGCGAAATCTATGGGTTCTCGTCGGCATTATCGTTATCGCCGCTTTTCTGAGGCTCTACAAGTTGGGCCAGGAAAGCCTTTGGTTCGATGAGGGGTGGAGCGCTCTCATCGCGCGGATGGATTGGGCCTCGCTCCGCAATGTCCTGTTGCATCAGTCCTTCCCCGTCTACTATGCCCCGTTAAACCTTTGGGTCAGGCTAGGGGATAATGAGTTTGCCTTGCGCCTGTTATCGGCGATAGCTGGCATAGTGTCCATCCCTTTGCTTTACAAAACAGCCGAGGCCTGCTCCAGCCAGGCGAGCGCCAAATTCGCCGCACTTCTGTTGGCTATATCTCCGCTGCACATCTGGTACTCGCAAGAGGCGCGCATGTATGCCCTGGCAACCTGTTTTGGCTTGGGAGCTACCTGGGCTTTCTTACGAGCAGTGCGGAAAGGCCGCTGGATAGCATGGGGGGCTTACGTGCTTCTCTCTGCGCTGGCTTTCCATACTTTTTACTACGCCGCGTTTATCTTACTCTTTCAGGGCTTGTTCGTTTTCTACCTTGTATTGAGAGGCCGGCCCGGCGGGGAAGAAGCAATCGCCCCGGTCGTGACCAGGGAGCTCTTGGTAAAATGGGGGCTGACACAGGTGGGTGTTCTGCTGCTTCTTCTGCCGGGCCTGCGCGTACTGCTCGCCCAGTCTCATGAGGGAATGTGGGAGTGGGTGGCCGGCAAATATGGCCGCCCGACGCTAGGCGCCCTAGCCCAAACGGCTGCTTCCTTCAGCCTGGGCGACACCTGGCCGGGGCCTAATGCCCTTCGTTGGGGCACGCTGGGCCTGTTTGCCATTCTCTTTCTCGCTGGCATCGGCAAATTCGGCGTGACCAGGGATCGCCTCTCTTTCACAATTCGCCTGGATGAGACTATCCTTTTCCTCCTGTCGTATCTCTGTATCCCGATAGCTGCAGTATTCCTGGTCTCCCAATTCAGGCCCAGTTATCTTACACGTTACCTGGTCCTGTTCTTGCCGCCATATTGCGCCATCCTGGGGCGAGGAGCCGCCTTCCTGCGGCCTCGTGCCCTGGCCTGGGTTCTTCTAGGGTTGATCCTTCTCGCCACAGGCGTCTCTCTGCACAGGCTCTACGCCGCGGAGCAAAAAGAGGATTGGCGCGGCATAGCTCAACTGATCGAGGAAAACGGCACGGAGCGAGATGTGATCTGCTTGATAGATGAGGACGCGAGTGCGGTCTTTGGCTACTATTATCGTGGCCCTTTACCGGTCATTGGCATAAGCGGCTCTCTGCGAGATGAGACGAAAATCGGCGCGATAGCCGGCGACCTGGCCTCGCGGTACGAGCGCATCTGGCTGGTGATGAGCCATACGAACAACGAAGCATTCCGGAGGCGTTTGGAAAGCGAAACAAAACTCGAACCGTCGGGGACATGGACAGCAATCGGGATACAGCTTGCACTTTTTCGGGTACTTGGTTAAAATGTCAAACCTAGCTGCTAGAGGAATGGTTCATCATGTCCTTGACGTTGGAGAAAAATCGGCTCTTTATCGTGGCCATGAGCGGCGTTTTGGCGCTGGCGGTCATCGCCTATGTCGTTGGGCCATCCATCGTCGCTTCACTGGTGGAGAGAGCATACTATAGCAACGCCGCACCCTGGCCAGCCCTGATGCGCCACCGGGATGCGGCGAACCTCGCGGCCTATCAGACGAAGGGGATTGGCCTGTTCCGCTACTGGGCTGCGGTCGGCCTAGTTGCGCTTTTGACGCTCTGTTGGATGCTCTGGGATCATGGCAAAGCGCGTTTCTCGCTGGGGGCGCTGGCTCTGCCGGCCACGAATCTCCGCACATTAAGCGTTCTAGGCACAGTTGCATTGATCTTGTTGTCCATCCGGGGATACCTGCCATACCTCCTGCCCCTTCTGGTCGGTTTGCTGACGCTCTTCGCCCGTGAAAGCTGGCAGCCTTTCACACATTTCAACCGCATACTGGCCTGGATTCTCAAGAAGGAAATCTCGCTGCCCTTGGTGCTTCTCCTGGCTGTCGTCTCTTTCCTGGTCAAGTTCCCTCCGCAGCAATTCGATTCCTTGGTCATGTTCGACGACTATCCGACAATCTATACTGTGACGATGAAAGGGTGGGAGATGCTCAAGCAGGGGGGCATCTTTGGCTGGGATCCCCGCCTGATGGGGGGCTATCACACAGTATCCGACGTGAGCCACGACGAAATCTTTTTCATGTTGCCATTTTTGCCTTTCGGCCCTCGCGTTGGCTTTCACCTGATGATCATGTTTTTCTACCTGCTTTTCCCGCTGCTGCTCTACTGGCACGCCAGATTAGAGCTTGGCGAGGAGCGGCCGGCGCTATTCGTCCTCTGGATTGGGCTTTTCGTCGTCTTCGGCTATTTCGATAACCTCTTGTATTGGGGCATGGTGAACTCGTTCCTCGGGCTGGATTTCATGCTCCTTAATCTCATCCTGTTCACCTTGATGCGCCAGGGCAAACCCTATGCCAGTTTCGCGCTCATTCTGAGCCTGTCTTTAACCCTTTATGCCGCAGGTGGCTTCTTTGCTTACTCTTTGCTCCTATTGGCCCTCGACCTCTTCTGGCACTTTGCCACCTCACGGAAGTTGCTGCCCCGCCTGGCCTTGATAGGGATCGCCACTCTTCTCGTCACGCTGACCTTTACCTATCACTTTTTGCGTTATCCCAGCTATTTCGTGCAAAGCGACGAGATTTACGCGCCCCCTCGGTACACCGTGTCAGAGATTATCGCCCAAAGCGTCGGTGCCTTATCGCGCCTAGCCGACCCCCGCCTGTGGCTGTTGGGCAGGCCGGTGCGCTATCAGGGCATGTTCATCGTTTCTATCCCGATACTCCTGTCGCTGGCTTGGAGCAGCAGGTTCGTGGCAACGACTTTAGTCGTTCCGGGCGAAGAAAAGCGACCGAAGTCGCTACTACAAACGCCACTCAAGGTTGTCATTGCCGCCATCCTGATCATGTTGACGTCCCTTGTCGTATCGCCCAGCCTGGATATGTTCATTAGCCGTGTGCGCTTCGTGCTCCCCGCAATCTTGGCCCTGGCCTATGGAGCCTGGCTGTGCCAGGAGAAGCGTGTACATCCAGCCCCTCTGTTGATCGTGTGGACGCTCCTGCTGACCATCCTACCTTCTCGCCTTCTGGAGCCTATTCGCCATGAAACTAGCCTGCGCACTTACAACGGGCCTTTGCTGAAGCAGATCGAGAGCCTGGATAGCGATTTGCTCCTGCTGGAAAGCATGGGAGGGTACGATCTGGCCACCGAAGGCCCCGGCTCTACCCAGGCGCAGGAAACGCATGTGCATCTGGAGTCTTATTTCCCCCTCGAGACCAGCAAAAGCTACCTGGCCAACAACCAGGAGGGCTATCACCACAGCATCTACCGGCGCAATTTTATCACCTCGGGCGCTTTCCGAGGCCGTTTGCTCGGCGACTGGCCGAGGGAGGAGATCAAGGCCTTCCTGGACAAATGGGGGGTTAAACATCTGATCCTTTGGAGCAAAATCGCCATCGGCTATTTTGACAGCGATCCCGACTTCCGGCGGTTGTGGTCGGATGGGTTCTGGGCGATCTATGAGTACAGAAATGCCGTTCCAGATGATGTCATTGTGAAACAGGGAAAAGGGGAAATCACCGTCCGCAGTTATTTCGAGCAGGACGTGCAGTTGAGCGACGTGCGGGGCGGTGACTTGGTAACGTTGCGTATGAACTATTTTCCAGCCTGGCGTGCCTACTACCATGGTCGGCCAGTAGAGCTTCTGGACAACGATGGCCTCATGGCCTTCGTAGCACCTGCCGATGGTTCATACACGATCAGCCTGCACTACCCTCGCTATACCGGCCTGACAGTCCTGGCCCTGGCCACTCTTGCTGTCTCCGGGCTGTTGTCATATAGACTCGATTCCCTGCCCAAGAGGAATGCCCCATGACTCAAATGCGCGTCCGAGTCGGGGACTTTCAGTTGGGCCAGCGCGAAAAAGAGGCGATCTACGCCGTCCTGGACTCAGGTCGTCTTTCGGAAGGCCCGAAGGTGCGCGAGTTCGAGCGCAAATGGGCGGCCTATGTCGGCAGCGAGCGATGTGTGGCCACCAGTTCGGGGAGTGCAGCGCTAGTTGCGGGCCTGACAGCCATGAAGTATGTCAGGGGTTTCAAGGACGGCCTCAAGGTTCTCACCACTCCCCTGACCTATATTGCCACCAGCAGCGCCGTCAATAGCGTTGGCTGGGAGCCGGCCTTCGTGGACGTGGACCCACAGACCTTTGTCATCACGCCGCAGAACGTAGAGGCTCATCTGCGCCAGGTGCCCGATCCCGAGAATTACGCGCTGATCCTGCCGGTACACCTCATGGGCTATGCGGCGGACATGGATGCCATCCAAGAGATCGGCAGGCGCTACGGCATCGCCGTCGCCGAGGATTCGGCTCAGGCGCACGGCACATTATACAAAGGGCGCAGGACAGGCTCTCTGGGGATATTCGGGGCCTTTTCGTTCTATATCGCGCACAATATCCAGGCGGGGGAGATGGGCGCCGTGACCACCGATGACCCAGAGATAGACCGCTTGGTGCGCAAGATCAAAGCACAGGGCCGGGCGTGCGATTGCCAGGTCTGCGTCCGCGCCGAGGGGCGCTGCCCTCGCCTGAGCATTAACAGAGATGACGATGACTACGATCCGCGCTTCACCCATGAGATGATCGGCTACAATTTCAAGACGATGGAGTTTCAGGCCGCGCTAGGGATCACGCAGTTGGAGCGAGCCGAGTGGATCGTGGCGCAGCGGCAAAAGAACGTGCGCTTCCTGAACGAGCATTTGAAGCCCTACAGCGATATCTTGCAACTTCCTCCCTATTCGGATGAAGTGAGTTATCTGGCTTACCCCCTGGTGATCAAGCAGCCTGAGGTGATCTCTCGCAAAGAGCTAAGGCGGAAGTTGGAAGCGAAAGGGGTGGAAACCCGCCCCCTTTTCGGCTGCCTTCCCACCCAGCAGCCTGCCTACGCCCACCTGAAGGAGCAGTATAAGGGACGTCTCCCACACGCAGAGTATCTGGGCCGTCATGCGTTCTATGTGGGATGCCATCAGTATCTCCGCGAAGAGGACCTGGCCTACATGGTGGAGGTGTTGACCGAGGTACTGGGCACCTTGTGATGACCCTTAAGACCCCAGGGGTCTCTGATACCTTCCCGAAAGCTTTCCAGCTTTCGGGAAGGTTCTGATGGATAAGGAGCTTCCTATGAAAGCGGCAGTCGTTATACCAACCTACAATGAACGGGACAACATAGGCCCCCTGGTAGGGGCGATTGTCGCTCTGGGTGATAACATCGAGGTGCTCGTGGTGGATGACAACTCGCCCGATGGAACAGGGAAAATCGCCGATGGCTTGGCGGCCAAATACCCAACGGTGAAGGTCATCCATCGCCAGGGGAAGGGAGGGCGCGGCTCGGCCTGCATCGCCGGGTTCCGCCAGAGTTTGCAGCAGCCCGAGTTTGATTGCTTCTTTGAAATGGACGCCGATTTCTCCCATGATCCTAAGGATATTCCCCGTTTCTTGCAGGCGATGCGGAGCGCTGATGTGGTGATCGGGTCGCGCTATGTGCCGGGCGGCAAGATCCTCAATTGGGGAATACAACGTCACATCTTTAGCCACTTGGCGAACCTTTTCGCCAGGTTGATGTTGGGCGTGCCGATCCGTGATTATACCGATGGCTATCGCTGCTACAGCCGGCGCGCGCTGGAATCCATAGACTTTGACCGCATAGAAGCGCACGGCTATATTGTGTTGAGCGAGATGGCCTACCAATTGCATCGGCGGGGGATGAAATTCGCCGAAATCCCGATCACTTTTGTGAACCGAAGGCGTGGCACCTCGAACACCTCGCTGCGAGAGATCAGCGATGCTTTTATCTCTGTCGTCAGGCTGAGGCTCAAATACGGCAAAGCGTAGCTCGTGTCGCCAGTAATGGCGCTCAAGCCAGCTCAGGAGGCCACTACAATGCAAGCCGAATCGCAATCTGAACCAACCCAAGGGAAACAACTCCTTCCCTTAAAAAGGGGATTATGGTTGCTTATTATTGGCTCTTTGTTCATTGCAGCTTTGGGAATCAGACTCTACCACATTGACGAGCCTTCTAACTTTGCTCCTATGCGCCACTACTATTGCGCTCTTATTGCCAGAGGATACTATTTTAAGACCTTGGAGTCAATCCCTGAGTGGAGGAAACAGGTTGCCATCGTTAACATGGAGAGGGCGCGCCGGTGGGAACCTGAGCTTCCGATCATGGAAACCATAACAGCCCTTGCCTATCGCGCTATCGGGGGGGAAAAACTCTGGGTTCCACGATTGCTGTCCTCGATATTCTGGTTGATAGGCGGGGCCTTCCTCTACTTGCTCGCCAAGGAGTTGATCTCCATCGAAGCCGCGGCCTTTTCTATGGCGTTCTATCTCTTTCTTCCCTTCAGCATAGCCGCAAGCATGAGTTTCCAGCCGGATCCGTTGATGATCATGTTGTTTCTGGCTAGCCTTTTTGCCATATGGCGGTATCATGCGCGGCCATCGCTGCGCAGGTTGGTGATCGCAGCCATCGTCTCAGGTCTGGCCCTGTTTGTCAAGCCTCCCATTTGTCTGTTTACCATATTTGAGGCATTTGTCTTGCTTAGCATTTTCAGGCAGGGCATTCGGAGGACGGTGGCTAACCCAAACTCTTGGTTGTTTGCCATAATAAGTCTTTTGCCGACCATTTTGTTATTTATATACACCAGGTTCATCACCAAGTCTCTGCAAATGGCTTGGCTCAGCAGTACCTTCTTTCCTCAACTTCCGTTCTCCTCACTTTTCTGGCAGGGCTGGCTCAAGCTAATCAATAATCAAATTGGATACGTTGCTCTCATAGGGGCGCTTTTGGGGCTCCTCCTGCTCCGCCCTGGACCGCCGAAAGCTTTGCTGATAGGATTATGGATCGGCTATATTATCTTCGGTTTGGTATTCAATTATCATATTTGGACCCATCAACACTATCATTTACAGTTCGTCCCCGTGGTGGCTCTTTCCTTAGGCGCCGCAGGTGATCTGCTCTCGAATCGTTTACGTCAGACTCGTGCAGGATGGATTGGGGGCCTGGTTGTCTGGGGTGTACTTCTTGTGGTAATTTTTATTAGTCCAGCGCGAAGGACGTGGAGGCCCACTTCTGGCTTCGCCAACGAAATAAGTGTAGCCCCAGAAATTGGCGAGGCTGTTGGGCACAGCACCAAAACTATCTTGCTGTCTTTCCACACCGGAATGCCGCTCCAATATTACGGGGAACTTTCTGGACAATTCTGGCCTGCAAGAAGTGCCCTCTGGCAAACTGAGTTGAAGGGAGAGAAAGTGCCAAGCGTAGAAGAGCGCCTGAATTCATTGATCCGAGCAGGCTTCTCCGAATATTTCATTGTTACAAATTTCGGGGAATTTAACGCGCAG
>CAYPON010000038.1:14059-17057 GCA_964412315.1 uncultured Anaerolineae bacterium | reverse complement strand
CTTCGCAAGCTCAGGGTCGAATGACAGTAGTTTGGGAAAGCCCACCCCTGGTACTAAAATCCCCTTGCGCAGTGCGCAGTCAAGTGCTATAATAAACGGCGGGAGAAGGGTGAGGATGGTCTCTATTTGTCCGCATCTCGGACAAAAGCCATGGGGTGCGAGATGTCCTACCAACCTACGGTTTTAGTGATCCAAAATGACGTCTCTCTTTCCCAGAGTATCAGCCCGGCATTGAGCCAGGAAGGATACCAGGTTATCCTGGCGCAGGGGGGAAGAGAGGGCCTTTCTGTGCTGGACAGCCAGCGGACGCTCATTGATATTGTCCTGACCGATCTCGTAATGCCCGATCTAGACGGGTTCGACGTGTTAGAGCATGTGCAGAAGCATTATCCGGATTTGCCGGTCATTGTGGTCACCGCAGACGCTGCGCTGTCCTCCGCCATCGAAGCCTTGAGACTGGGGGCTTATGATTTCCTTCTCAAGCCTCTCAACATGACAGCGGTGCAGACGGCATTAGCCCGCGCACTGGAGAGAAAACAACTCCTGGAGGCCAGTCGCAAACGGAAACGCCTGGAGATTGTGCTGCAACAAGCTCAGAAAGTGGTCAGGGAACTGAGAGAACCTTTTGCTGCCCTGCAAAAAGCGGTCAACCGACTCCCCTCGGTGGTTCAGGAAACAGAGCTGCAACATGACTTGGCGACGATCAGGGAGGAAACGGAAAGGGTAGCGGACAGCCTCAGACGGATTAGCCAGATAGCCTGCTATGAAACGGTAGCCTATCTCGACGAGGTCAACATCCTGGATCTGGATCGTGCTACTGCCCCGCAGAGGGAAGCGAACCAAGATCCTCATGCCTGAGATTGCCACATTGCTAGTGATAGACGATGAGCCAGCCTTTCGCTGCCAGTTGCAGCTCGTGCTGCAAAAAAGTGGCTATCGTGTGCTGGCCGCTGGTGATGTCGAGCAGGGCACCGCTCTTTTGGGTGCGGCTGACCCGCCGGTGGATGTAGTTCTGACCGACCTCATTATGCCGGGAACGGATGGGCTGGCGATATTACGTCATATCCAGGAGCGCAAGCTAGATATCTCGGTGATCGTCATGACCGCTTTCGGTTCTATGAATGCGGTCATGGAAGCCTTGCGACTGGGTGCTTACGACTTTTTGACCAAGCCCTTTAGTCTGACAGCGATGCTGGTGGCTGTGTCCCGCGCCTGCGAAAGGCAGCACCTGCGGGCTGAAGCTGCCAAGCAAGAAGGGTTGATAGCGACCCTGGAGCTAGCAGGCGCTGTAGCCCACGAACTCAATCAACCCCTGCTGATCATCATGGGCGTGGCCGATTTGCTGCTCCACGGACGAGGCAGAGATGATCCATTGGCTCAAGACCTGGAGGCCATCTGCCAGGCGGTGTCTAAGATGGCTGGCATCATCAGGGAGATCGCCGCATTGCCAGTGCAAGAGGATATATCCAAAGGTGGGGACAGAGCATGAGCAGGTTGCAACAAAAGGGAGAGTTGTTACAAAAACTCGGCGATGTCTTATTGAATCCTCATAGCTCTAACCATGAGCGGGAGAAGGCCAAACAGGCGCTAGAGCGCCTGGCCGATGGGACCGCACTGACGCACCTGGCGCAACTGGCCCTGGCAAGCGAGTCGCCACATGCCATTACGCAGGTGCTTGACCTGCTAGAGACCAGGCGCGGCCTGACCGAGGTCGAAGCAGTGCTCGTTGGCTTTCTCTACGATTCCTCACCCGAAGTACGGCAAAAAGCTATGCGCATACTCGCGAGCAAGGGAACGCTGCGGATGCTCTTCTACCTGGACGAGATCATCAAGGGGGCGCTAAAGGAAAGTTCTATCTTTGGCCCTGAAGATGCAGCAGTTGCCAGCCAGGCACGGCAGAGAATCGCGGATAGGGGCGATTCATGAATTGTCCCAATCCAGTTGATCCCCGATCTGCACGCGCTCCAGAAGGCTGGGATGGCCCTCCAGGAAGTATTGCGCGGGGCGCTGCGGCGCATAATACAGTCGGAAGGGGCGCGCCAGCTTTTTATCCACGACACGCTTTTGCGCATCCAGCCAGATGACGGCGATGGGGAAAAAGACGAAAAGCATATGGATCGAAGTTCCCAGGATGCTCTCGCGCTTCTCGACGAAAAAGAGGGCCTCCTCCTTCCCTAATGACCGATGGAACATCAGCCCGCGCCCCCGCTTCCAGAACGTATCGCATTCTTCGACGCGCTGAACGATGACTTCCCCGGTGTCAAGGCGACGAATCATCCCATCCTCCTACTGCGATGACGTAGGGACGAGGTAACCTCGCCCTGTGGAGGCAAGATGACCTCGCCCCTACACAAGATATATCGGATTGGTAAAGACCCAGCCGCGAAGGCGAAACAGGGTGTAGCGGCGGGCTTCGACACGATAAGCATCTCTCTCCCTGGCGATATACCGCAAAGTAGTGCCCCACCGCCGCGCGACGACGCGGCCTTGCCTCATCAGGCGCAGGTCAGCCGGGCGTGGGGAGGCCACTTCAAGTGTTGCGGCATTGCGCAGAAGTAGCTCCTGGCCCATGCTGACCTCCTTCTCTCCATCACTCGCCGTGAAACGAAATCCGCGGGCATCTCCAATCAGGTCATAGGCCACGAAAGCATGTCCACCTTTCATCGCGCCGTAGACGATCTCTTTGTCCTGCCGCCAATCGCCGCAAAAGGGCTGCTCTGACAGAATGTGCAGGTTAACGGCACGGAAGGTATAGTCGTAGGGAAAGATAATGCCCCGCAGCGGCCCCCATTTGTAATGAACGCCATGGGCATCGGAGGTGCCGATGATTGGTACGCGGCGCGTGGCGAGCAACTCGTCCCACTTGGCTAGAGTTTCCGGAAAGGGGCCACGGATCACAGCGCGTGGGAAATAAACGGCAAAGAGCGCGGCGGGCACGTTAAGAAGGTATGACTTGAACTCCGACATATAGTTCCAGATACTCAGGCCGGTATAGCCC
>CAYPON010000038.1:0-14049 GCA_964412315.1 uncultured Anaerolineae bacterium | reverse complement strand
GTATAGCCCTGCACTTGCCAATCCACCCAGGGGATCGCTGGCTCGCCGAAGCGGGGCGCCGCTCGCTCGAAAGGGTGGGCGATGAAACCAAAGCCGCCTCGCTGGTTCACTTCGTTGATCAACGCTTGCGGCTCAGGGGCAAGGTCAGCCAGGGTTTCGTAGATGTCAAAGACAAGGTAATGATTGACCTGCGGTTCGCGCGCCGTGTCGTGAATCTCCTCCCCGATGAGCATCAGCGTACGCCCATACCAGCCATCCAGCCCCGGCACATAGACGTTGTGATCAGTGGGGATGATGAAATCCAGGCCCGCCTGTTGCGCGGCCCGGATAACCTCAGCGATGCTCGCGCTGCCGTCTGAGTGCGTGGTGTGAAAGTGAACGTTGCCAACATATTCGTGCACGCTGAAAGGCCCCAATGCCTTGCTCTCCAGGGAGTTTTCAGACTCTCGTAACTTTGGCTGGTAATTCCATCTTACGTCCGGTGGCGATGTCGAAGATCACCCGCCGCGGGACGTAACCAAGCGCCCCTGTCGGGCAATGCTCAATGCAAAGGCCACAGCCTCGGCATAAGGCTTCGTCAATGACGGCCTGGCCATTGCCATCAAAGGCTAAAGCTCCTGGTCGCAGACACCATTCTTTGCAGACCTGGCAGCCGTCGCAAGATTCGGGCTTCACCAGATGGCTGACAAGGAAGCTGGGAACTAATCCCCATTCCAGTTCCGGTGCCCGATGTGCTCCACACCACTGATCGCAAGCGCACAGCCAGTTTACGTAGGCGCCCAGGCGCCAGCCTACTGTGAGCATACACCCCTTTTGGCGCTGCTCTGCCAGGATGTCCATAGCTTGTTGCTTGGTAATGGCGCGGAATGGTTGGGAACTTTGCCTGAAAGTGATCTTGGCTGCACTATTAAGGCCGATGCACTTCCATGCCTCTGGCTGATCGGGAGCCAAGATTTTTCGGCAAGAGCAAATGGACAGTCCTATCTCATTAGCTTTGCTGATTACCGCGACCGCTGAATCCAAATCGGGCAAGACCTGAAAGCCGTGTAGTCGCTTGGTGACCCAGTCCCACAGAGCGCGAGTGACCCCTGTCCATCTTTCGGAACCATACGGCTGTCTGCTTGCGACGCTTTGTAAGCCGGGCAGGACAATCTTCTGGTACATCGCTTGGTCAACCAAGTCAGTTAGCCAATTAGAGTGGGTGTGGCTTTGCCCTTGCAGATACCAGATTTTCCCTACGTGTTCTTCACAATGCAGGCACATTTTTCCCTCTTCTTCCCCACAATTCATTTTGCCAGATTAAGTCTTGGAAGATTATATACATACTTAGCGACAGCGCAAAAAGAAGCGCCGAGCCTGCCGGCGACAAAGATTAGAGCTATACTCTTCCCCACTCTTGGTTACCTTGACATGCCACCAATCCACTGACAACCTTTGCGCGCACTCTTGCCCACCGTGAAGAGATTGACTTCTGATTGCGCCCATACTATAATTGTAAATGCGACGCGGCCTTTGCGACTCCTGAAGGTCATTTAGCATTGCAGACGCGGAAGAGTGAGTTGAGATTATAGTGCGGCTGATTTTTCCGACCCGTGAAAGAGGAATTCAGCGATGGAGGAGATTTCCAACCGTTTAGAGCGGGTCCCTCTCTTTGCCCCGCTTTCCAGAAGGCAGTTGGCCGAATTGGCGACCGTCGTCAAGCGTTCCCATTTCTCCCAGGGAACGACAGTCGTGCGTCAGGGTGACCTGGGGACGACCTTGTTCATCGTCAACTCGGGTGAGGTGGTCGCTCTGGCCATAGACGAGAAAGGGGAGCAGATGCCGCCCCGTTTCTTCCAGGTGGGCGATTCCTGGGGCGAAACCTCCCTGCTTGTTGGCGAGCCGCGCGACGCCACCATGCGGGTCAAAGAAGATGCCGAGCTGCTCTACATCCCCAAGTCCGATTTCGACAACTTGGTAGCTGCGCATCCGGACATCTGGGACTCGCTCGCCATGCGCCCGGATGTCCATCTCAAGCTTTCGGCTCCCTCCTTTTCCTGGCTGGGCAAAGGGGAGCGCGTGGAGTGGTTTGGGCGCAAGCATTGGATCATGTTCGTCCGCAATTTGGCCGTCCCTCTAGGCTGGTGGTTTATCTTCGTTGTGATCCTGCTGCTGGTGGGGCGCTCCCTTTCCCTGGGAGCTTTGGCGATAGGAGTATTGGTTATTACGGCCCTGATCTCCCCCTGGATGCTCTGGCTTTACATTGACTGGCGCGACGATTTCCACATCGTCACCAATCAGCGCGTCGTGCATGTCGAGAGGGCGTTGTTTCAGTACCAGTCTCGTGACGAGGCTCCATTGGACAAGGTGCAGAATATCTCGATTCGGCGGAGTGAGCTGGGGAATTCGTTGGGTTACGCGGACATGAGCATCGCCACCGCAGGCGGGCGGGGAGGGCACGTGGATTTCCACTGGGTTCCTCAGCCAGAGCTTGTCACCGACGTGATCAACGAACAGATACGCCGCTTCAAAATGCAGCAAAGGATGGAGGAGCATCAGGAAATAGCGCAAGCGTTAGAGGAACGCCTCTCTCCGGCCCAGGCTAAGAGTTGGTGGGAATATCAGCCACCTGTGAAACCCGTGCTCAAGCGCGACGGCTTGAGCCTCTTGGCGCGCGGCAGAGGGTGCTCCCGAGCCATTACCGACTCGGCGCTCTACTCTTTCATGGTGCACCCTCATCTGCCCCGCCTGGGACGCATCGTGGAGGACGGGAATATCATCTGGCGCAAACATTGGATACTTCTGGTGCAGGGGATCGCTGTTCCCTCCCTTCTCTTCCTCGCCCTTCTAGGCGTGACACTCTTTGAAATATACCGCCTTTTCCTGGGGCGGGGCGGATTCTCTCTGCTGGTGCTAACCCTCTTTCCGCTGATGGGAGCTTTCTTTTGGCTGGCCTGGCGGTATGAGGACTGGCGCAACGATATTTACGTGGTGACACCAACGCAGATCATAGACATCGAGCGCACCCCCTTTCTTTTCCGCGAAGCGAGACGTCAGGCGAGCCTGGAGAACATTCAAGACATTCGCTTCGAGATGCCTGGCTTTTGGGCTTCCATGCTCAATCGCGGCAATGTCCTGATCCAGACAGCAGGCCAGGGGCAATTCACTTTCGATTCCGTCTATGATCCCTCGTCGGTACAGCGGGAGATATTTCTGCGCATCGAGGCCTTTCGGGAGAGAAGGCAGGAGGCGGAGCGAAGGGAGCGCGAGCGCCAGCTTGCCGACTGGTTTACTGTTTACCAACAGCGCCAGCGACAAAAGGGAACCTGAGACTCATCAGCGGTATGAATGAGCACAGCCTTTTTCTCCCCTTGTTCATCTATAACAAGCAGCATCTCTTACAGTCACAGCAATCACCGCAAGTAATGCAACTACTTTGTGTCCGCGACTTTGCCCCCCAACTCTTTTTCCCAATACCAGAAAGCGCGACCGATATAAGCTCCCACAGCGCGCTCGTAGAAAGCGATTGGCCCCACCCAATCTATCTCGATGCGCGACCACCCTGCACGCTGCATGTCCACCAGGCAGCGTTTGAGCGTCACCGTCGCTATCCCCAGGCCACGAAATTCCGGCAGCGTGAGCAGTGGCCCAAAATACATCGGTGCGTCGGTGCCATAACAGGCAAAATTGACCATTCTGCCCTCTTTTTCCGCAACAAAGAGCGATATCGGATCGTTCTCCCAGGCCTGAGCGACCTCCAGGGCCCACCCCTCGCTGAAGGTTCTGGCCAGTTCCACCACTTTCTCCCTATCCTCAGGAGCCGCCCGCCGCGCGGTGATGCCGAGTTCCCGCAGTCGCCTTTCCTCGGCCTCGCTGCCAAAGTCCCGCCCCGCCAGATCAACCCACATATTGACGCGCGTTTTACGATCCGTCACATAGCCATGCTTGACCATAAAGTTGACAGCCCCAGTGTAACGTATGTCCCACCCGCCCGCGAAAAAGGTCAGTGGACACCAGCCAGCGGTCACCTGGGAGACGCCGGCCTTGGCGAAATTCGCTTCTACTTCTTGAAGCAGGCGACTGCCTATCCCCTGCCGCTGGCGATCCGGACGCACGACCATTCCCTTGATCCATCCCCTTCCATCCCGGACGATGCCAAGGAGAAAGCCCAGCGGCTCTCTCGCCTCCTCCGCCACCAGCATGAACTCGGGACGATAGACAGGATCGCCCAAGGTGCGGAAATGGATCGCGCGCGCATCCCAGCCATATTCGTAAGGCAAGCGGTTGATCCAGTTCAACAGTGTGGGGAGGTGTCTTTCTTGCAAAGAGATGATCTTCATGCCTTCCCTCCCGCATCGGTCTCGTCCAGCTTGAGCAGGCGCGCCGCATTCCTGTAGTACACCTTCTCCAGCACCTCCGGTGGCAGGTAGAGGCCGTAAATCCGCCACCGCCCCTGCGACGGTGGCTCCGAAGGGGTGTAGGGAAAGTACTCATCAGCGGTTTCCAGGAAGCGATAGTGGATACGATATTCTTCCACGTTAGGTCTGGTATCCGTCCCGAAAAGGATGCGGTCGGCGTGTCTCAGGAAAAAGCGTCGCGCGGTATAGGGCTGTCGCCCCAGTTCCGCAAGGCGCGCGCTGATGTCCACATAAAAGTGGGGACAACGGTCCATCAGATCGGAGGCAAAGGATAGGTTTTCGGGATAACAGCCCACATGAGCACCGATAAAGGTCGTGTCCCGGTGCCGTTCCACAAGTGCAGCGAACTGATCCATGATCTCCAGGAAACTGGGGAAAGGTGGCCCGTAGAAGTGCCAATTGGGGTGACGGATCAGTTCCTCGTAACGCTCGTTGAAACGATCCAGTGGATCGAAAAAGGCGACCGGATCTCCTACATGGATCAAGACCGGGATGTTCAGCTCTGCCGCCTTATCCCAAAGCGGCGCGAGACGCGGATCATCTACACGCGCCAATGTGCCTGTAGCATCGCACACGCGCAACCCAAAGTTCTTGAATATTTTAAGCCCGCGTGCCCCACGTGAGACGGAATCCTCCAGGCTACGCGCTGCCCATGGCCCGAAATTCGACTCTGTCTTGAAACGTTCCCAATCCACACAGGCGAACACAGAAAAGCGATCCGGGAGGGGATTTTGGTAGGTATCGAGGTGTGACTGCAACTTCTCCCCCCAGGCATTGGTCAAATCCACGATCATCTGCACCCCAGCCTGATCTATGATTGCCAAGAGATCGGAGGCCTTCTGCTTGTCCACCCCCCATTCCGATATCCACAGGTGATTGTGGGCATCAATCACTGGATAGCGCGGCTTTTCTACCAGGTGCTGCGGCACCACTAACTTGGAGAACGGCAGGTAGTCTCTCAGAAGCAGATTGCCTTTTTCTTCTTTTTCCATTGCTTTCACCTCGCTGTATTTGTCATGACCAAGTGAGCGTCAACTATCGCCCACTGCCTGTATGGGTGCATTTCAGTCCTGGGGCGAAGCGAGAAATGCGCCCACAGAAACCCGTTTTCTGGCAGAAAACGGGTTTCTAGGCCGCTGCTGCCCCAAATAGTGAAATGCACCCGCCTGTATATCCCTCAGTTCGCAGAGCGCTCCCATATTCCGCTATCGGTGCCAGCGTACAGTTTGCGGCACTCGTTAGGGGTAACGGCTAGAGCCTGCACGACGCTATTCCCCAGCCCATCGTTGTAGGGCATCCAGGTGAGGCCGGCGTTTTCGCTGATAAAGACGCCGTTTCCACTTGTGCCAGCATAGACCGTGCGTCGCCTGTGAGGATGTATGGCCAGGGAGTAGGTCTTGCCCAAGCCAACATAAGCCCAACTGGCGCCACGATCCTCGCTGCGAAAGACACCATCATCGGTGCCGGCTAATAAGATGCGCGAATCACTAAGGCTGATGGCCAGGCTCCAAACAACCATACTGGTTAAGCCTGTGTTAGACTGCTGCCAGGACTCTCCTCCATTGGTGGAGCGGAAAATGCCTTTGTCCGACGTGCCGGCCAGGATCATGTGGGGAGCATCGGGGACAATGGCCAGGCAGTTGATCTCTGTGCTGGTCAGGCCATTGCTCGCGGGTGTCCAGACGCTGCCTCCATCCGTGCTTTTGTAAACCTGGTCGGACGCCGCGTAAAGCGTGTCCGGATAGCTGGGATGGCTGGCCAAGGCATAGACGTAACGGTTTGCCAGGCCAGTGTTGGCTTCTTGCCAGGTATTCCCTTGATCCGCCGAGACGAAAATGCCGTCCCCGTAGACCGCTGCATAGATCCTATCGTTGCTTGTCGCCAGCAGAGCATAGACGCTTCTATCGGAGAATCGAGGGAGCTGCTCCCAGGGAAGAGTGCAATCGAGGCGACGATAAAGGCCATGGCTACCTGTGCCTGCATAACTGACGCTTGGCCGCAACGGATCACAGGCTAGAGCCTTAATCGGGACACCGCTCGCGCCGCTGAGTTGCCACCCCAAGGGGAAATTCTTGAGAGCAAGAGGCAGATAAAGGTGGCTCAGGCTGACAGCGTAATTCTTAAGAGCAAGAGGCAAGTAACAGCGCAACACGTTGTTGGGACGGGTTGGGGTTCCGGGCGATGCACAAGAGGTGCAGCGAAAAACCTGGACGCGGCTGTTGGCGTCTACCACATAGACATCTCCCGCGCTGTCCACTGCCACACCGGAGGGATAGCTAAACTGACCAGGCGCACAGCCATATCCGCCCCATGCAGCGATAAAATCCCCGAAAGCATCGAACTTTTGGATACGATGGTTGCCTGTATCGGCGACATAGACATGCCCGGTAAGCCAATCCACAGCGATGCCGGAAGGGCTTTCAAACTCCCGAATAGCGGAGCCTTGTCGCCCCCACTCGGTGATGTAACCACCTTTGCCATCCAGAACCTGAATGCGATGGTTACGAGTGTCCGCGATGTAAATCTGGTTCAGTAACCCCTGGGCTACTGCAGATGGCGACTGAAACTGCCCCCTCCCACTTCCTTGTGACCCCCACTGGGTGACAGGCTGGAGAGATCGAGTGAACACCTGAAGACGATGGTTCAGGGTATCGGCTACGTAGAGGCGATCGGTTATGCCAGCGGCTATCCCTTGCGGAGAGCTGAGTTGCGCAGCTCCTGACTCGCCCAGGTAGGTACCTGAAGTATCGAAAACCTGGAGACGATTGTTATCGGTGTCTGCGACATACAGAAGGCCATTAAGCGCAAAGGCGACGTCAAATGGGTTGCGGAATTGCCTGAGGTCTGAACCGGCAATGCCCCATTCATCCAGATAATGTCCATGGGAGGTGAATTTCTGGATACGGCTGTTGCCGGTATCCGCGACATAGACATTGTCCTGCCAATCCAACGCCAACCCCTGAGGGCGGTCGAACTGCCCCTCGGCACGACCACGGCTACCCCACTGAGTGCTATAGACGCCAGCAGGGGCGAAAGCCACGATACGATGATTGCCGGTATCTGCAACATAGGTGTTGCCGGTTGTCCCCACTGCCAGGCCACGCGGATAGCGAAACTCGTGGTCGCCTGACCCTTCCGTGCCCCAGACAAAGACAAGGGTCCCAGCGGGGGTAAAGACCTGGATACGGTTGTTCTCCGTATCGGCAACGGAGACGTAGTTGATATCCACGCTGACATCCCAGGGGTTCCTGAATCGTCTCGGTTGGTCGCCTTCCCCTCCCCAGGAAGTGATGTACGCACCATAGGGGTCGAACACCTGGACACGGTGGTTTCCAGAGTCAGCCACATAGACGCGACCGCCCAAATCCACAGCCAGCCCTCTGGGGTAGCTGAATTGCCCCGCCAATGTGCCTTCGTTGCCCCATTCGTGGGTAAACTGTCCGGAGGAGGTGAAGGCTTGAATACGGTGGTTGCCTGTGTCCGCTACATAAACCCTGCCAGCGATAGACACAGCCAGCTTATACGGTTCACGGAATTGGCCGCGGCCCTCGCCCTCTTCGCCCCATTTGGTGATGAACACCCCTGCGGAGGTGAATTTTTGGATGCGGTGGTTATTGGTATCCGCTACATAGACGTTGCCGCTGGCATCCACGGCTACTCCACTAGGGTACCAGAATTGCCCGTCTCGCTGGCCCAAGCTGCCCCATTGATAAACCAGTGTGCCGTCGGCCTCGAAGACCTGGATACGGTGGTTGTTCGTGTCAGCCACATAGACCCTGTTGCCAGGGCCGGTAGCCACGCCATGAGGATCGTTAAACTGGCGGGGAGGGGCCTGCGCTCCCCAGCCACGAATGTAGCTCCAAACCTCTGCCCCTTGTGCCAGGGCAGCTTGATGCGGCGGGAGAGAAAGAAGCGAAGCCCCCAACGGAACCAGCAGGATCGCCAGAAACAAGAGAGGCAGCAGCGAATAGTTGCGTCGTTTTGCCATGCCATGCACCTTTTTCAAATCAATACCGAGACCCCAGTTTGCCATGCCAGATAATGGGGACTCTTCAACTAATTAGTATAGCAATTCTGTGCCTTATCATCCACAGAACCTGTCTCTTGTCAAATTGGCTGTCGCCCTGGCCTATGGACGCCGGTAGAGTGCGCGCCAATCGTGCAAATCCACTTTGTGGCGCTCACGGTAGTCGGATATCGCCGCGAGAAGCGTCACGGTGGCCATTTGGGAGCAATGCGCCTTATCGGGGGCCAGGCCACCCAGGGCCAAGGTGATGCTTTCAGCGCACGGTTGCTTTTCCTCCGCAAATCCAGTATGGCTTCGTCCCAGGTGAGCTGGGACGATAGCTCTTTGGGGTTTCCGGTGTATTATGTTATCATATGTACAGGAGATAAGCGTTATAAGTTCCGCAGTGAGGTAATTTATGATCCCTATCAGATTAAAATTGCGCAATTTCATGTGCTATCGTGACAATGTGCCGCCACTGGACTTCAGCGGCATACATCTGGCTTGCCTGGCCGGACAGAATGGCCATGGCAAGTCCGCCTTGCTGGACGCGATGACTTGGGCACTGTGGGGCAAAGCCCGTACCGCACACGATAACGATCTCATCACCCTCGGTCAGGAAGAGATGGAGGTCGAATTCGACTTTCGCCTCGGCAACAATCTCTATCGTGTCATCCGCAAGCGCTCCAGTAGAGGAAGAGGCCAAAGTTCCCTCGAACTCCAAGTAGAGAGCAACGGTCGTTTCCAACCTCTCAGCGAGCCGACGATGCGTCAGACTGAGGACAAGATCAAAGAGCTGCTGCGCATAGATTACGATACCTTCATTAACTCGGCTTTTCTCCTCCAGGGACGCGCCGACGAGTTCACCACCAAGACGCCGGCTGATCGGAAGCGCACCCTGGGCGAGATCCTTGGCTTGTCCATCTATGATGTCTATGAACAGCGCGCCCGCGAGAAAGGCAAAGAAGCAGAGATCAACGAGCGGCAGGTCGAAGCCCGCATCCAGGAGATAGGTCACGAATTAGAGCACGAGTCACAATACGAGGCGGAGCGACGACAAGCAGAGGAGATGGTTGCCAGGCTTAGCCAGGAGCTTCGTGCGGAAGAGGAGGGCGTGAACCGCCTCCGGCAGGAGAAAAAAGCCCTTGACATGCAGCGCAAACAGTGGGAGGAGCTTGGCGTGCGTGTGGCCCGCACGGAAAAAGAGTTGAAGGACCTGGCGCAACGCCTCGCCGCACAAGAGGAACGTCTCGCTCACTTCGAGTTGGCTATCGAGCGCCGCGCGGAGATAGAAGCCGGCTATACAGCATGGCAGGAGGCCAGATCGGCCGACAATGCGATGAACACCAGATTATCCCGTCTGGTCAAACTGCAAGACGAAAGAAACCCCCTAGAGCAGCAGATCACTAGGGCCAAGGAGCATCTGGAATCTCAGAAACGTTTCTACTCTGACCAACTCACCGAGTTGCAGAAAAAAGCGGAGGAGAGCGGCCGGTTTCAAGTCGCCCTGGCTGAAATTCAGCAGAAACTGAAGGCTCTGGCGGAGCAGGAGGCATTGCAGGACGAGAAACGACGCCAAATCCAGGAGCTTTCTAATGAAACCTCCTCCTTCGAGGCGTTAAACAAGTGGCTAAAAGAAGACATGGAATCGCTGCGAGAGAAGATATCTTTGCTACAGGGGGCGGAAGCGAAGTGCCCTCTCTGTGGCAGTAGCCTTTCCCGCGACGATCAAGTACGCATCATCGCTGATCTTGAGGCGGAAGGGAAGCAAAAGGGAGATCAATATCGTGCGAACAAGGCGCGGCTTCTGGAGATGAAGGAAGCGGCCACGCGGCTAGAGGAGGAGTGTCAGGATATTGAACAGGCGTTGCGTGCGCGAGTCGGGCTGCAGCGTGAGGAGGCAGCGCTGGAACAGGCTCTCAAAGAGGCGGAAGAGGCACATCAAGAACAGGGAACTGTCCAGGATGCGATAGCACAAGTAGAGGCGCAATTAGCCACAGAAAACTATGCCATCGAAGCGCAGGCGGGGCTGTCAAGGATCGAGGAGGAGATAGCCGATCTGGGATACGATGAGGCAAAGCACGAAGCTGCGCGGCGAGAGGTTGAAAGGCTGCAACGGTTCGAACAAGACAAGCAAGAACTGGACCTGGCAACACGCTCTCTCGAGAATGAAAGGGGGATCGGTCAGCAATTGCGGCACACCCACCTTTCCCGGAGCGAGGACCTGGAAAAAGATAAGGCTCGCCTTGCGGAGTTGGAGGGCGTGCTCGCCGGCGCAGCCGAACTGGAGCCTCAGTTGTCGGCTGCCCTGGAACGGCTGGAAGCGCTGCGAAATCAAGAATCTCGCGCCCGTCTTGGCCTGGGCGCTGCACAACAAAAGCTGGAACACTGCAAAAGTTTGCGCGCCGAACGAGAGCAGCAAACAAAACGCCTGCGACAATTGGCTGAGGATAAAGGACTATACCGGGACTTGCAGACCGCATTTGGTCAGAAGGGCCTTCGTGCCATGATCATCGAAAGCGCCATCCCGGAGATCGAGGAGGAAGCGAACCGCCTTCTGGCACGCATGACCGATAATCGGATGCACCTCCGCTTCGAAACCCAGCGCGAGACGCTGAAAGGTGATACCGTGGAGACGTTGGACATCAAAATCGCCGATGAGCTTGGCACGCGCAACTATGAAATGTATAGCGGGGGGGAAGCGTTTCGCATGAATTTCGCCATTCGCATCGCGCTCAGCAAGTTGCTGGCGCGTCGTGCCGGGGCGCAACTGCAAACGCTCATCATTGATGAAGGGTTCGGAACCCAAGATGCCCAGGGCCGGGAGCGACTGGTGGAGGCTATCAACTCGATCAGGGACGATTTCGCCTGCATCCTGGTGATCACACATATAGAGGAACTCCAGGACGTTTTTCCCGTGCGCATCAATGTTTTCAAAACCCCACAGGGTTCCCGTTTCGAGGTTGACTGAGAAAAAAGAGGAAAAGTTCACATTTGTTATAAGGTCGAAAATATGGTATAATGTGCGGGAAAGCCATCTCTGCCTATGCAGAGTCGTGGCTTCTCGTTTGTCTTATGCCGGAATCATTGCCATCGTCATAACAATTCCAGGCTCACCTCATTAGTTCTCAAAATCTCTCACGGAGGAGATAACTATGCAGGGATTCACCTCAAAGACGATAGATCAGTTTCTGGACGAATTGGCATCCAGTGCGCCAGTGCCCGGAGGAGGTAGCGCTTCAGCCTTGGGTGGGGCTTTAGCTGCTGGCTTGCTAAGCATGGTTTGCAACCTCACCATCGGAAAAAAGGGCTATGAAGGCGTACAGGCCGATATGGAAAAGACACTGGCCAGGTCGGAGGAGATCAGAAAGAAGCTTCCCGCCCTGTTGCAGGCTGACACGGAGGCATACAGCCAGGTCATGGCGGCGAACCGCATGACTCGCAAGACGCCAGAGGAAAAAGCCGCGCGAGAGGCAGCGATGCAGAAGGCACTTAAGGCAGCCTCTGAGGTTCCCCTGCAAATCGCCGCCCTCTGCGCGGAAATCGTTGACCTCTCCCTGCCCGCCGCCCAAAAGGGGAACAAATGGGCCGTCAGTGATGCGGGAGTGGGGGTTCTATTTGCCGAAGCTTGTATGAGGGGCGCGCTCCTGAATGTCGAGATCAACCTGGCCATGATCCAGGATGAAAGCTTCAAGGCGCATCTGCGCGCCGAGATGGCCAGGATCACGGCGGGCAAATCGGCTCTGAAAGAGCAAGTGATGGATATTGTCCTGAAAACGGTAAGAGGCTAGTATAATGACATCGCTACCGGGCAACGAAAGGAGCGAAATGACCGCAGAAATCTTGGACGGCCAGGCCCTGGCCAAGACGATGCGCAAGGAGATAGACGCCGAAATCGCCGCCTTCAAGGAAAGGTACAAAGTGACGCCGACCATCGCCGTCGTGCGTGCTGGGGAGGACCCAGCATCCGTCAGCTATGCCGGCGCCATCCGGCGCACTTTTGAACAACGCCAGTTAGGCTTTGGAATGTATGCACTGCCGGCCAATGTCAGCGAGGCCGACTTGGTAGCACAAATCATCAGCCTGAACAACAACCCCAATGTCCACGGGATCATGATCCAGGAACCTTTGCCCAAGGGGATTCGCACCGAGGTGATCACGGATGCACTATCTCCCGTGAAAGATATTGACGGCGTACACCCTGCCAACGCCGGGCGTTTGGCCCAGGCTGCCCCTGTTGGCCGCCCGCCGGAGGTCTCCGATTTCTTTGTTCCCGCTACGCCGGCGGGAGGTATGGAGATCCTGAAGCGCTACAACATCTCTCTCAGCGGCAAACATGCGGTTGTCGTTGGTAGGTCTCGCATCGTCGGCAAGCCCATGGCCTTCCTCCTGCTGCGCGAGAATGCCACAGTGACGGTTTGTCACTCGCGGACACAAGACCTTGGCGCCATCTGTCGCCAGGGGGACATCCTGTGCGCTGCCGTAGGTCAGGCCAAGCTGATCACCGCGAGCATGGTCAAGCCTGGGGCAGTAGTCATTGACTTTGGCGTCAATTTCGTAGGCGACAAGATGGTGGGGGATGTGGACTTTGAGAGCGTGAAAGAGGTGGCGAGCATGATCACACCCGTCCCCGGCGGGACGGGGCCGATGACCAACATCATGTTACTGCGAAACGTCTTGGAAGCAGCGCGGCGCCAGCTTGGGTGAAGCTCAGCAGATCGCAGAAATTTGTCATTCAGTCCCGCCTGTCGCGCGGCGGCATGGCTATTCTCAGAATGACAAACACCCACAGGTTGATATGTGGCATCTTTGATGGCCACTCAAACAATACTATCCAAAGGAGGCATACATGTTAGTCAAACTCAAGACTCCAGTTCCTAGCGATATCGAGATCGCTCAGGAAGCCAAGCTCAAGCCTATCGTTCAGGTGACCAAAGAGTTAGGGCTTTCCGAGGATGACCTGGACTTGTATGGCAAATACAAGGCCAAGGTCCATCTGGACGTGCTTGATAGGCTGGCGAATCGCCCTAATGGCAGATATGTAGATGTCACTGCTATTACCCCTACGCCGCTGGGCGAAGGCAAAACCACCACTACCGTCGGCGTCAGCCAAGCGCTGGGTTACCTCGGCAAAAAGGTCTTTACTTGTATCCGCCAACCTTCTATGGGGCCTACCTTCGGCATCAAAGGTGGCGCCGCCGGCGGAGGGTATGCGCAAATCGTGCCGATGGAGGATTTCAACCTCCACCTGACAGGAGATATCCATGCTGTGAGCGTCGCTCACAACCTGTTGGCCGCGGCGATTGATGCGCGCATCATGCATGAGGATGAGATGAGCGATGCTGGCCTGGCTAAGGCCGGCCTCACCCGCCTGGACATTGAACCCTATGGGATCATGTGGAACCGTGTGGTGGATGTTTCCGACCGTGCGATTCGTAAGATCATCATCGGTCTAGGGACCAAAGACGACGGGCGTCCACGCGAGACCGGTTATGATATCACGGTGGCCTCTGAGATTATGGCTATTCTAGCCCTCACCACCGGCTTGAAGGATCTGCGGCAGAGATTAGGACGCATTGTTTGGGGCACGAACAGAAAGGGAAAGCCCTTGACAGCGGAGGATTTGCACGTAGCGGGTGCTATGAC
>CAYPON010000037.1:0-17106 GCA_964412315.1 uncultured Anaerolineae bacterium | reverse complement strand
GGTAGGAGCAGTGAGCGTCCCCCTCTGTTACACCAGCCCGTCTGCCGAGATAGAGGCGATCATCCGGGCCAGTGGTTCGCGGCTGCTCCTGGTAGGTGCGCCCGGGCTGCTGGAAAGGCTGGGGGAACTTGCCGCGCAGGTGCCCATCATCTCCTTTTGCCGTGGTTCCCTTCCCGGCAACTTGCCGCGAGAGGTCATGCCCTGGGACAAGTTCCTGGCGCTAGGGGCAGAGCGCAGCGTTCCAACCACGGCTCCTGTAACTTTCAGTGACTTGGCAATGCTTCGCTACACCTCCGGCACCACCGGCCAGCCGAAGGGCGCAGCATTCACGCACGGGAACCTGCGCTGGATGGGAGAAGCGACGGCTTCGCTGTTCCCGTGGAAAGCCAGGAATAGCCCGGTCTCCTATCTTTCCTTTTTGCCCATGAGCCATGTCGTGGAGGGCATCCTGGCCACGTACTCCCCTTATTATGCTCCCACCTCCCTGGACTTGTACTTCCTGGAGGACCCTCCCGAGCTTCAGCGCGTTTTGCCTCGCGTGAGGCCCACGATATTCTTCTCCATGCCCTACGTTTACGAGGAGATATGGAAAGCCTTGCAGCATCGCAGAATCGGGCGTGTCTATCTAGAGGCGCGTGAAGGCTTTCTAAAGCAGATACTGCGGGCAGTGCTGCGAAGACAACTCCTGCGGAAAGCAGGCCTGGACAGGTGCGCGCAACTCATCGTCGGCTCCGCCCCCGCGAACGAGGGGCTTTTGCAGGCCTTCCATGCGCTGGGGATCGAGATTCACAATTGGGAACTAGCGTAGAACACGCAAAAGGCTACGACTTCTTGGCTTTCGCTGGAAAGACTTGCAGGAGGCCCCTCGCGGATATGCGGGCCCCTTTTTTATTTTTGCAGTGTTGGCGGATTGATTATATAATGTGAAATAAGGCCCCATCCCCGACAGCAGCCTATCAGACAGGCGATTATGTGACCATTGATGAATATGTCGCTCGACGCCGCGAGAAGGCTGGATGAGTTAGTCACGGAAGACGAGGGGTAATAGTTTCGCTTCGAGACGCCCAGTAAGTGCCAGAATTGTGGCAGAGAGTGAGGCATCTATGGCTCTTGTCGAAACAGAGTACGAGCACATCGTCCTTGACGAGGCAAGCGTTCCGATCATCGCCGGAACGAATATGAAAGTGGTCGAGTTAGTCTTGGAGAAGACCGCCTACGGCTGGAGCCCGGAGGAACTACACTTTCAACATCCCTATCTGACGCTGGGGCAAATCTACTCGGCGTTGGCTTACTACTGGGATCATCAAGAGGAACTCGACCGCGATATCGAGCGGCGGCTAGAGATTGTAGAGCGGATTCAGCGGACGACGCGACCCTCACCTCTTGTGTCTCGGCTGAAGACCAAGGGGCTAATCTGATGGCCGTGGCGCTCTACATGAATCAGCATGTGCCACGGGTTATCACCGTCGGGCTTCGTCTGCGCGGCGTAGACGTGCTCACGGCGCATGAGGATGGCGCGAGCGCGTTGGGCGATTCGGCGCTGCTGGATCGGGCTGGCGAATTGGGGCGCGTGCTTTTCACCCAAGATGATGACCTTCTGGTTGAGGCCGATAAACGCCAGAGAGGAGGAATCCCCTTTTGCGGCGTGGTTTACGCTCACCAACTGCGAGTTCCCATCGGCATCTGCATCCGCGATCTGGAGATCATTGCCAAAGCTGGAGAGCCAGGGGAACTCGTCAATCACGTGCACTTCTTGCCACTTTGAGGGACGGCTAAGGTGGATGAGATACTTCCAGAAGGCGTGAGAGCAGGATCCGACTTTGCAAGCCGAGATTCGGGAAGCGCGTGCGGCCTATCAGACAGGCGATTATGTGACCATTGATGAATATGTCGCTCGACCATGAGGTGGGCTGGGCCAACCGGCTGATCTTGGGCGATTCTCTACTGGTCATGAACTCGCTCCTGGTCAAGGAGGGCATGGCGGGCAAGGTGATTGACTTTCGGGCAAATGACACGGCATCAAGGAGGTGAGCTGCTGTGAGAAGCATAGAGCCTATAGATACCCTGCTCGGTGTGTTCTTGCCCCCAGAGTTGGAAGCTTTTTTGCGGGATACCAATCCATGGTGGCAGGAAAAGCCGATGCGTCCCCTGCCACCGTTTAGGCGCTGGCTGTTCGAACCCGCGTTGCAGCGCCTCCGGACAGGGCTTGCGCCGGTCACAGTGTTGCGTGGTCCTCGCCAGGTCGGCAAAACCACGCTGCAAGAGCAGATCATCGCTCACCTGCTGCAGCAAGAGGGCGTTGCCCCCCAACGCATCTTTCGCGTCCAGTTTGACGAGATTCCCTCGCTACGAGACGTCAAGGATCCTATTCTCAGCCTGTGCCGCTGGTTTGAGAATCGCATTCTAGGAGGGACTTTCAATGAGTGGGCGCACCGAGGCCAGCCCGCCTTTTTATTCTTCGACGAGGTGCAAAACCTGGCCGAGTGGGCGCCGCAAACTAAGGCCTTGGTGGACCATCACGCCGTTCGGGCATTGCTGACGGGCAGCTCTGCGCTACGTATCGAGCATGGTCGAGATAGCCTAGCTGGCCGCATTTCTACATTGGATCTGGGCACACTGTTGCTGAGGGAGGTTGCTTCGCTGCGGGGCTGGGGTGATCTCCCCTCCTTGCTTCCTTTCAACGGGCTTAAGTTGCTCCAAGAGCGGAGCTTTTGGGAACAATTGCGCGAACAAGGTCTCCGATGGCGGGAGGTACGAGACCAGGCCTTTGCGGCCTTTTCCGAACGCGGTGGTTATCCGACAGCCCAAGCACGGACTGATCGTCCCTGGGAGGAAATAGCGGATCAGCTTAATGAGACAGTGATCCGCCGCGTGATCCAACACGACCTCAGACTGGGGGAACGTGGCCGAAAGAGAGATCAAAGTTTGCTCGAAGAGGTCTTTCGTCTCTCTTGTCGCTACACAGGCCAGGCTCCCGGACAATCTATCTTTATCCATGAGCTACGCTCCGCTCTATCTGCAAACGTTGGCTGGCAGCGAGTGTTGGCGTATCTACGGTTCCTCAATGACACGCTGCTTGTCCGCCTGATAAACCCCCTAGAGCTTAGACTCAAGCGACGCAAAGGGCAGCCCAAGATTTGCCTGTGTGACCACTCCTTACGCGCCAGTTGGCTTCAAGAGATTATCCCTATCACACCGCACGATCTACAACTCGCACCGCATCTTAGTGACCTGGCAGGCCACCTGGCGGAGAGCATCGCTGGTTATTTTCTGAGCAGCATCCCCGGGCTGGATCTCGCCTGGTTCCCAGAACGGGGCCCCGAACCGGAGATAGATCTGGTGATTACGGTCGGTGAGCGGCGCATCCCACTGGAGATTAAATATCGGCAGCACGTAGATGGTCACCGTGACACTCTGGGACTGCGGGCATTTATCGAGAAAGCGGTCTACAACGCGTCGTTTGGGGTTCTTGTTACTCTCACCGACCAAGTCTTGGTGATCGATCCACGCATTGTCGCTCTGCCGCTCTCATCGCTTTTACTCATGAGGTGATTCTCATGATCCTCGCTGTTGACAACCCGATTGTGAATAGCCCTTTCGATGAACCCGCCCGCTACTGGGACTATAGAGAAGGCCAGCCGGTGCTTGCCGAAGGGCGGCGCCCGGCAGGCTACTACCTCAAGCCGCGCACGCGGGGACCGCAAGTCTCCATGTTCGAGGAGGAGTTCGTTCCTCTAGAGACAGTCAATGTCATCCGTGACTAGGTGAAAGCCTGGCAGGCCAGAAGCTATCCGGGAGCGACCTCCATCACGCGCCAACTTTTGAGTCATTGGAGCAATTCAGAGGGGCGGGGAACTCTAGATCGCTCTGGAAGTGAAGGGGTTCGAGACTAAGCAAGACCGGCAGAAGGAAACCGCCGCTCGGCGCTGGGTGCAAGCCGTGAACCACCATGGCGAGTTCGGGCGGTGGGCATTCACAATATTACCTTGACCAGGAGACACCCCATGGCCCTTCCCTTCGTGCGTGCCGAGTTCCTCGCACTGGCCGAGACCGACGCGACGGGCCAGCCCTATGTCTCTCGAAGCGCTGTGCCGCCTGGCCGCAGGACGTTGAGCCGATGGAGGTGTTAGCAAAAGTACCAGCAGAAGTGTTCGTGGCTTGCTCGATGGCTCAATAGCTTTGTGAGGCCAACATGCCAGAATTGCCCGATTTGGAGATCATCAAAGAGTTTTTGCAGCAGCGTCTTATCGGGCTTGTCATCGAGGGCGCGGAGGTTCGCCGGCCTTTGAT
Source organism: uncultured Anaerolineae bacterium (assembly GCA_964412315.1). Lineage (GTDB taxonomy): Bacteria > Chloroflexota > Anaerolineae > JAAYEA01 > JAAYEA01 > CAYPON01. The sequence continues at coordinate 12,816 of CAYPON010000037.1, read as the reverse complement.
TGTCCGCGCGCTCGTCGGGCAGGATTTCGAGGCACGGCTGCGCGGCCAGGAGATCACGGGCGTGACCCGGCGAGGGAAGAATCTCCTGTTTCACTTAAGCCGGGGAGATTACTGCGTGGTCAACCCTATGCTCGCTGGCCGACTGCATTATAACACGCGCGGGGGTCGTCCGCTTCGTGGCCTCGCGGTTGTCCTGCACCTATCCAATGGCATGGATCTCGGCTACACCGATCCTGTCAAGATGGGCAAAGTCTATCTGACGAATGACCTGGCCCTGGTGCCCCGTTTCTCCTCTCAGGGGCCGGAGGCACTCGACCCGCAGTTGACCCTCGCCGGTTTCCGGGAAAGGCTGCGCCCCCGCCGGGGAGAGATCAAGGGTGTGTTGACCAACCAGGAAGCGGTGGCAGGGATCGGCAATGCCTACGCCGACGAGATCCTCTTTCGCGCGCGCATCTACCCCTTCCGCAAAGTCACGCGCCTCACAGAAGCCGAAATCGCGCGCCTCTATGAGGCGATGCGCAGCGTTTTGAGCGAGGCCATTGCCACTCTGCGAGAACGGGTCGGCGAGGATATCCATCTCGAAGTGCGCGATTTTTTAGCAGTGCACGGCAAAGGGGGACAGCCCTGTCCACGTTGTGGCGCTACTATCTCGGAGATCAAAGCGCACCAGCAGATCACGAGCTTCTGCCGTGCCTGCCAGCCAGGGACGCTGATTCAACAGTAGGGCGCAGGAGGAAACCTTGCTGCGGGAATATCCCGAAGCACCAATAGTCGGAGCCAGCGCGATTATCATCCGGGGAGACCGGGTCTTGTTGATTCGACGGGGCAACGACCCGGATCGAGGACGCTGGTCTATACCGGGGGGAGCCGTTGAACTGGGCGAAACCCTCCAGCAAGCTGCGCTCCGTGAGGTGCGCGAAGAATGCGGCCTGGACGTGGAAATCGGGGACATCGTCAACGTGTACGACCTCATCATCCCCGACGGCGAAGGCCGCATCCGCTTCCATTATGTCCTCATTCACTTCGTTGCCCACTATCGAGGTGGAGAGCCAACCCCCGCTTCCGACGCGCTGGAGATGACCTGGGCCAGCGAGGAGGAGCTGCCACAGCTCGATATGCCGGATCGCATACGACAGGCTATCAGCAAGGCATTGGCGAGAAGGTAGGTTTCAACCGATCTCCCGTTTCAGTATGGCAAAGCGGCGCACTTCCTGGAAGCTAAAGCGGAGATAAAGCCTGGCGGCCTGGTCGTCCGTCCAGAGAAACCAGGCGCAATGGTAACCTTTGGCGCGCATCTCGCGCAGACAGCGTGCCAAAAGAACCGTGCCGATGCCCCGTCCACGCCACCCCTCCTGCACGCCGAACGGCCCAAAGCGTTCCAGGCGATGATGGCTGCATCCGATGACGCGCCCCTCCCACAAGGCCACGAAAATGCTGATCCGATTCTGCCCACCCTGTGCGTTGATCTCCAGGAGGGATTCCTGGTAGAAACGATACCAATCCCAGCCGAAATGCTCCCGCAGGAAGGCGAGAAGCGGCAAGATGTCCGCCGGCTGCATGGCGCGCACGGTGATTCCTTGTTTGGCCAGTTGTCTCTCCCGCTCTACAACCTCTGGTGGAACTTGAAAACCGGTAAGGCCGGCCTGCATACTGAGCGGGCGTGAGATGACTTGGAAGCCATGATGCTCCAGGAAAGCGACAGCCGCCGCATAAGCGTTCACATCCACGCCTGGGGTGAAATAGTTGGGCGTATAGGGAGAGGCCAGCACCACCTTGCGTCCCAGGCTGCGCAGGTGATCCAAAGCCGCGCTCAGCAGATGGCTGCCGATCCCCTGCCGTCGCCACTCTGGATGGACGCCAAAGGCGGTGATCCAGCCCCTCTCCGGCTCCAAATCCCCACCCAGCAAAGGCACTCGCCGTACCAGGGAGAGCAGGTAGCCCACAACCTCGCTCTTGCTCTCCGCTACCAGGAACCCTTCTGGATCCAGGTTCGGATCGAGCAATACCTGGGTGCGGAATCCCTCTGGCGTGATCGGGTCACAATGCATCGCCACGTTCCAGAGGGCTACCAGTTGACCCTCGTCCGTAGGAGAGTAAGGTCGCACCAGAATGGAAGCCATCGCTCCTCCCCAAAAGATCCAGGTAGGCCTTATAGCATTGTCCTGCTGCCTTATGCAACTTGGGGGGCGGTCATTTACCATAAGTGAGCGTCGCCTGGACAACTCGGTTTGTCACGGTGGCGCACCTATGCTATAATCTGAACCGCCCCGATAACCGCTAGCGGGGATTCATTGTCTAGAGGGGATGGCCATTAGCGAAAGCCTATTGGAAGTAACTCTCACGGACATCACCCATGGCGGCGAGGCCGTGGGACGTTACGAGGGCAAGGTCGTCTTTGTGCCTTACGCCTTGCCAGGGGAACGGGTGCGCGTCCGCGTGGCCGAGGCCAGGAAACGGTACATACGAGCCGAGTTGGTCGAGGTTCTGGAGCCATCGCCGCAGCGCGTGACGCCGCCCTGTCGCCATTTTGGCGAATGCGGCGGCTGCCAATGGCAACATATCGCTTACGAAGCGCAATTGACCTACAAGCGGCAAATCCTGCGTAGCCAGATGACACATCTCGCCGCCCTGCCAGAGGTGTCCGTTGCGCCGGTCCTGGGCATGGATCGGCCCTGGAATTACCGCAATCACGCGCAGTTTTCCCTGGATGAGGAGGGGGGCCTGGGCTATCTGGCTGCGCGCAGCCATCGCGTGGTGCCTATCGAGGAATGCTTCCTGCTGCACCCTTTCCTGGAGGACATCCTAGCCGCCCTTAGTCTGGAACTGCCCACCCTGACACGCCTGACTTTGCGAGCAGGAGTCAATACCGGCGATTTAATGGTCATTTTCGAAACCGAGGAGGACGAAATCCCGGAACTGGAAGTGGACTTCCCCGCCTCCTTCGTCTGGTTGTCCTCAGCGGGCATCCCTGTAACTCTGATAGGGCGCGATTATATCCAGGAGGAGGTCGCAGGGCAACGCTTCCGCCTCTCCGCGAATAGCTTTTTCCAGGTGAACACGGAGCAAACGGAGCATCTGATCCGCCTGGTGGCCGAGGAACTGGCGCCAACGGGCGACGAAACCCTGCTGGACATGTATTGCGGCGTCGGCACCTTTGGCCTGGCACTGGCGGATCGCGTGCGGGCCGTCATCGGCATGGAGGAGAACCCCTGGGCGATCCAGGATGCCCGCGTCAATGCTGAAGGATGCTCTAACGCGACTTTTCTACAGGGTCGCGTAGAGGACATCTTGCCGGGGCTTGAGCGTGTCGTGCAGTTAGCCGTCCTGGATCCGCCACGGACAGGCATCGCTCCTGAGGCATTGCAGGCGTTAATCAAGCTGGCGCCGCAGCGCGTCGCCTATGTTTCCTGCGACCCTGCCTCGCTGGCGAGGGATTTGAAAACCCTGGCGGAGGCAGGATACGCCGTGCGCAACGTCTGGCCGGTGGACATGTTTCCGCAGACCTACCATGTGGAGTGCGTGGTCAGGCTCGAAAGGAAATACCCCCAGCATACCTCCCTACCCGAATGAGTGGTATGCGGAAGTTGTCGTAAAGAGCAAGAAATCCTAGATGAAACGAGAATCGCCCTTGTTCGAGTCGCTCAACGCGGCGCAGAGGAAAGCGGTCAGCATCGTCGCCGGGCCTATCCTGGTTATCGCCGGGCCGGGGTCTGGCAAGACGCGCGTGCTCACCCATCGCGTCGCCTATCTGATCCAAGAGTGCGGCATCGCAGCGCACAACATCATGGCCGTCACTTTCACCAACAAGGCGGCCAGGGTCATGAAAGAGCGCCTGGATCAGTTGGTCAGCAATCGCTCGCAATACCTGACCCTCGGCACCTTTCATGCTATTTGTGCGCGCATCCTGCGGCGGGAAGCGCCCCGGCTGGGCATCGAGCGCAACTTTATCATCTACGACGCAGATGACCAGTTGGCTGCCGTCAAGCAGGCCGTGAAGGATCTCAAGCTGGACGAGAAAATGTACCAGCCAGGCGCTATCCTGCATCTCATTTCGCGGGCCAAAGATGAACTGATCCCGCCGGAGGAATATGACCCGCCTACCTACTGGCATGAGATAGCCGCACGGGTTTATCAGCGCTACCAGGAAATCCTGGCCGCCAACGATGCCCTGGACTTCGACGATCTGCTCATGACCGCGGTTCGCCTTTTTGGCGAACACCGCGACGTGCGGGAAGCCTATCAGAACCGCTACGTTCACATCCTCGTGGATGAGTTTCAGGATACCAATACCGCGCAGTACGAACTGCTCAGATTGCTGGCGGGCAAGCGTCGCAACCTCTTCGTCGTCGGGGATCCGGATCAGTCCATCTATGCCTGGCGTGGAGCGAACATCCGCAACATTCGCAGCTTTCCCAAGGACTTTCCAGAGACGCAGACCGTCTTCTTGGAGCAGAATTATCGCTCGACGCAGACCATCCTCGACGCCGCCCACCAGGTGATCGCCCGCAACCCTGGCCGCCACGACCAACGCCTTCGCGCCAGCCGCATGGAGCGGATACCGCTGGTTGCCCTCGAGGTGTACGACGAAGAGGAGGAAGCGGATTTCGTGGTGCGCGAAATCCAACGCCTGGTCTCCCAGGGCATCTGCCATGCGGGCGATTGCGCCGTGATGTATCGCACCAACGCCCAGTCGCGCGCCATCGAAGATGCTTTTGTGCGCCATAACATGCCGTACAAACTGGTAGGCGCGACCCGCTTCTACGAGCGGCGTGAGATCAAGGATGTGCTGGCCTATCTACGCCTGATCCATAACCCCTATGATAATATCAGCCTGCGGCGGATCATCAACGTCCCGCCGCGACACATCGGCAGCAAAACGGCCACGGCGCTGGATGATTGGGCCACGCGCTTGAACGTCCCCATTTATGCTGCTTTACAGTTGGTGGAAGAGGAGGACAAGGAGGGTGCGAAGCCTGCTGTGTCTGCCGGGCCCAAACCGGCTTTTTCCTCCCCGGTGCGCAAGGCTCTATTGGATTTCCTGCACCTGATTGACGAGCTTCTAGCCGCCCAGAAAAATCGTGGACTGCTCGATTTGCTGGATTTCGTCCTGGATCGCACCGGCTATGCCGCCTTTGTGCGCGATGGCACTGAGGAGGGGGAGGAACGGTGGAGCAACATCATGGAGTTGCGCAGCGTGGCACAAGAGTATAGCAGATTCTCCGAGTCGCAGGATTTGGGAGCCGAGACGAGCCTGACTTCCTTCCTGGAGGAGATAGCGCTGGTATCGGACGTGGACAACCTGGAAGAGGAGAAAGACGCCCCTACCTTATTGACGCTACATACGGCCAAGGGGTTGGAGTTCAGCGCGGTTTTCATCGTGGGTATGGAGGAAGGCATCCTGCCGCACAGCCGCAGCCTCGAGGAACCCGAAGGGATGGAGGAGGAGAGGCGACTTTGTTATGTCGGCATTACACGAGCGAAAGAGCGGCTTTATCTGATTCATACTTTCCGGCGCACCCTTTACGGTTCGCAATCCATTAGCGAGCCTTCGCGCTTCCTGCGCGATATCCCGGAGCATCTGATCCAGGGACAAACGAAAGAAGCGGGAGAGGTGAAGCAAGCTGGCAAAGTGACAGGAGAGGGCATAGCCGTCGGACATGCGGAGCGCAGGCCGGCCACGTCCCGTTTCGCGCCTTCTCCGGAGGTTGCTCTGCAGCCGGTATTCAGTGCCGGCGACCAGGTGCGCCATGCGCAATTCGGCGAAGGCGTTGTCGTGTCTAGTGAGATCACGGGCGGGGATGAGGTGGTGACCGTGGCCTTTGTCGGTAAGGGGATCAAACGCCTTGCGGCCAGCTTTGCCCCACTCACGAAGGTAGGATAAAATGTGGCTGCGCCTTCTACGAGGCTCTTGCCTCCTACAGAAGGGTGATATAATCGGTTGGCGAAGAGACAGAGGTCATGTTGAGTAACCGAACAAATGGCCGCCGCAAAATCTCGGCGCAGAAGGCAGCGACGAGGATATGGATGAGCGTAGCCCTGATAGTGCTGGTCATATTGCTGGGTGGGATCGGCCTGGCGCTCAATCTCCGCGCTGTTGTTCGCGCTGAAGACCCCGTGGTACAGATATACCCACCGGAGAGTGAGGATGTTGTACATACTCCCGGAGCACCCCTGACCCTTGATGAGAATGGCGTGCTTCGTGGCGATCCCAGGCTCTTTTCCTGTAGTGCGGAGGGCTACGCTTCGTCTACGAGCGTTGTCCAGGGTGGCACCATTGACTTTCACATCTCGCACGATTGTTCCAATCTGGACCTCTATATCTTTCGAGAAGGGGCCACAAAGGAACTGGTCACAGTCATCCGCGATGTACAGGCGGGTAGTTATCCCTGTGCTAACTCGGAGTTGGGTTGTGCCTGGCCTATCGCTTACACGTTGGAAGTCCCTCGAAACTGGCGAAGCGGGCTTTATGCGGCCCAGTTGGCCGGCCCAGGAGCTGCCATAGGCGAGCAGGGAGAATATATCCTTTTCGTTGTCCGCGAGGATATGCCAGGCTCCACAGCCAGGATGTTAGTGCAATTCTGCCTCAACACCTGGAACGCTTATACCGACCGTCATGGCCTGGACTTTTACACCACGCCCAGGGCCATGGAAATATCCTATGACCGCCCCTTCACGCGGCAACCGTATGGCACTGGCCCTTACCAGTGGGAAATCCCCTTCGTTCGCTGGCTGGAAAGCCACGGCTATGTGGCGGAATATTGCACCAACGTTGATTTGCACTTCAAGCCCGAACTCCTGGACCATTATCCCCTTTTCGTCAGCATCGGCCATGATGAGTACTGGTCCAAGGAGATGCGGGACAACCTGGAAGCCTACATCGGACGTGGCGGCAATGTGGCCTTCCTCGGCAGCGACACTTGCTATTGGCAAATCCGCCTGGAGGATGACGGCCGCAAGATCGTGTGTTACAAAGATGATTTCGAGCAGGATCCTTTGTTCGGCGTGGACAATTCCCGCGTGACGAATTATTGGACAGGGTATCCTGTGAACCGGCCTGAGAACCAGATGACCGGCGTGAGCTACCACTTTGGCGGCATCGGCGCGGGTGGTTTCCGAGTCTACCACTCCGATCATTGGGTCTACGAGGGCACCGGCCTCCACGATGGCGATGTTTTCGGCGGCGAGAACAAAGGGATCATGGCCATCGAAGTGGATGGCGCTCGCTATCGCATGTCTGGCGGGTATCCTGTCCCCACGGGTGAAGATGGCACGCCGCGGAATTATCTCATTCTTGGCCTCCCCTCCAAGCTGGGTCATGCTACGCTGGGCGTTTACCAGCGCAACGGCCAGGTTTTTACCACAGGCACCTGGGGGTGGTCCGCGCAGGGGCTTGCTTCCGGCATCCCCGCTGTGGAGCAGATCACCCGAAACGTGCTGAACCGGTTCACGCAACTCTCCGCCTCCCCTACTCCCACGCCTGTTGATACACCGCCGGCTCCACCTCGCCCGACAGTGGTTACTTTGCAGCAAGGCGTGAACGGATATGCCGGTGTGCAGGATACGTATATCCACGCCTGGTATCCGGACACCTCCTATGGCAGCAGAACCACGCTCGCCGTCCGCCCCGGCGAGGGAGCGTCAGCACTCATCAAGTTTAACCTTCGCAACCAGGTTCCACCGAACGCGATGATCCTCAAGGCTACCTTGAACCTTTACTCATTAAGCGGCGGCGAGAATCTGATCAACGTGGATATCTATAAAATGCTGCGCCCCTGGATCGCCAGCCAGGCCACCTGGAAAAGGGCCAGTGCCACCGTCAATTGGGCAGTGCCAGGGTGTGGAGGCATCAACTCCGATCGCTCCGGTGTCTCCACTGACATTGAGAGGGTATACGCGGTCAACGGCTGGTATACCTTCAACGTGAAGGATCTTGCGCAGCAGTGGGTTGTCAATCCCAATAGCAACGAGGGGGTGTTGCTGAAAGGCTCCGGCACATCAGCGCAGTACGAGATGGCCTCTTCGGAGCATTCCACGACATTTTACCGGCCTAAACTGCTCGTACATTACATCGTCAGCACACCAACCACGCCGAGGCCAACTCGCACGCCGACGCTTACACCCACTTTCACCCCAACTGCGACGGCGACTCCCAGTCTGACTTGGACAGCGACGGCGACGCATACGGCCACCTCAAGCCCTACACTGACGCTTACACCCACTTTCACCCCAACTGCGACAGCGACTCCCAGTCCGACCTGGACAGCGACGGCGACGCATACGGCCACCTCAAGCCCTACACCGACGGATACATCCACGCCCACGGCGACCTCTACAGGCACCTGGACGCCGCTGCCAACGGCAACACCGACCGCGACATCCAGCGCCACGCCGACGCCATCTCCTACACCTATACTCGCGCGCTATTATCTGCCTTTCATCTCCGGACACGAGATGCTGATAACGACACCTACACCTACAGCAACGCCTAGCCTTACGCTATCGGCAATAGAGACACCTACACCTACAGCAACGCCTAGCCTTACGCCATCGGCAACGGAGACACCTACGGCGACGCCTAGCCCGACGCCTACGGACACGTCAACGCCCACTCCAACGGCGATGGATACCTTCACACCAACGCCCAGCGCCACGCTGTCGGCGACACCTACTGAAACATGGACGCCCACCTGGACGCCCACCTGGACGGCAACAGAGACATCTACGGCGACGCCCAGCCCAACGTCTACAGACACGTCAACGCCCACTCCAACGGCAACGGATACCTTCACACCGACGCCCAGCGCCACGCCGTCGGCGACACCTACTGAAACACGGACGCCCACCCGGATGCTGACCTGGACGGCAACAGAGACAGCCACATCTACCCAAACCAGGACATCCACGAGAACGCCCACAGGGATGCCCACGCCAATAACGGTGGTATTCCAACAAGGCGTAGATGGATATGCGGGAACGGATGATACCTGTATCAACGCCTGGGCAGTGGATACAAATTATGGTGGTGACAATACGATGGCCGTCCGTTCGGGAAACGTCAAGTCCTCCTTGCTACGTTTCGATGTGCGCATCATTCCCACCGATGCTGTCGTGACGGAGGCCATTCTCCAACTCTACACGGTCGGAAGCGGGGGCCATCCTATAACAGTCAGCGTCTATCGTGTGCGGCGAGCCTGGCTGGGGAATGAGGCGACCTGGAATCGCGCCAGGAGCGGCGACAATTGGGGGATCCCCGGCTGTGACAACACCGACAGCGATCGGTGGGCCACCGCTGAAGCCAGCGTTGTCGTCTCTAGCGGTGCGGCCCCCTATACATTTGACATAACGAACATGGTTCAGGCGTGGGTTTCTGATCCTGCTTGGAATGCGGGGATGCTCTTAAAGGCGTTATCGGGGACGGCTGTGCAGTACACCTTGGCATCAAGAGAGCATGGGAACGTCAACATTCGTCCCAAGCTCACTGTCACTTACATCGTCGGTGGCTCAGTGCCCCCTACAGCTACCTATACGCTGACACCAACATCGGGGACAACGCCTACACCGACCCGCACACCCACTACAAACACAGGGATCGTGCGTGTGCGAGTGGAGGCCGAGGATGGCACGCTGGTCGCACCGATGGCTATAACCCGGGATGAGACCGCCTCCAGTTGCCAGTACGTATCCAGCCCGCAAGGCGCCAGCAGCGTTTGTGAGTCGGGAGGGGTGTCATTCACCATCTATGTCCCCCGCGATGACAACTATCGCATCTTCACGCGAGTCAAGTCGCTAGACGAGGCTCACAACTCTTTCTGGGTCTCCATGGATGGGGGCTACAATTACGTTTGGAGTCCGCCGCCGGTTGGAAGCGGAGGGCTGTGTGATGAATACGGCTGGTGTTGGGACAGTGTGTCTGATTGGGGGTTGGGCTTGGATCCCGTCGTGTTCCCGCTCATCAAGGGCTATCACACTATCCGCTTTTGCGCCCGCGAAGCGGATACGCGACTCGATCTCATCGAGGTTACGACGGCCTATGATTTCTATACACCGATCGCACAATGCCCGGTTACGCCCACTCCATCTGCTCCTGGGGCTATCGCGGACACTTACCTCGACACTTATTACCCCGCCAGAAACTATGGAACCTATGGGTATATGACGGTTCGGGCAGGCTATGTCAAGGTTGGCTTGATGCAGATGGATCTCTCACACATCCCCGTCACGGCGACGGTCACACGGGCCATCCTCAGATTGCATGTTTTCAGTAGCGGGCCCTATCCGATGACGCTGTACGCCTACAAGGTCAACCGCCCGTGGAACGCCAACGAGGCAACCTGGACTAGAGCGACCGCGTCCTCCGACTGGGCCACGCCGGGGTGCCAGAATGTTCCGAACGATTATGACGGCACGCCTCGCGCATCCCAGATCGTTTCCAGTGCGAATACCTGGTGTGAACTTGATATCACCAGTCTGGTTCAGCAGTGGGTTTCCAATCCCAACAGCAACAGGGGCCTGCTTCTTAGGGGTCAGACTTTGGCGGGCGAGTACACGTTCACCTCGTCCGACTATCTCAACGCCAGTCTGCGCCCCCAACTCGACATCTCTTATACACCATAGGGATCATCGCGAAACGGGGAGTGGCGTGAAGATTTTACATGTCAATATCGGCTATCCTCCTTTCATCGGCGGGTCTCAGCTTTTCCTGCGAGAGGTCGCGCGTCGCTCATGTCGGCGGGGACATGAGGTCGCCGCTTATGTCAGCGACGCCGCGGAGATCGAGTATTTTTGGTCCCACTCCAAAGGACGGCTGCCACCTGGCTGCGAGACGGATGAGGGCGTTACCGTGCGCCGTTTCCCTGTCCGCCATCTTCCCCTCCCGCCTTACTCGTATCATGCCCTGCGCCGGCTGGTTATCGAGTTGAGCCGGCGACCCTGGGTGAGCGAGGCCATCTTGTGGCGTTGGGCGCGTTTCACCCCCTGGCTGCCCGAGTTGGAGGCGCACTTGCGGAGCGCAAACGATCCCTGCGACCTCGTCCACGCCTGGAATATCCCCTTCGAATCGCTCTTGGGGCCGGCCTGGCGTTACGCCCGTTCTCATGGCATCCCTTTCATTATTGCGCCGCTGCTTCACCTGGGCGAGGAGGGGAGCGAGCACGTGCGCCGCTTTTATACTATGCGTCACCAGATGTCACTGCTGCGCGACAGCGACGCGGTGCTGGCTTTGACCCCCATCGAGGCGGAATACCTGGTGAAGCAGGGTGTCGCTGCGGAGCGCGTCCATGTGGTGGGCGGTGGCGTGGACGAGGCGCGCCTCCGTCGGGGAGACGCCGCTCGCTTTCGCGCTTGCTATCGCATACAACGCCCTTTTGTGCTCTACCTGGGAGCCTTGCATTATGAAAAGGGGGCGACGTATACCGTGCAGGCCATGGCTGAACTCTGGCAACGGGGATACGAGGCTGATCTGGTGATGATTGGTCAGCCGCTAGAGCACTTTCTCGCTTTCTATCATCGGCTGCCGGCCGAGCAACAGGCGCGTTGTCATCTGCTCGGTTCGGTGGATGAGGAAAGCAAAGCGGATGCCCTGGCAGCTTGCGAGATGCTGCTCCTTCCTTCGCGCACCGAATCCTTTGGCCTGGTCTATCTGGAAGCCTGGGTTTGGGGAAAACCGGTCATCGGGGCGCGGGCTGGGGCGGTGCCGGCGGTCATCAGCGAAGGGGTGAACGGGCTGCTAGTGCCTTTCGGGGACACGGCCGCCCTGGTGGAGAGCATAGCTGCGTTATTGGATAATCCAGCAATGGCCCAGGCTTTAGGCGCGGCTGGGCAACGGGATGTCCGCCAACGTTTCACCTGGGAATTGGTGGAAGAGCGGGTGGAGCAGGTTTACCAACTTGTCATGGGAGGGAAACATGCCCGGTGACCTGATCGCCAAGATGAAAGAGATAGTCAGGGTTCGCGGCCACGGCATCAGCGAGGAGGATGTGCTGGGCAGGCTGGCGGAGAATTACCGCTCACACGGCTGGAACGATGCCTGGTCGTCATACAGCTTCGCTCCCTCTAGCCTAACTTCAGACGCGGATTGGCGTTTCCTCTGGTATCAATGGGAGCACCTGGATCTGGCTGTGCTGGCGGATATGCGACCTTCGGGCGTGCCGCTCATTGGCCGCTTGCTGGACGCCTTGAAGCGGCCCCTGCATCAACTGGTGGTCCACTATGTTAATATGGCGGTGGCGAGGGTGGCGACCGCGCAGATGATTCAGGCACGCCTGATCTGCGCCTTGCGAGCGGATTTAGCCCGCGCCGAGGCCCGCCTGGCCGAGATCGAAGCGCGCCAGTAGCCTCACCCTTTATGGGTGAACAAAGGATGGATGGTCACGTTGGCAGCCGCCGTGCATCAAGTCGTAGATACGATGGCCCCCGCTTCCGCCGTTGCCAATTGCGTTCTCGCTTCGCAGACTATTTTGCATAATGCTGGATATATTTCAGGTATCCATGCACAAATATGGGAACGGGGGGTTATGGCACAGGGCCGCGCTGCCGGGCGGGCGGAGAGGGTTTTCTGGCTCTACCATTTCACCGTTGGCTCCCAGCTCTCGGCCTGGCTTGAGGAACGCGCCGCACACGACCAGGTCCTGCTCTGGTATCACAATCTGACGCCGCCTCGCTTTTTTTCCGTGAGCGATCCCTTGTTGGCAGCGAGGCTGGCCGCCGGGCGGGAGGAGGTGCGCCGTTTGGCCGCTTTCTGCCGGGGCGCTATCGCCTGCTCGGAATTCAGTGCCGCCGAGCTAAGAAGCTATGGATATCGTGACGTGCAGATCGTGC